>NZ_JCAMOQ010000002.1:0-527209 GCF_059512365.1 Bradyrhizobium sp. Ses1
GCAACGTTCGTGACGATCGCGAACCGCCCCTCATCCGCCGTGAGACGCGCGGAGTTAAATCACTGATTTGCCCGACGGCGAAAGCCGAATGTTTTTTGCGCGAGGGCTGGACGAGGCAAATCACCTTGGAATCGCTTGCATAATTTGCTTCGCCGTGCACGCGACTTTGGACCCTCATGGTGAGGAGCGCGCAGCGCGTCTCGAACCATGAGGCCCCGCTCTCGCCTGGAGCCCATCCCTCGAGACGCCGCTAACGCGGCTCCTCGGGATGAGGGCGGGGCCGCCGTTGCAGGGAACAGCCTTTGGTAGTACTTCTTTTGCAGGGCTAGTCACGCTTGTCTCTTCCGCGAGACCGCGATGACCGCGGCGCACCGATCCTGCCTCACTTCAATGAACTGCCGCCTTCGATTTCCGCGAGAATGCGGATCACCTCCGAGGGAGATGTGAAATGAAGGAAGCCGAGCACTTCTACGCGGCGCCCGCAACCAGCAGCAAGATCCCGGACGGGGTGGTCCGTTATCTTGATGGCACCGACCTGGCGACCAAAACCCAGGCGCTGCGTCTCTCGACGGTTGGTTCGGACGGATGGCCTCACGCTGCCCTGCTCAGTGCAGGCGATATGGTGATCGTGCCTTCTGGTCGCGTCCGCTTTGCGGTTTTTCCGCAATCGACAATGGCCTCCAATCTTGAACGCGAAGGACGGCTCACGATCGCGCTTTCACTCGATGGCGGCATTTGCGAGATGAAGCTCCGCTGTCGCCGCCTCGCCCACTCTTCTTCCGATGTGCCGCTGGCGTTGTTCGAGGCGGAGGTCGAGTCGGTACGCCAGCATGTCGCGCCATACGCGGATGTAACAGGCGGAGTCACCTTTGCACTGCACGATCCTCAAGCCGTACTCTCGCGTTGGCAACGGCAGATTGCCGCGTTACGCGCCGCCTGAAACCAATCCGAGCAATCGGGGGCAGAAATGCGTGCCTACAAGGACCTTCGTGAATTCCTGTCCGTCCTCGAGCAAGAACGGCAATTGCTGCGCATCCATGATCAGGTTCTTCCTGAACCCGACATCGCCGCCGCGGCTTGCGCCCTTACAGAGATCGGCGAGGACAGCCCCGCGATCTATTTCGACAACATCGCCGGCTACACCAGCGCTCGGGTCGCCATGAACATACATGGATCATGGAGCAACCATGCTCTCGCGCTTGGCATGGAAAAAGACGCCAGCATGCGCGATCAATTTTTTGAGTTCGTCCGGCGCTTCCAGCAATATCCTGGCACATTGGAGCGCGTTGAGACCGCGCCCTGGCAGGAGGTTGTCGTCGACAAGGACGTGAACCTCTACGAACTGCTGCCGCTGTTTCGTCTCAACCGCGGCGATGGCGGCTACTTCATCGACAAAGCCTGCACCATCAGCCGGGACCTGGACGACTGGAACAATGACGATGTCGAGAACGTCGGCATCTATCGCCTGCAGGTCAAGGGACGAAATCGCCTCGGAATCCAGACTGTGCCGCAGCACGATATCGCGATCCATATGGCTCATGCGGAAGCCCGCGGCCAAGACTTGCCAGTCGCGATCGCGCTGGGAAACGAGCCCATCATCACGCTGATGGGCGCGACGCCGCTGCTTTACGATCAGCTCGAATACAAGATGGCGGCCGTGATGCAGGGCGCGCCATACCGTGTCGTCAAGACTGCAAAGGGCCTGGATGTCCCCTGGGGATCCGAATATGTGCTGGAGGGCCGCCTGCTTTGCGGACAGCGCGAGACCGAGGGGCCGTTTGGTGAATTCCCCGGCTATTATTCGGGATGCCATAAATATCCGGTGATCGAGATCGATCGCGTGTCGCACCGCAAGGATCCGGTCTACGACGCGGTCTATGTGGGGCGGCCCTGGACCGAGCTCGACTTCCTGCAAGCCATGACGACGAGCGCGCCGATCTTCCTTCAACTCAAGACGACGTTTCCCGAAGTCGTTGCCGTCAATGCACTCTATACCCACGGTCTGGTGGTCGTCGTCTCGACAAAAATCCGCTATGGCGGCTTCGCCAAATATGTGGGCTTGCGCGTGCTGACCACGACCCATGGTCTCGGATACGCAAAAGTCGTGATCGTTGTCGACGAGAAGGTCGACCCGTTCGACCTCAAGCAGGTGATGTGGGCGATATCGGTGAAGGTAAACCCTGCGGGCGACATCGTGACCATCCCGAATCTCGCGGAGAATCTCCTGGATCCGGCCTGCAGCCCAGCTGGGGTTGTAACCAAGATGATCATCGACGCCACCACGCCGGTCGCGCCTGATATCCGCGGCGACTATGGCGAGGAACTCGACAAGCCGCAGCACACCGATCAGTGGCGGACCAAGCTCATAGCTCTGGCGAAGGAGATGCGGACATGACGGCGACAACCGCCGACACTCTTCCGGCCGCATGTCCGCGATGTCGATCAGGCAAGATCGAGGTCCGCAGCAAATCTCCCGTTGCCGGGGTCTGGACCGTGTTCGGTTGTCCGACATGCCTCTATGTCTGGAGATCGACCGAGCCGGAGGAGAACGTGAACCCGGACAAATATCCCGTCGCCTTTCGGCTGCGCCCCGAGGATCTTCCTAAGCTGCAGGTGGTTCCGCCGATCCCGCCGCGTCGATCATCCTCGTGAGGCCGGGCAGGACATTGGCCATTGTCATTCCGGGGCGATGCGAAGCATCGAGCCCGGAATCTATTTCTCCACTTGCGCCTGCGGCCCAATGGATTCTCTGATGTGCACTTGCACATCATAGCTCGCGCTGCGCGCGCCCCGGAATGACGGACAGTGAGAGTTTCTCGGCCATCCCTCGTGACGCCGCTTCGCGATGCCCGGAATGACACCTCGGGCAGTCCGGTAAGCGCGATTCCTAATGCGCCATCAATAACGGCAAGTCTGCGTGTTCCATGATGTGGCTGGTGGCGCCGCCGAAAATCAATTGCCGCAGCCTGGTCCTTGTAAAAGCTCCCTTGACCAACAGGTCGCAGCCGTCGGCCTTGGCCGCGGCGAGCACCGCTTCGCCGGTGCTGCGACCGTTCAGCTCGATGCTCATGGGCTCGGCGGCAATGCCATTGTACCGCAATTGCTTGCGCACCTGATCGGCCGATGGACCCGGCACATCCTGTCCGCCGATGACAGTCAACACCGTCACGCGTCCGGCCAGGTGCAATAGCGGCATCGCCAACGCGTTGGCGCGGGCCTGCTCGGTGCTGCCATTCCAGTGGATCATGATGTTGGTCGCGATCTGTTTCGGAGCAGTCGGCGGCGACAGCACAACAGGCCGACCGCTTTCGAACAATCCCGACTCGACCGCCCGCCGATAGAGAGGGTCCGTAGCAGCACCCGGCCTGCTCATCACAATCACATCGAACACGCGGCCATGGCTGCCGACGAGGCCCTCGCCCGGCGGCACCTCGGCGAACCAGCTATACCAAGGTCGGTCCGCGGTCATTTTCGCAGCAGCAACACCGTGCTGCTGCATGAAGGTCTCGAACAGCTCGCGCTCGCCCGCCGCCTCCGCTTCGCGCCGTACCCGATAGGTTTCCATGGAATAGCTGCTGGCCAGCCCCGCCACGACAAACTCAGGCGTGCCAAACCACAGTGGAACCCCCTCGATATAGGCGCCAGTGCGCCGCGCGAGCAGCACCGCCGTTTCGAGTGTGGATGTCATGGCCGGGGTATTTTGGGTCGGTACCAAAATCGTCTTCATTGTCAGCTCCCGCCCGTTGCAGATGAACGATGGTGCAGGCAGCCAAAACGGCAGTGACTATCGATATGCTAGACCTTCGGGACGGGATCGCCAACGCCGAGTGCATTGCGAAATTGATTGTCTGTAGTTTCGCATCATAGTTCGCGCCTTCGCGCCCCGGGAATGACGGAGGGAGCCCGTGGCCCATCCCTCGAGACGCCGCTTCGCGGCTCCTCGGGATGAGGAGTCATTCCGGGGCATCGCGAAGCGATGAGCCCGGAATCCATTTCTCCGCGTGCGGGTGCGGCACAATGGATTCCGGGCTCGCGCTGCGCGCGCCCCGGAATGACGGAGGAGAGAGGCGGCGCGCTCCCTCAATGGAAATCGCGTGACGGCGGCAGAATGCGGACGTTGCGGGGGTGGCGGATTCTTTGCGGGGAGTTTTCGCCGTGGTCGCGGCGATCGTCATTGAGGGGTTCGACCAAAGCCGGGCCGGCCGGCACGGCAGGCTTGGCGCTGAAGGCGTCGTTGGAGAGATTGATGAGGTCGTAGGAGCGATCGATCATGCGCTGCGCAACCAGGTGTGTCACCTGCTCCGGGCTGCTTTGGATATAGCCTTCGACCAGGATCAGCCGCGCGCCCATCACTTCTTTCCGGTATTGCTCCATCACCTTCGGCCACACCACGATATTGGCGATCCCGGTCTCGTCCTCGAGCGTCATGAACACCACGCCATTGGCGCTGCCCGGACGCTGCCGTACCAGCACCACGCCGGCGCAACGGACGCGGCGGCGGTCGTTGCGATGGCAGATCTCCTTGCAGGACACCACGCGCTCTTTTTCAAACATCGCGCGCAGGAACTCCATCGGGTGGCCTTTCAGCGACAGGCGGATGGTCTGGTAGTCGGCGACCACCTGCTCCTGCCGCGGCATCTGCGGCAAGGGTTTTGCGTTCTCGTCCGGCTGCTCGCGGGCAACAGCGGCTTCGAACAGAGGCAATGGGACATCGTCGGGCAGCCGCCGCACCGCCCAGAGCGCTGCGCGGCGATCGAGCCCGATCGAGCGGAAGGCATCGGCGTCGGCCAGCAGGATCAGCGCGCGCTTGGGCAGGCCGGTGTCGCGGGCGAAATCCTCCAGCGAGGTGAAGGGACGCCGCTGCCGCGCAGCGACAATGCGGTCGGCCCAGTCGATTTCTTCACCTCTCCCATAGGGAGAGGTCGCGCCCAACGGGTCGCGCCGAAGGCGCGCCCGATGACAGGCTCCAGCGCGGGTGAGGGGCGCAGTCTCTCGTGGGACCTGAGCCCCCTCACCCGACTTGCACATGGTCATGTGCAAGTCGACCTCTCCCCGCTGGGGAGAGGTGGGAGCGTGCGGCAACATCGCAGGTTCACCATGGAATGACGCCTGGATTTGCTTCAGCTTCTCCTCATCCGGGTCTTTCCAGTTGAAGCCGTCGATCTGGCGGAAGCCTAGCCTCACGGCACAGTGCTTACCGCTGCCCTCCTCCAGCGTGTTCTGGGCGAAGCTGAAGGATACATCGATCTCGCGGACTTCGACGCCGTTCTTGCGGGCGTCGCCGACGATCTGCGCGGGAGCGTAAAAGCCCATCGGCTGCGAGTTGAGCAGCGCACAGCAGAAGGCGTCGGGATGATGATGCTTGAGCCAGGAGGAGATGTAGACGAGCTGTGCGAAGCTGGCGGCATGGCTTTCCGGGAAGCCGTAGGAGCCAAAACCCTTGATCTGGTCGAAGCAGCTTCTGGCGAATTCGCCATCGTAGCCGCGT
Organism: Bradyrhizobium sp. Ses1; assembly: GCF_059512365.1. Lineage (NCBI taxonomy): Bacteria > Pseudomonadati > Pseudomonadota > Alphaproteobacteria > Hyphomicrobiales > Nitrobacteraceae > Bradyrhizobium > Bradyrhizobium sp. Ses1. The sequence goes on from NZ_JCAMOQ010000002.1 coordinate 5,489, forward strand.
GCGACCATGTTGCCGATCAGCTTGTCCTCGTACTTGCCGATGGTGCCGAGATTGCGGAAGGTCGCCATCGAGCGGCGCAGGCCATTGGCCTCTTCGGAGGTGAATTTTGCGGCTTCGATGGCGATCCGCATCGCCTGCTCCTGGAACAGCGGCACGCCGAGGGTCTTGTGCAGCACCCTGTACAATTCGTCTGCAGGACCGTGCTCCGGTGACGGTGATGGATAGCTCACCTTCTCCTGCTTGTTTCGCCGGCGCAAATAAGGATGCACCATGTCGCCCTGGATCGGCCCCGGACGCACGATCGCGACCTCGATGACGAGGTCATAGAACTCCCGCGGCTTCAGCCGCGGCAGCATGTTCATCTGCGCGCGGCTCTCGACCTGGAACACGCCGAGCGATTCACCGCGGCACAGCATGTCGTAGACTCTCTTGTCGTCCTGCGGAACGGTCGCAAGCTCCCAGCGCTCGCCCTTGTGATCGGCGATCAGGTCAAAGCTCTTGCGGATGCAGGTCAGCATGCCTAGCGCCAGCACGTCGACCTTCATCATGTTGAGCGCGTCGACGTCGTCCTTGTCCCATTCGATGAAGGTGCGGTCGTCCATCGCGGCATTGCCGATCGGCACATAGGTATCGAGCCGGTCCTGCGTCAGCACATAGCCGCCGACATGCTGCGAGAGATGGCGCGGGAATTCGATCAACTCAGTGGCGAGATCGACCGCGAGCCCTATCATCGCATTCTTCGGATCGAGCCCCGCCTGCCGCACCTGCATGTCGTTGAGGCCCTTGCCCCAGCTTCCCCACACAGTATCGGCGAGCGCGGCGGTGACGTCCTCGGTCAGCCCAAGCGCCTTGCCGACGTCGCGGATCGCGCTGCGCGGACGATAATGGATGACGGTTGCGATGATGGCGGCGCGGTGACGGCCATAGCGGCGATAGACATATTGCATCACCTCCTCGCGCCGCGAATGCTCGAAATCGACGTCGATGTCGGGCGGCTCCAGCCGCTCTTTCGAGATGAAGCGTTCGAACAGGAGATCGACCTTGGTCGGATCGACCGAGGTGATGCCGAGCACGTAGCACACGGCCGAGTTTGCCGCCGATCCCCGCCCCTGGCACAGGATGCCCTGGCTGCGCGCGTAACGGACAATGTCGTGCACGGTCAGGAAATAATGCGCGTATTTCAGCTCGGCGATCAGCGCGAGCTCCTTGTGCAAGGTGGCGCGAAGCGTGTCGTCGATCTTGCCGCCGAAATAATTAATGACACCGGCCCAGGTCAGGTCTTCGAGATGCTGCTGCGCGGTCTTGCCCGGCGGCACCGGCTCATCGGGATATTGATATTTGAGCTGATCGAGCGAAAAGGTGATGCGGTCGGCAAAGCGCATGGTCTCGGCGATCGCGTCGGGAAAATCGCGGAACAGCCGCGCCATCTCCTGCGCAGGTTTCAGATGCCGCTCGGCATTGGCTTCCAGTCTTTTGCCGATCGCATCGATCGTCATCTTCTCCCTGATACAGGTGAGCACATCCTGCAGCGGGCGGCGCGCGGGATGGTGATAGAGCACTTCGTTGGTTGCGAGCAGCGGCACGTCTGCTGTCGTCGCAAGGTGATGCAATCGTGCCAGGCGCCGCTTGTCGTCGCCACGATAGAGAAGGCTTGCGGCGAGCCATACGCCATCAGCACGGCTTGCTTTCAGGCGTTCGAGCAGATCGAGCGACTTTGTCGTCTCGAAACGATGCGGCAAGGACAGCACCAGGAGCTGGTCTTCGGCGAATTCCAGGAGATCGCTCAGCTTCAGACGGCACTCACCCTTTTCGATCCGCTTGATGTCATCGCCGCGCTTGCCGCGGGTGAGGAGCTGACACAGCCGGCCGTAAGCCGCGCGGTCGCGCGGATAGACCAGGATGTCAGGCGTGCCGTCCATGAAGACGATGCGCGAACCGATCAGGAGCTTTGGCGGATGCGTTACTTTTGAATTTTCGAGCTCCTTGTAGGCGCGCACCACACCGGCGAGTGTGTTGTGGTCGGCAAGCCCGATCACGGGAATGCGGAGAATGCTCGCCTGATGCACATAGGCGCGCGGATCCGATCCGCCGCGCAGGAAGGAGAAATTGCTTGTGATGCCGATCTCGGCATAGTCGGGCGCCGGTTCCATTATGCGAAAAGCCCATGCACGAACCAGTTGGCGGGAATGGGCTTGCCGTCTTCGTCGATCAGTTCGCTGTCGTAAAGGCCGTCGCGAAAGATCCAGAAGCGCAGGCCCTGCTCGTCCTCGACGCGGAAATAGTCGCGCGTCAGCACCTTCCCGTCCCGCTGCCACCATTCCATGGCGATGCGCTCGGGACCCTCGACCCGCACCACCTGATGCGTAGCGCGCCGCCAGGTGAAGCGATGCGGCGGTCCATCCGGCACGGTGGCGAACGGCACCTTGATCGGCTCTGGCCTTTCGAACAGGCGCAGCGGACGCAATGGCGGTTCGCCCTCGGCGCGCGCGGGCCAGGCGGCTTGCGAGGCCGCGGCCAGATGATGCTGCGCAGGGGCGGCAAGCGCCGCGCGCTCGGGGATATGGGTATCCTCCGGCAGGTACACGACCACGCGCTTGCCGCCGATGCGGGCGGCGATGCGGTCGATCAGCGCGGCAAGCTCGTCATTGTCATGGACATGGGCATCGAGATCGCGCTGCTGCTGCACCACGATCTCGGTACGACCAGCCGACAGGCGGATCAGGTCGAAGCCGAAGCCGGGATCGAGGGGATCGCTCAGTGCATCGAGCCGCTCGCGGAACAGGCGGTCGATCACCTCGGGCTTCGTGACCGCGCGCCCAGTCTCGACGGCAAGCGTGCGCACCGCGCCGTCGGTGCGGAAGAAGCCTGCTTCCAGCTTCCGCGCGCCCTTGCCCTGCTTGTCCATCGCCTGGACCAGCATCTTGGCGAGGTTCTGCAGCGTCAGCGCGATCATGGGCTCGGTTGTGACCGGCTCGGGAAACCGCTTTTCGACGATGTAGTCAGGCAATGGCTTGCGCGGGCTGATCGGCGCATCGCCCTGCCCCAGCGCGTGCGCGAGCCGCGTGGTGAAGGCAGCGCCGAAACGCGCCGCGATCTCATGGCGCGCGCGGGCAGCAACATCGCCGATGGTCTTCAAGCCGGCGCGGCGCAGGCCCTTGGTGATCGTCTCATCGGCGCCCAATGCCGAGATCGGCAAAGGGCTGACAGCTTCGACCTCCGCACCATCCTCGATGATCCTGCCTGACGAATGCCGCGTCAGCGTACGGGCGCAAACCGAGGTGGCTGCGATCGCGCCGCTGACGGCAAAGCCGCGCCGACTGAGCGCGCCGCAGATGATCTGCAGCATCGCGTGTTCGCCGCCGAACAGATGGGCGCAGCCGGTGATATCGAGGAAGAGACCGTAGGGCGGATCGAGCGCCACCAGAGGTGTGAAGCGGTCGCACCAGTCGGCGATGTCATTGAGCGTTTTGGCATCCGCGACCTCGTCGGCATCATAGACCGTCAGTTCCGGGCAGATCGCGCGGGCATTGGCGAGTGGCAGGCCAGTCGACAGCCCGCTTCGCGCGGCGATGTCGTCGAGAGAGTGGATCACCAGCGCGTTGTGCTCCTTGATGACGACAACGCTGGGGATCTCTTTCTTCACCTCTCCCATAGGGAGAGGTCGGATCGCATCGTTAGATGCGATCCGGGTGAGGGGTGCGGTCTCTCGCGGGACCTGAGCCCCCTCACCCGACTTGCACATGGCCATGTGCAAGTCGACCTCTCCCCGTTGGGGAGAGGTGGGAACTCGCGGCGATACCGGTTCGATCAAGGAGACCGCGTGACTCGCGGAGGCACCCCCACCCCAGCCCTCCCCCGCTTGCGGGAGAGGAGGTGCGGCGTCCGTGTGGCGATCAACTGGCGAGGCGCTGCTTCGCGCCAGTTGCCGCTTGATCCGATCGATGGGCAGGCGCGGCAGCCACAGGCTGAGGATACGCCGACGGTTCACTGAAAAGGCACTCATCACATTTCCATTCCATGATCCATCGCCCGACCGGGCCATGACGGTTGCGAACGAGCTGCGCATCGAACAGAGGCGCGCCCCACGCGCTCCAACTGGCGCCCGGCGGCGAATGCGCCGCGCGCACGATCCATCTGGTTTCCGCGGTGGACGGAAGCGGCGTTGCGGCGAGGCGCAGCAGCAGCGCGGGGACGCCTGATGATTGCGCTGATAGCGTCAGCTTGCGGCTCGCGACCAAATCGAGCTGCTTGGACTCGCCCCAGACTTCCATGATGACGGCGCCTAACGCGTCGCAGGCGAGCGCATCGGCCGTGGTGCGCAAGGCATTGTCGATGTCGGCGGCGCGCACGGTGACGAGGAGACGCGGATCGAGGCCAAGCTCGGACAGACCGTTCATCGACAGCGCGCCGGATTCGGTTTCGGAAAAATCCTGCCGCACCCAGACCAGCGGCTTTCGCGCGGCAAGACGGCCGGCAAGACCTGCGATGAAACCGGTGGCGGAAGCGCCCTGGTGCCCCTCGGCAAACACCTCGTGCACCGCGGCTTTCGCGAGGCCGCCCTTGAGCATCGCATCAGCGCCGGCATGACCGAGCGCGATCCGCGGCAGCGGATGCGCTTCATTGGATGTCTCAATGCGCTCGATGCGCCCACGCAGGGACGCAAGCGTGCTCAGGCGTGCGCTCGTCATGCGCCGCTCCTTAAGGAAGATATCGGGGCCGCTGCCGGCTTCCGGGAGAAACTAGAAGCTGGCCCAATTGTTCATGGTATGTTCTAATATAAAGCCAACTGCGCGGGAGGAGTCAATCAGATTGGTAACGGGATAAATTCATGAATGAAATCAACTCGATTCATGAGAGCCGTCATGGCCGGGCTTGTCCCGGCCATCCACGTTCTTTCCTTGGTGAGGAAGGCGTGGATGCCCGGGTCAAGCCCGGGCATGACGAGAGCGGAGCAGATGCCATGCACCACATCATCCTGGGCAACGAGACTGATTTCGACGGCTGGCGCACGACGGCGCGGGCGCTGGTATTGAATGACGTGACGCCTGATAACGTGACCTGGACAGTGCGCGGCCGCGGGCCCGATCTGCCGGAAACAGCGGCGGCAGAAGCGCCGCTCGAGCCGCCGCATGGCACGTTCAGCGTGCCGGCCAAATTCGTCGAGCTGGCGAAAACCGCAATCCTGCATCGCGATGCCAAGCGCTTTGCCCTGCTCTATCGCCTGTTGTGGCGCCTGCGCCGCGACCATGACCTGCTCGACGTCGCCGACGACCCTGATGTCGCGCGCATCCATGCGATGGCGAAGGCCGTGCATCACGAGGCACAGCGGATGCGGACGTCGATCCGCTTCCGCGAGATCGGGCGCGAGCACAAATCGCATTTCGTCGCCTGGTTCGAGCCGCAGCATCATATCGTGGAACTGGCGGCGCCATTCTTCGCGAGCCGCTTCGCCGACATGCCCTGGTCGATCCTCACACCTGATGTCTGCGCGCATTGGGATGGACATGCGGTGTCGATCACCCCTGGTATCGGCGAGGCCGGGATGCCTGCAGGCAATCGGCTGGAGGAAATCTGGCAGCGTCATTACGCTACGATCTTCAACCCGGCAGCGAAGCAATCGAGGAACCTGCCGGAGGCTTCGACGATTAAGCCCACAAGCGAAATCGCCACGCCACCGGAACCCGCCATGATCCGCCACGCCGACCGACTGAGTGCGCTGCGGAAGGAAGCCGCCGATTGCCGCGCCTGCCATCTCTATGAGCATGCGACCCAGACCGTGTTCGGCGAAGGCCCGCAAAGCGCGCAGGTGATGCTGGTCGGCGAGCAGCCGGGCGACAAGGAAGATATCGCCGGAAAACCGTTCGTCGGTCCCGCCGGCCTGATGCTCGACCGCGCGCTTGACGAAGCCGGTATCGACCGCAAAAAGGTCTACGTCACCAATGCGGTGAAACATTTCAAATTTGTGCCGCGCGGCAAGATCCGCCTGCACCAGAAGCCGAATACGCCGGAGATCAAGGCCTGCCGCCAATGGTATGAGCGGGAACTCGCATCGATCAAACCGGACCTAGTAGTGGCGATGGGCGCGACCGCTGCGCAATGCGTGTTCAACAAGCTCACGCCGATCAACAAGAACCGCGGCCGCCTGATCGATCTTGACGACGACGTCAAGGCGCTGGTGACGGTGCATCCCTCCTATCTGCTGCGGCTGCCCGATGAGGATGCGAAAGCGCGGGAATATCAACGCTTTGTCGAGGATCTGAAGATCGCCGCGGAACTGTTGAGGAAACGCGCGCGGGCTGCGGCATAAGCATGGCCCCATGCATAGCACTGCAAATATCAAGCCGTTGATAACACTGATATCTATTTACAACCTTACATTGATGGACAATACTCCCCTATTACAGGGGGAGTTTGGGGCGTCTTGTTCACGCCAATGACGTTCCCATGCGGTCGACGCGCTGCCACGGCGCCACAGCCCCGGCGTCAGGCAGCGCGCGACCGCTCCTCTCCATCACACATCCATCACACACTTTCGCTACGAGCATGGCTCGTCATGTGAATGGTCAACATTCGTGTCGCGAGCGCGCGTGACAGACGATCATCGATGCAACACCCAAGCACCGTTGCGACACGCGTTTCATTCAAGCACACTACGGCTGTCATCTAACCTTCAAGTCAATGGTCAAGACTAAGGGCCTCCTTCCGTATTTCGACGGGGCCTCAGAATGACCGATTTTGCACTCAATACTTCAGTACGCGACGAAAGACCGATTCAGCCGGCTTCAAGGCCAAATCTCGATAAAGGCTTCAATCCGCTGACGATGATCCTCTTCTTCGGCATCCTCGCGGCGGGGTTGCTGTTCGTCGCCTACAGCATCTATTCCGACGTCGATGCCACCGGCACCCGCGTCACCACGTTCTTGCCCTACATCCTGCTGTTCGTTGCGCTCTTGATTGCGCTCGGCTTTGAATTCGTCAACGGCTTCCACGACACCGCCAACGCGGTCGCGACCGTGATCTACACGCATTCGCTGCCGGCCGAAGTCGCGGTGATGTGGTCGGGCTTCTTCAACTTCCTCGGCGTGCTGCTCTCGTCTGGCGCGGTCGCCTTCGGCATCATCTCGCTGTTGCCGGTCGAGCTGATCCTGCAAGTCGGCTCCAGCGCCGGCTTTGCCATGGTGTTCGCGCTGTTGATCGCCGCGATCCTGTGGAATCTCGGCACCTGGTATTTCGGCCTGCCAGCCTCGTCTTCGCACACGCTGATCGGCTCGATCATCGGCGTCGGCATTGCCAACGCGCTGATGCGCGGCCGCGATGGCACTTCCGGCGTCGACTGGAGCAAGGCCACCGAGATCGGCTACGCGCTCTTGCTGTCGCCGCTGGTCGGCTTCATCTGCGCCGCAATCCTCTTGCTCGTGCTCAAGATGATTGTGCGCAACCCTGCGCTCTATGCCGCGCCCGAAGGCAACAAGGCGCCGCCGCTCTGGATCCGCGGCCTGCTGATCCTGACCTGCACCGGCGTCAGCTTCGCGCACGGCTCCAACGATGGGCAGAAGGGCATGGGCCTGATCATGCTGATCCTGATCGGTACCGTGCCGACGGCGTATGCGCTGAACCGCACGCTGCCGGAATCCATGGTCGCCCAGTTCCAGAAGAACTCGGAAGCTGCCTCCAAGGTGATCGCGGCGAAGGGCGCCGGTCACAGCATCATCGGCGATCCCCGTCCGGCCGTGACGCAGTACATCTCGCTGCACCACCTCAATGAGGGCACCTTCCCCTCGCTCGCGGTGCTGGTGAAAGATGTCAGCGACCAGGTGACGAGGTACGGCTCGCTGACCAAGGTGCCCGCGGAAGCCGTCGGCAACACCCGCAACGACATGTACCTGATTTCGGAAGCGATCCGCTTCCTGATGAAGGACAAGGAGAGCGACCTCAGCAAGGAAGACGTCGCGACGCTGAATGCCTACAAGGCCTCGCTTGACAGCGCGACCAAGTTCATCCCGACCTGGGTGAAGATCGCGGTGGCGATCGCGCTCGGCCTCGGCACGATGATCGGCTGGAAGCGGATCGTGATCACGGTCGGCGAGAAGATCGGCAAGACCCACCTGACCTACGCGCAGGGCGCCTCCGCCGAGCTCGTTGCCGCCGGCACGATCTTCGCGGCCGACACTTTCGGCCTGCCGGTCTCGACGACGCACGTGCTGTCGTCCGGCGTCGCCGGCACCATGGCCGCCAACGGCTCGGGGCTGCAGATGGCGACCATCCGCAACCTCCTGATGGCCTGGGTACTGACGCTGCCGGCCGCGATCATGCTGTCGGCTTCGCTCTACGTGCTGTTCGCGAACGTGTTCTGAGCGGCAGAAACATCAACGACAAGGCCCGCGCGATGCGCGGGCCTTTTGTTTTGTCGCGAAGACCGCGTCACACACTCTGTCATTGCGAGGAGCGCAGCGACGAAGCAATCCATCTCTCCGCAAGCGGAGGCATGGATTGCTTCGCTGCGCTCGCAATGACGGGGAAGGACGACGAAAGGGCGTCACGCCGCGAGCGTGTTCTCCACCAGCTTGATCCAGTAGGACGTGCCGTAGACGATCGCCTCGTCGTTGAAATTGTAGGCGGGGTGATGCAGGCCGGCGCTGTCGCCATTGCCGCAGAAGATGAAGGCGCCGGGGCGCGCTTCCAGCATGTAGGCGAAATCCTCTGCGCCCATCATCGGCGGCATTTCGTGGACGTTGTTCTCGCCGGCGATTTCCTTGGCGATCTTGGTCGCGAACTCGGTCTGCGAGCGATGGTTGACGGTGACGGGATAGCCGCGCTCGTAAGTGAGGTCGATCCTGGCGCCGGTCATCTGCGCAACGCCGGCGACCACCTCATGGATGCGCTTCTCGACCAGCGCCCTCACCTCCGGCGTCAGCGTGCGCACCGTGCCGCGCAGCTCCGCGGTCTGCGGGATGACGTTCCGGGCATTGCCGGCGTGGAATTCGCAGATCGAGATCACGGCCGAATCCAAGGGATCGACGGTGCGCGAGACGATCGACTGCAGCGCCGTGATCAATTGCGAGCCGACCAGCACGCTGTCGATGCATTTGTGCGGCCGCGCGGCGTGGCCGCCATGGCCTTCGATCCTGAAGTCGATCGCGTCCGTTGCCGCCATGATCGGGCCGGTCCGGATGGCGAACGAGCCGACGGGAATGCCGGGGCCGTTGTGCATGCCATAGACCTGCTCGATGCCGAACCGCTCCATCAGCCCGTCCTTGATCATCGCGGCAGCGCCCGCGCCGCCCTCCTCGGCCGGCTGGAAGATCACAACCGCGTTGCCGGCGAAATTGCGGGTCTCGGCGAGGTAGCGGGCGGCCCCTAACAGCATCGCGGTGTGCCCGTCATGGCCGCAGGCGTGCATCTTACCCGGCGTCCTGGATGCATAGGGCAGATTGGTCTCCTCCTCGATCGGCAGCGCATCCATGTCGGCGCGCAGCCCGATCACCCTGATGTCGCCACTGCCGGCGGGTTTCTTGCCCTTGATGACGCCGACCACGCCGGTGCGGCCGAGCCCCGTCGCGACCTCATCGCAGCCGAATTCCCGCAGCCGCTCGGCGACGAATGCTGCAGTGCGGTGGGTATCGTACATCAGCTCGGGATGTTCATGGATATCCCGCCGCCAGGCCTGGATGGCGGGCTGCAGGTCGGCGACGCGGTTGACGATGGGCATGGTACTTCTCAAGTTGTGATTCAAACGTGTGTGATGTTTAGCATGCAAGCGGCGGTCCACCCAACAGGCGCAGCGCCCGGGTCATGCCTAATCGTCATGGCCGGGCTTGTCCCGCCTGCCGACGTCTGACTATTTGGACAGCAGAGAATGCGGGGATGCCTGGAACATTTTCGGGCGACGCGGTTGCGGACGGGTGGAAAGCAAGAGAATGCCTGGAAAGCTCGAGGGTGATTTCGACTATATCGTCGTGGGCGCCGGCACCGCGGGCTGCATCATGGCGAACCGGCTTTCGGCCGATCCGGCAAAGCGCGTGCTGGTGCTGGAAGCCGGCGGCGACGACAACTGGATCTGGTTTCACATCCCGGTCGGCTATCTCTTCGCGATCGGCAATCCGCGTTCCGACTGGATGTTCAAGACCGAGGCGGAGCCCGGCCTCAACGGCCGCGCGCTCGCCTACCCCCGCGGCAAAGTGATCGGCGGCTGCTCGGCGATCAACGCCATGATCTCGATGCGCGGACAGGCTGCAGATTACGATCACTGGCGCCAGCTCGGCCTCGCCGGCTGGAGCTATGACGACGTGCGGCCGGTCTTCCGCGGGCTCGAGGATCACTTCCTGGGGCCGAGCGAGGACCATGGCGCGGGCGGCGGATGGCGCATCGAGGCGCCGCGGCTGTCCTGGAAAGTCCTGGACGCCGTCGGCGATGCCGCGGAAGAAATGGGCATCAGGCGCATTCCCGATTTCAACACCGGCGACAACGAAGGCGTGAGCTATTTCCACGTCAACCAGAAGCGCGGTCGCCGCTGGTCTTCCGCGCGCGGCTTCCTGAAGCCTGCATTGCACCGGCCGAACCTGCGGCTGGAAAAGAACGTGCTGGTCGATCGCTTGATCGTCGAACAGGGCCGCGCGGTCGGCGTGCGCTTCATGCGCGACAATGAAATCATCGAAGCCCGCACCAAGGGCGAAGTGATCCTCACCGCCGGCGCGATCGGATCGGTCCAGGTGCTGCAGCGCTCCGGCATCGGGCCCGCCGAGTGGCTCACACCACTTGGCATCGACGTCGTGCTCGACAAGCAGGGCGTCGGGCGCAACCTGCAGGACCATCTGCAGCAGCGAGCGATCTACAAGGTCACTGGCGTGCGCACGCTGAATGAGACCTATTATTCGCTGTTCCGCCGCGGCCTGATGGGCCTCGACTACGCGCTGCGCCGGCGCGGGCCGCTAACGATGGCGCCGTCGCAACTCGGCATCTTCACCCGTTCCGATCCGCGCCGCGAGCGCGCCAACATCCAGTTCCACGTGCAGCCACTGTCGCTCGACAAGTTCGGCGATCCCCTGCACCGCTTCCCCGCGATCACCGTGAGCGCCTGCAACCTGCAGCCGACGTCGCGCGGCACCGTGCGCATCCGCTCGGCCCAGCCTGACGAGAAACCGTCGATCGCACCGAATTATCTTTCGACCGATGAGGACCGCCAGGTCGCAGCCGACGCGATCCGCACCACGCGGCGCCTGATGAAGCAGAAAGCGCTTGCGCAATATCGGCCGGAGGAATTCCTGCCCGGCCCCTCTGTGGGCGATGACGATGCATCGCTGGCAAAAGCCGCCGGCGATATCGGCACCACGATCTTCCACCCCGTCGGCACCGCGAAGATGGGCACGGCCAGCGACCCGATGGCCGTGGTCGACGAACGCCTGCGCTTCTTTGGGCTTGCGGGCTTGCGCGTGGCCGACGCGTCCGTGATGCCGACGATCACTTCGGGCAACACAAACACGCCGACCGCGATGATCGCGGAGAAGGCCGCTGCGATGATTTTGGAGGACGGGCGGTAACCCATCTCGTTCTGTGCGCCGAATTCGCCTTTGGCAGCAGCCATTGACCAAATCCTATAGGTATATTACTATATAAAAGTGAATGATGCGTTGCGCGAGATTAAGCCTGCCATTTTCGTGGGCTCGAGCCAGAAGGACTTGCGGGCCTTTCCTTCAGCCGTCCGAAGCGAGATCGGTCAATCGCTTTTCGAAGCGCAACTGGGCGAGCATCCACGCAACGCCAAGCCCTTGAAGGGCCTGGGCGGCGTACTAGAGATTCGAGACAATTTTGACGGCGACACTTACCGAGCCGTCTACACGGTCCGGTTCGAAGGCGTCCTGTACGTCCTGCATGCGTTCCAAAAGAAATCCACAAGTGGGATCGCCACACCGCAACGACATATGGATTTGATCCGGCAGCGTCTACGCGACGCGGAGGCTATCCACAAGGCAACCAAGGGAGACTAGCGATGAGCGCCAAGAAAAAAGTGCCCGCCCATACCAAGGGCTCCGGCAACATTTTCGCTGATCTCGGCTTGCCCAACGCCGAGGAGCATCAATTGAAGGCCGCGCTGGTGGTGCAGCTCAAGCGGCTGATGGCCGAACGGGAGTTGACTCAGACCGAGGCCGCCAAGCTGGTCGAAATGAAACAGCCCGACCTCTCGAAACTCCTGCGGGGTCACCTCAAGCTCGCATCCGTGGAAAAACTGATGCGGATGCTCACTGCTTTCGACCAGGACGTGGAAATCAGGCTGAAGCCGCATCGTAAGCGCGGCGAGGCAGGCCGGATCACGCTTGTTTCTGCGGTGTAGAATGTATGCTCAGTCAGCGCCGCATCTCGATCGGCTCTGCAGATACGCGCATTGCGCTGGTGCAATGGGGCGAGGAAGGCTCGCACCGGCCGCCCGCACTTCTGCTGCATGGCACAGGTTTCGTGGCCGACGTCTGGGATGACGTCGCGCGCGATCTTGCATCCGACTACACGGTGTATGCGCTCGATCGCCGCGGCCACGGCGACAGCCACAAGCCCGCGGCGAACTGCTATCACTTTCAGGACTATGCGCAGGACGTGTGCGCGGTCATCGAAGAGCTCGGCCTGCACGACATCTACGGCATCGGCCACAGCGCAGGCGCAACCGACCTGCTGCTTGCCGCAAAGCTGCTGCCGGGACGCTTCGCACGCCTGTTCGTGATGGAGCCGACCGTCATGGATCCGCGCGCCGCGCGCGACGGCGTGACGGGATTGAGCGAACGAGCAACCTCCTCCGTGCAAGGCGCCCTGCGCCGCCAGGCCGAGTTCGACAGTTTTGACGCGGTATTTACACGTTATCGCGCCGCGCCGGCATTTGCGGATTGGTCCGAGACTTCGCTCTGGGCCTATATCAGGCATGGCTTTGCGCCCCTGGAGAACGGAAGGGTACGGCTTCGTTGCACGCCCGAAATCGAGTCGGCGATCCTGCGCCCGATCTTCGAGGCCATGGAGCAGGTCTACGCCGGAGATGCGCGCGGCAATCCTTTCGGCTGGCTCAGTGAAATCGCTTGTCCCGTGCGCGTGGCCACAGCCGAAAAGTCCTGGCCGATCTACAAGGAGATGGCGTCACGAGCCGTCTCGCTCATTCCCGATGTCAGCGCGTGGAATTTCGATGGCATCGGCCATTGCGTGGCGCAGGAAGCGCCGCCAATGCTGTTGCAGGCCCTGCGGGAATTCGCGCGATCGGAACGATGAAGCCCGCTCACTGCAGCACCGGGCTAATCCAAAGCCGCGTCGCCGGTCCTCTATATTGAAACAGCCCAGAGCAACACGTTAGTTCGTTGCGAATATCCATTGTGGAGGAAGTTCAAATAAATGGACAAACCAACCTTACCGGAATTGACGATCGAGAAGCTATGCCATGTTGCGAATTGGGCCGCCGACTGCGCGGAACGAGCACTCCCGGTGTTCGAGGCGCGCGCTCCAAATGACGCTCGTCCGCGCCAAGCCATCGACGCCGCACGAGCTTTCGCGCGCAGCGGTGTACGGACCGCAGATATTCGCAAGTTCGCGTGGGGCGCACAGTCAGCCGCAAAAGATGTGCAAGATCCTGCCGCAGCTGCAGCCGCTCGTGCCGCTTCGACCGCTGCCGCGACGGCTTACACGCATCCAATCGCGACATCGCACCAGACAAATCACATCTTGAGCTCAGCCGCCTACGCCGCGCATGCAAGGGCGCTTTCGGCCGGCGACGAACCCGGTGCGAGCGACGCTGAAATTCGGTGGGCGATTGGGCGTGCATCGCCCGAGATCAGGCAGCTCGTCCAGCAATTTCCTGCACGCGCCCCAAGCAAAGGGCGGTTTCACACACTGCTTTATCGCCTCGATACCTGCTTGCGGAGCTGATCGACGTACATGCGTCGAATGCTGGCCGGCCGAACACATCACGCAACAATTGAAGTTGCGAAAGATGCGAGAAGGCGTTATATCGTCGCGTAGCCGGGCGCGCTGCGCTGCCGCCGACGATCGGGCTCATGAAACTCTACAACTTCTCCTTCGGCCCCTATCCGCAGCGGTTGACCATCTACATCGCCGAAAAGGGCCTCACCGATATCGAACTGATCCGTTTGGATCCGCCGACCGACAAGACGAACTGGCCGCCGGCCTTCCTCAAAGATCTCACGCCCGCCGGTTCGTTGCCGATCCTCGTAGACGACGATGGAACGGTGGTCGGGCAGTCGCTGGCGATCCTCGAATATCTCGAGGACACCCATCCCGGCCCAGACATGCGCGGCAGGACGCCGGCGGACCGGGCGCGCACGCGGGAGCTCGTCACCGTCTTTGACGACGCGCTTTCGTTCTTCGCCCTGTGGGCCCGGCACGGCAGCCATCTGAACCGCGGCGTCGACCGAGAAAGTCGCGACGTCGCCGAGATCTGCGCTCCCAGCTATTTCCAGAAACTGCGGCTCGCCGAGCGGATGATCGGCGAAACCGAATTCCTGGCCGGCGATGCAGTGACCATCGCCGATTGCGTGGCGATGGCGACGCTTCGTTTCGTCGACGGCTTCTACGACGTGCCGATCCCGTCCGATTGCCTCCGGCTCTCCGATTGGTACGCGCGCTTCTCGTCGCGGCCCAGCGTGCCGGCCCACAACTTTCCTCCCCATCAGCACGCGCTCGCGCGTCATCTGATGACGCAGACCGGGATTTCGATCGAGCCATGAAACGCGTCACCCTGGAGAGCGCGCATGAAGAATGACACGTCCGCCGCTGTCGCGCCGGTTTCCGAGATCGTGCGCCACTTCAGCGATCCCGCAGCAGTAGCCCGCTACGCCGCGGATACGCCGCGCAAGGTCCCCGGTTTCGCCGATCTTCAGCGCATGGCGTCGCTGCTGCTCGCCGAACACGCGCCGGAAGCGGCTGATATCCTCGTCCTCGGCGCCGGCGGCGGTCTGGAGCTGAAGGCGTTCGCCGAGGCAAGGCCGCGCTGGAGTTTCACGGGGATAGATCCCTCGGCGGCGATGCTCGATCTCGCGCGCAACGTGCTGGGGCCGCTCGCCGCGAGGGTCCGGTTGATGCAAGGGTTGATCGAAGACGCACCTGCCGGCCCCTTCGATGGCGCGACCTGCCTGTTGACACTGCATTTCCTTTCGAAGCCGGAGCGCCTGCGCACGCTGCGCGAGATGCGGCGACGGCTCAAGCCGGGCGCGGCGCTCGTCGTGGCGCATCACAGCCGGCCGCGGGGCGGCGCGCTCGAATGCTGGCTGACGCGGTCCGTCATGTTCGCGAACGGCACCGGAGCCGATCCCGCGCAGGTGTCGGCCTCCGCCGCTTCCATGGCGCAGCGGCTGCCCATTCTGTCCGCCGAAGAGGACGAAGCGCTTCTCGCGGAAGCGGGCTTTTCCGACGTCGCCCTGTTCTACGCCGGATTTACGTTCCGAGGCTGGGTCGCAGCCGCCTGACGGGACACACCTTGCACGGCGCTGCTGCTCACGAAATCGTCATCGCCTCGCGCCAATAGACCGCCGCTGCCGGGAATAACCCCTCCCCTCGCCCAATCACATCTCCGCAGACCCAATCACGGGCGCATGGAGAACTGCGATGAGCGAGTTCGATCACGACCACAGGGACGAAGAGCGCGGCGTGAGCCGCCGCAGGGTGCTGGAGTGCATGACCTGGGCGGGCACCGGCGTGCTCTGGACAGTGGCGGGCGGCGTGCCGCGCTCGCTCGGCATGGTCGGTTCTGCGCAAGCCGCCGAGGCTTCCGGCATGACCTTCCTGCAGATCAGCGACAGCCATGTCGGCTTCGACAAGGCCGCCAATCCGAACGCGCTCGGCACGCTGGAAGAAGCGATCGGCAAGATCAACGCCATGCCGGCGAAGCCCTCCTTCATGATCCACACCGGCGACATCACACATCTGTCGAAGGCCGCCGAATTCGACAATGCCGAGCGCGTCATCTCACAGGCCAAGCTCGACGTGCATTACGTGCCGGGCGAGCACGACCTGATCGACGAGGAGGTCAAGCTCTACAAGGAGCGCTACGGCCGCGGCACCAGGGGCGCCGGCTGGTATTCGTTCGACGCCGGCGGCGTGCACTTCGTCGGCCTCGTCAATGTCGTCGACCTCAAGGCCGGAGGCCTGGGCAATCTCGGCGCCGAGCAGCTCGAATGGCTCGAGGACGATCTGAAGGGCCGCTCGAAATCGACCCCGATCGTGCTGTTCGCCCACATCCCGCTGTGGACCGTCTATCCGACCTGGGGCTGGGGCACCGAGGACGGCGCACGCGCGCTGGAATATGTGAAGGGTTTCGGCTCGGTGACCGTGCTGAACGGGCACATCCACCAGGTGATGCAGAAGGTCGAAGGCAACGTCACCTTCCACACCGCGCGCTCGACCGCCTTCCCGCAGCCGGCGCCGGGCACTGCGCCCTCGCCGGGTCCGATGAAGGTCGAGGATGCCAAGCTGCGCAGCGTGCTCGGCATCGCCAGCGTCAACTTCAAGCAGGGGCAGGAGCGCCTCGCCATCATCGACACGCCGCTGCAGGGCTGAAGAGGAAATCGGTTCATGAGCACGATCAATCGCCGTGACTTCGGCATCGCCGTCGCCGCGGCCATGCTGCTCCGCGCCACCGCTGCGCGCGCCGCCGATATGGAAGTGCATATCGACAATTTCGTTTTCCAGCCCGCGCAGCTCGACGTGAAGGTCGGCACGACCGTCACCTGGACCAATCGCGACGACATTCCGCACACGGTGGTATGCGCGGGAAAATTCAGGTCGAAGCCCATGGACACCGACGGCAGTTTTTCATTCACCTTCACGGAGGCCGGCGAGTACAAATATTTTTGTTCCCTGCACCCGCACATGACAGGCATGATCAGGGTCGAGTAAGTTGACGATCTCTGCCAGCGCACCTCTGCCCGGCCGGCGGATCGACACCGGCCGGGCCAAGACACGGGCCAAGACATTCGCCGCACAAACCGGGCATGAGGCGATGAGAGCGTCGGAGGACAATCCCGAGAAGGCGCGGCGCTTTCGCGAGGCCGCACTGCCTTATCTCGACGATGCCTACACACTGGCACGCTATCTCCTGCGGGACGCCAGCGATGCCGAAGATGCGGTGCAGGAATGTTTCCTGCGCGCCTACAAGCATTTCGACAGCTATCGCGGGCCGGCAATGAAGCCTTGGCTGTTCGCGATCCTGCGCAATGTCTGCCGCGCCGAATATGCGCGGCGCGCGGGCATCAAGACCGGCGCGATCGAGGATGTCGCTGGTAGCTCGGAGGCAACCCCGCTCTGGCGCGAGGCGCCGGAGACGCCGGAAACGCAGATGCTGCGCGAGAAGGATTCCGCGGCAATTCGCCGATTGATCGCGGCGCTCGCCGAACCGTTTCGCGAGACCTTCGTGCTCCGGGAAATCCAGAACCTTTCTTACCGCCAGATCGCCGATGTTGCGGCCGTGCCCGTCGGCACCGTGATGTCGCGACTTGCCCGCGCCCGCGCGATGCTGCGCTCGGCGTGGCTTGCGGAACAGGAGCAAGCAAAATGACCTGCGAGGAAGCCGAGGTGCTGCTTCAGGCGCTGATCGACGGCGAGCTCGACGCGGGACATGCGCGCGAGGTCGAGGACCACGTCGCAGGCTGCCCGCGCTGCACGGAGCTGGCGAAAGACTATCGCGCGATCAGCCGCATGATCGCGGAAAAAGGTGCAAGCTACACTGCGCCGCTCGAGCTGCGCCGGCGCATCGAGGCCGCGCTGCCGCAGCCGAAGGTTGCCCCAAGTCGCCGCGCGGTGCTGCGCGGCTTCGCGCTGGGATCGGCGGTCTCCGCGATGGCTGCCACCGGTCTCGTCGCCGTCATCCTGCGCAGCGACGACGAGGCGCGCGTCCAGTCGGAACTGGTCTCGGCGCATCTGCGCTCGCTGCAGGCCGGCCATCTCACCGACGTGCTTTCCACCGACCAGCACACGGTCAAGCCGTGGTTCAACGGCAGGCTCGACGTCGCCCCGCCGGTGATCGACCTCACCGCGCTGGGCTTTACCCTGATCGGCGGACGCCTCGACTATGTCGACGCCCGCCCGATCGGTGCCGTGGTCTATCGAAGGCGCCAGCACGTCATCAACCTGTTCGTCGCGCAGACATCGGACACCGAGCGCCACGCCGCCCGGATGAGCCAGCGGCAGGGCTTCAACATCCGCCACTGGAGCGATCACGGCCTGAATTTCTGGGCCGTCAGCGACCTCGCCGCCGACGAGCTTGCCGAGTTCGGCGAGAAGTTCGAGACGGCGATGCGGACTCCGGCCACGTAGCCGGACGGTTGTGGGCGACTATTGCTGCGGAGGGTATCGGTCGAATACGGGCAGCTCGTGCGCGCGTGCCATCCATTGGACCCGCTCGGCGACCTGGACATGGATCACTGGCGGAACGACGTCAGGATCATCATAGGTTCCGCTCTGGACATCGATGATCCCGGGCAGCATCTGCTCGTTGACGTAGAAAAGACCGGTGCCGCAGTTGGCGCAAAAATGCCGGCGGCCGTGCTCGGATGATTCGTAGACCTTGGGCTGGCCTTGCGTCACCTTGACGGCATTGGCGGGATACATCGTCCAGCCGACCATCGGCGCGCCGGCGTGACGCCTGCAATCCGAGCAGTGGCAGAGGGCGTGCGTAAGGGCTTCGCCTTCAGCCTCGTAACGGATGGCTCCGCAATGACAACCGCCTGTGATGCGCATTTCATCTCCTCCTGGGTCGTTGATAGAGCCGATTAGTCGAAGGCGTAGTCCACCAACACGCGTTGGTTGGTGAGAGCTGCGGCGATTACGCTTCGCTAATCCGCCCTACGAGTCCACACGGCTACGCCGACTTGCGCACCGCGTTGTCGACCAACGTCTTGCCGAGCGACCAGATCGCGCCGGGGACCTTGTGGCTGCCGGCGATGACGGTGTCGAAGGCCTTTTCGATCCAGGTGCAGTCGTCCTCGGTGAGGACGAGCGGTGGCAGGAGCTTGATGGTGTGGAGGCCGTGGCCGGCGACCTGGGTCAGGATCTTGTGGTCCTTGAACAGCGGCACGGTGATGAGCTGGCAGAACAGGCCCTTGTTGGCGGTCTCCAGCACGTTCCAGGATGCACGCAGGCGCAGCGACTTCGGCGGGCCGAACTCGATGCCGATCATCAATCCCTTGCCGCGGACTTCCTTCATCAGCTCATAGCCCGGCACCATCCGCGTCAGCGCGAGGCGGAGCTCGGCGCCGCGCTTGGCGGCCTGCTCGACCAGCTTCTCGGCCTTGATGACGTCGAGCGTCGCGATGCCGGCGGCCATCGCCAGATCGTTCTTCGAGAATGTCGAGCCGTGCACGACGGCGCGATCCATCTGGTTGAAGATCTTGTCGAAGATGCTCTTGCGCGTCAGCAGCGCGCCGACCGGGACATGACCGCCGGACAGCGCCTTCGCGAGCAGCACCATGTCAGGCTCGACATTCCAGTGCTCGACGGCGAGGAATTTGCCGGTGCGGCCGATCCCGGTCTGAATCTCGTCGGCAACAAGCAGCGTGCCGTATTTCCGGCACAGCGCCGCGGCACCGGGCAGGAATTCGTCCGAGGGCATGTTGACGCCCTTGCCCTGGATCGGCTCGACGATGAAGGCCGCGACCTGGCGCGACGACAGCGCCTGCTCGAGCGCGGCAAGATCGTTGAAGGGAATCTGGGTACAGCCGGGCAATAGCGGCTCGAAGCCGGAACGGAAATTGGTGTCGTCCATCAGCGACAGCGCGCCATAGGACAATCCGTGAAACGAATGCGAGCAGGACACGATGCCGGGGCGCCCGGTCGCGCCACGCGCGAACTTGATGGCGGCTTCTACCGTCTCGGCGCCCGAATTGGAAAAGAATACCTTGTCCAGATATGGCACATATTCGAGCAGGCGCTCGGCGAGGATGCCGGCGAGCGTGGACACGTCAAGCTGCACGAGATTGGGCAGATCGGCATCCAGCACGCTCTTCAAGGCCTGGCGCAGCGCCGGGTGGTTGCGGCCGATCGCAAAAACGCCAAATCCGCTGAGTAGGTCGAGATAACGTGCCCCCTCACGATCGAAGAGATATTGGCCTTGCCCTTTTTGAAAGCCGACGTCATAGCCGATGGTTTTGAGCACGCGCACGAGCTGCTCGTTCAAGTAGCGCGCGTGCAGGGAACTGCGCTGCGCCTGGCGCTCCACAAACATCTCGGAAACGTCTAGATTTGAGCTTAGCATTGGCTACATACGTCGGTTGATGGTCATTTCGTCAACTCAAAACGCCGAATGCGGCGTTTTGCCCCCAAGCTTTGGCTCTTCTACACTTAAGCACAGGTAAGACCATGTTGCACTGCCCACCCAAGCTCGCGCTCACCATAGCATACTCGGGATTCGTTTTGGCGAGCACAATGGTCCCAGCGCTGGCCGCGGATCCGACCGGCGACTGGCGCGTGGCTGACGGTGTCGCCCATATCCGGGTCGCACAATGCAACGGCAGCCTCTGGGGCGCAGTCGCCTGGGAGAAGACCCCCGGCGGCAAGGATACGCATAATCCGGACGCCGCGAAGCAAAGCCGGCCCACGCTCGGCATGCCGATCCTGATCGACATGAAGAAGAAGGCGGGCACGGATGCGTGGGAGGGCCAAGTCTATAATGCCAAGGACGGTCAGCTCTACAGCTCTACGATCAAGCCAATTGGCTCTGACAAGCTCGAGATTCAAGGCTGCGTGCTGGGCTTTCTCTGCGGCGGCGAAACCTGGACCCGCGTTGGGCCTCCGATTCCCTCCAGCGCCGCTGGCAGCACGCCCCCTGCCAACAGCATGGCCAAGGGCGCCGCGCCCAAAGGTGCATCGCCGTCTACATCGCAGCAGGCAGCCGCTCCGACGCCGCCCAAGACCACCGGCTCGGTGAGCTCGGCTCCCGCCACCGCGCCGGCCGCGTCTTCCAAGCAACCGGCCGGCCAGAAGCAGGCAGCAGCCGTCCCAGCCGCCCCATCAGGTGACGTCGTCGGCGATATCTGCCTCCTTCCGGACGTCGCGCGGTTTACCCATTAGTGCCGGCTGGAAGAGCAGCACCGCGGCGAGAGTCGTGACCAGCGACAGCGCGAGCAATTTGCCCATGCTCGCGGTTCCTGGATGACTTGAAAGCCACAGGCTGCCGAACGCGGTTGCCGTCGTCAGCGCGCTGAAAAAGATTGCCCGCGTCAGGCTCGATTGCAGCAGATTCGTTCTGCCCTGACGCCAGGCGGTGACGTAATAGATCTTGAAGGCGACGCCGACGCCGAGCAACAGCGGCAGCGCGACGATGTTGGCGAAGTTCAGCGGCAGCCCGATCAGCACGCAGATTTCCAGCGTCACGGCGCCCGCGACCAGCAGCGGCACGATCGTCATCAGCACGTCGGCGATGCGCCGCAGCGTCAGCCAGAGCAGCAGGCTGATCACGATCAGCGACCAGATGCCGGCGTGGATGAACGCCTTCACCACAGTATCGCCGGACTTCAGGATCGAGACCGGGCCGCCGATCGCGGTCGGCTCGGCCGCGAGCACGGCGGCGGCGAATTTGCGCAGCGTATCGTTGTCGTTCGGATCGCCCTTCGGCAGGGCCTCCACCCGTATCAGCCCGTCCTTGGCCTTCCATTGGCGGACCAGTTCCTCCGGCAGCGACTTCAGGGTGACGGTCTGGGCCTGCAGCATGTCCCTGAGCTGGTCGAGCACCACCTTGAGCGGCGAAACGAACACGTTCTGCGCCTTATCGCGCGTCGCCTGATTCGAATCGGCGAGCTTGGTCAGCGCATCCGCAAGCCGGCGCGCAGCCACGGCGCCGGCGTTCTTGATGTCGCCGGCTGTCTTGCGGAGGTTGTCGGCCGAGCTCTTCAGGGACTCGACATTCTCCTGGTCGGTCGGCGGCGCATCGATCGAATCCGGATTGAGCGCCGGGTTGAGCATCTTCGCCGCCTGCGCGATCAGCTTCAGCTTGGCCGGCTGATCGGTCGGCACGAAGCTGTCGAGCGACCGGACGCTCAACACCTCCGGCAGCTTCTCCAGCCTTTCCTCGATCTTCCTGGCGTCGGCTTCCGAATGCGTCATCACATTGATCGCGTTGGCGCCGGTGTTCGGGTCCCGCCTCAGATCGAGGAAGGTCGCGATCGATTCGACGTGCGAGTTGCGCAGGTTGATCGGATTGAAGTCGAACTTCATGTAGTAGAGCAGCGGCAGGCCGGCGATCACCAGCGCAAGCGTGCAGATGATGATCGCGACGCGATGCTTCTCCAGGAAGTGATCAACGGGCGCGAGAAACGCGTAACCGACCGGCTCCTTCTCGCCGGGCGGATTGAGCAGATCGAGGAGCGCCGGCAGTGTGGTGATGCTGGTGAGGAACGCGATCAGCATGCCGGCGCCGGCGATCTTGCCGAGCTCGGAAATGCCCTTGTAGTCGGTCGGCAGGAAGCACAGGAAGCCGGCGGCGGTGGCCATCGCCGCAAGCGACAGCGGCACCGCCGAGCGCCGCGCCGCGTTCTCCAGCGCCAGCGTCAGGTTGTCGTTCTTGAAGCGTTCGGAGCGGTAGCGGACGCTGAACTGGATGCCGAAATCGACCCCGAGGCCCACGAACAGCACGGCAAAGGCGATCGACAACAAATTGAGCGAGCCGACCATCATCAACCCGACGGCGGTGGTGATCGCAAGCCCGATGAACAGGTTCAGGAACACGGCGAAGATGATCTTGGCCGAATGCAGCGCGAGCCACAGAATCACCAGCACGATCAGCACGGTGCCGATGCCGTTGATGACGGCGCCGTCCTGCACGGTGGCATATTCCTCGTTGGCGATCGGGACCGGCCCGGTGAGGCGGACGCGCGCGCCATATTCGCTTGCGAATTTCAGGTCCGCAGCCGCCTGCCGGATCGCATCGGTCGCTGCCTTGCCGGGCTCCAGCGCCTGATAGTCGAGCACCGGCTTGAACTCGATGAAGGCGCGCTTGTCCGAATCGGTCAGCGGCTTATCGCTGGTGAGCTCGCGCCAGGAGAAGGTCGGATTACCCTTGTTGCTGAGGACATCCTCGACCGTCTGAGAGATCAGGTTGAAGGGCCGCGCCGCATTCTCGAGCTTGGCCTGCCCGCGCTTGACGCCGGCAAGGCCGGTCTCCAGCGCACCGGTGAGGCCGCGGATCGAAGGATCGCCGGCCATGATCTCGATCAGGGGCGCGGCTGATTCGAGTTCGCCGGTGACCTGGGCGACTTCCTCGGTCGGCAGAAACAGAAGCCCGTTCTTCTCGAAGAATTCGCCGGAGCCGAGCGGGGTGACCGATTCGAAATGCTTGGTGTCACCGGTAAGCTTATCGGCCAGCGCCTTGGCCGCCAGACCCGTGAGTTCCGGCGTCGGCGCCTCCACGACGGCAAGAATCAGGCGCTCGCGGTCGAAAGCTTCCTCAAACTTGATGTCGCGCTGGCGCCAGTCGAGGTTGGGCGAGATCAGCGTATTGATGTCGGTATTGATCGTGAAGTTGCGCGCCGCATAATAGCCCGCCGTCACCGCAAGAATCAGCGAGACGACGACGACAGGGACGGCAAATCGCGTGCACGCCTTAACAATCGAGACAACAATACGTGTCAGCACTTCATTTCTTTCTGATCTCAGGAAGCACGCCGAAAACGCCCGCTATGTAGCGGAGTTCCCAGGGCCGATCTAATGTTGTTTCGGCCGCCCGACCGCTGGTTCACGAAGCAGCGTCGAAACCGGCCGGAACAGTGTTGCGCGCGGTATATCCCGCCCCAGCGGGCAATAAAGTGACGAACAAGTGAGATGGAGTGGGCATTAATGCCGCAGTTTTAGGTATTTTGATACCTTAAAATGGTGACCCGAGCGATAGCCGTTCCGTAATCCGGCTTTCCTAGACGCTCATTTTTTGACACAAAGCGCTCTTCTTCCGTGCGCTTGGGGGTGGGCTTAAGTGCAGGAACCGGTGGTGTGGATATTGCAGCAGGCAGGACATGCCGGCTGCAGTATCCGGCCGCGCGGGTTTTCGGATCAGGATTGGTGCAATTTGCTTAACGGACGTCCCATGGAGGTTTTTCTAGCGCAGCCGCGGGGGTTTTGCGCCGGCGTGGTGCGCGCCATCGAGATCGTCGAGCGGGCGCTCGAGAAATACGGGCCGCCGGTCTATGTGCGGCACGAGATCGTCCATAACAAATACGTCGTCGAAAGCCTGAAGAACAAGGGCGCGATCTTCGTCGAGGACCTTTCCGAGGTTCCGGCGAACGCGGTGACCGTGTTCAGCGCCCATGGCGTGGCGCGCAGCGTCGAGGAAGAGGCCGCCGCACGCGGCCTGCCGGTGCTCAACGCCACCTGCCCGCTGGTCACCAAGGTTCACAACCAGGGCAAGCGCTATATGTCGAAGGGCCGGGCATTGATCCTGATCGGGCATGCCGGCCACCCCGAGGTCGAGGGAACCATGGGCCAGGTTCCAGGCCCCGTGCTGCTGGTCCAGAGCGTCCAGGACGTCAAGGCCCTGACGCTGCCGCCTGATACGCCAGTCGCCTACATCACCCAGACCACACTGAGCGTAGATGACACACGTGAGATTATTCTGGCGCTCCAGGCCCGGTTTACAGACATTCAAGGCCCTGACATCCGCGATATCTGTTATGCCACACAGAACCGCCAATCCGCGGTAAGGGACCTGAGCAAGCTGGTGGATGTCATCCTGGTGGTTGGGGCCGCCAACAGTTCCAATTCCAATCGGTTGCGCGAGATCGGCACCGAGGCCGGTGTCGCCAGTTACCTCATTGCCGATGGCACCGAACTCAACCCGGAATGGCTGAACAATGCGAAGACCGTCGGCATCACGGCAGGTGCCTCGGCACCCGAAGTGCTGGTCGACGACGTGATCGAGGCGTTGCGGCGCATCGGACCGGTCAAGGTGTCGGTCCTGTCGGGCCGGGAAGAGAACATCGAATTCCGCCTGCCGGCCGAACTGACCGCGGGCTGACCCAAACTAGGTCGTGAGAGTCGAGAGAGAAAGAATGGCAATACCCTTCTTCAAGGAACTCCGCATCGGCGGCTATCTGCTCAAGCAGAAGCTGCGGGGCCGCAAGCGCTATCCGCTCGTGCTGATGCTGGAGCCGCTGTTTCGCTGCAATCTCGCCTGCGTCGGCTGCGGCAAGATCGATTATCCGGATGCGATCCTCAACCGTCGCATGACCGCCCAGGAATGCTGGGACGCGGCCGACGAGTGCGGCGCGCCGATGGTCGCGATCCCGGGCGGCGAGCCGCTGATCCACAAGGAGATCGGCGAGATCGTCCGCGGCCTGGTGGCGCGTAAGAAGTTCGTCTCGCTCTGCACCAACGCGCTGCTTCTGGAAAAGAAGCTCGACCTGTTCGAGCCGTCGCCATACCTGTTCTTCTCCGTGCATCTGGATGGCCTGAAGGATCACCACGACAAGGCGGTGTCGCAGAAGGGCGTGTTCGATCGCGCGGTGTCCGCGATCAAGGCGGCGAAGGCGCGCGGCTTCACCGTCAACGTCAATGCCACCATCTTCGACGGGCATCCGGCGGAAGAGATCGCCAAATTCCTCGACTTCACCACCGAGCTTGGCGTCGGCGTCTCGATGTCGCCGGGCTACGCCTATGAGCGCGCGCCGGACCAGGAGCACTTCCTCAACCGCACCAAGACCAAGAAGCTGTTCCGCGACGTCTTTGCGCTCGGCAAGGGCAAGAAGTGGAATTTCATGCATTCCGGCCTGTTCCTCGACTTCCTGGCCGGCAACCAGGAATACGAGTGCACGCCGTGGGGCATGCCGGCGCGCAACATCTTCGGCTGGCAGAAGCCCTGCTATCTGCTCGGCGAAGGCTACGCCAAGACCTTCAAGGAGCTGATGGAGACCACGGACTGGGATTCCTACGGCACCGGCAAGTATGAGAAGTGCGCCGACTGCATGGCGCATTGCGGCTACGAGCCGACCGCGGCGATCGCAGCGCTCAACAACCCGCTGAAGGCAGCGTGGGTCTCGATGCGCGGCATCCGCACCAAGGGTCCGATGGCCCCCGAGATCGACCTCTCGAAGCAACGCCCGGCGCAGTACATCTTCTCGGAGCAGGTCCAGAAGAAGCTCTCCGAGATCCGCCGCGACGAAGCGGTCGCCGCTGAGCAGAAGGCCGCGCAGAAAGCCTCAACCGCCGCGTAAGCCGCGAGCGACAATCGAATAGGCAAAAGGCCCGACCGTCGATGACGGTCGGGCCTTTTGTTTTGTCCGTAGCCCGTTTACCACGCCCACCGCCGTCATTCCGGGGCGTGCGCAGCACGAGCCCGGAATCCATCAAGCGGCAGGTGATGGCGGAGAAGGAGAAATGGATTCCGGGCTCGATGCTTCGCATCGCCCCGGAATGACAGTCCCGTTGTTGTCAAGCTTCGTAGCCCGGGAGGAGTGCAGCGTAACCCGGGATTTTCTGAGCCAGCGTTTACACCGGTCCCGGGTTAAGCTGACGCTTCACCCGGGCTACGGCCTCAGCAGCTACGCCGCCGAGCGAATCGGCTCCACGGGGACGAGGGTCTCGCCACCCAGGAGGAAGCCACGGCAGCCGCGCAAGGAGCGCAGCGCGCGGTTGAAGTCGATTCCGGTCGAGACCAGCGAGCGCAGCGTCAGCGGGTTGCGCGCTACCCCGCGCAGGACCTTGCGCAGGTCGATGTCGCCGTTCGGCTTGACCGCGGTCTTCGCCAATTCCGGCAGCGCGCGGTGGGCGGGATCGCTGATCACCCGGAGCGCCGCGAACGGAACGCCCGCCCTGGCCGCGTAGGCCGCAGCGATGTGGCTTTCCATGTCAACGGCGGCAGCGCCGGTTTCGGAGCGCAGCGCCGCCTTGCAGGCCCTGGCGGCAATCACCTGTTCGACGCCCGCGAGCCCGCCCCTGACGATCTTGCGGCGCTTCAAGGTGGCGCTGGCAACCATCTCGTCGTTCAAGGCCATATCGGCCAAGAATCGGGTGTCGCCGGAAAGCACCTCCGTCGCCACCACGACGTCACCCGATCGCAACGCCGGATCGAGCCCGCCGGCCACGCCGAACGAGATCACGCCGCGGAACGATGACGAATCGAGTGTCGCCAATAGCGCACGAAGCTGCTGCGGATCGCTGGAACTGCAAATAACGATCATGCCGGGCCCAGCCGCGATGCGGGCCTCCTGCACTAACCCCGTTACGATCAAGACCGGCCGCGGATCCAGCATTTTCCCAACAGTCGCGGCGGCCCCCGCCCCCAAGCTCACATTCCGACCCCTACCACCCTGCTGTTCGTGCTTCGCAAATTCCGATACCGCGCTAGCGCCCAGAGCGGGAAGAACTTGGAGTAGCCATGATAACGCAAGTAAAACACACGCGGGAAGCCCGTAGCCGTGAAGCGCTGCTCCTCCCAGAGTCCTTTTTCGCTCTGTGTGCTTTTTAGGTACTCCACCCCCCCTCGAACTGCGGGGTTTTCGACCTCTCCCGCCGCCATCAGCGCAAGCAACGCCCATGCCGTTTGCGAGGAGGTCGAAGGCGCGGCCTCATAGCCGCGATAGTCGAGCCGGTAGCTGACGGCGTCCTCGCCCCAACCGCCGTCCTGATTCTGGACCGACACCAGCCAGTCGACCGCCTTCCGAATCATCGGGTCCTGATGGTCGACGCCGGCGGCGTTGAGCGCGCAGAGCACCGACCAGGTGCCGTAGATGTAGTTCAGCCCCCAGCGGCCGAACCAGGAACCTTCGGCAAGCTGGGTGCGGCGCAGGTAGGCGACGCCGTCAGCAACCGCCTTGCTGGTCTTTTCGGTCTCGCCGAGCTGCGCCAGCATCGAGACGCAGCGCGCGGTGACGTCCTCGGTCGGCGGATCGAGCAGCGCGCCATGGTCGGAGAACGGGATGTTGTTGAGGTAATATTCGAGGTTGTTGACGTCGAAGGCGGCCCAACCGCCATCGCGGCTCTGCAAGCCCTCGATCCATTCGCGGGCGCGGGCAATCGCCGCATCGTACTCCTTGGTGCCGGTATAGCGGCGCGCGCGGTCCATCGCCATGACCACCACAGCGGTGTCATCGAGGTCGGGATAGTGGTCGTTGTTGTACTGGAACGCCCAGCCGCCCGGCCGGACATCGGGCGCCTTCACCGCCCAGTCGCCCTTGAAATCGAGCACTTGCCGCGGCTTCAGCCAATCGAGCCCCTGCTTGGCCTTGGCAAAGGTCTCCTGGCCGCCGACCTCCTCCAGCGCGTGGCAGGTCAGCGCAGTGTCCCACACCGGCGATACGCAGGGCTGGCAATAGGCCTCATTCTCGCGGATCACCAGGAGCTTCTCGAGGCCGCGCCGCGTGGCGGCGCGCGGCGGATAGTTCTCGTCCTTGCCGAGCGCGTCATACATCATCACGATGTTGGCCATCGGCGGATAGATCGCGCCCATGCCGTCCTCGCCGTTCAACCGCTCTTCGATGAAGGCGAGCGCGGCATCGATCGCACGCTGGCGCAGGCTCTTGGTAAATAGCGGCTCGACTACGCGCAGAACGCTATCGAGTCCGCGGAATAGCAGGAACCAGCCCCAGCTCTGATGCGGCGCCTTCGGCGGCATGCCGACCGACTTGGGATCCTGCAGGAACAGTTCGTCGAGGCCGACGCCCTTCGGGTTCTTGGCCCGCGGCTTCAGCGCGGCCAAGACCATCAGCGGCACCATCGTGGTGCGCGCCCAGTAAGAGATCTTGTTGATGTGGAACGGCGACCACATCGGCAGCAGCATGATCTCGACCGGCAGCACCGGCGTCGCGCGCCAGGTCACGATACCAAACAGCGCCAGCAGGAAGCGGGTGAAGACGTTGGAGCCCGCGGCTCCGCCGCGCGAACGGATCGCCTCGCGCGCTTTCACCATATGCGGCGCGTCGACGGAATCGCCGATCACCTTCAGCGCGAAATAGGCCTTCACGCTCGCGCTCATATCGAACGGACCGTCATGCACCAAGGGCCAACCGCCATGGGCGCCCTGCACACGGCGAAGGTAGTTGCCGATCTTCGCCTCCAGCCCGCTGTCGACGGGCTCGCCCAGATAGTGGCACAGCAGCACATATTCCGCCGGGATCGTGCTGTCGGCCTCGAGTTCGAACACCCAATGTCCGTCGGATTGCCGATGGCCGAGCAGCGCCTCGGTCGCCGTGGAGATGCTCTTCTCCAGTGCGATCGGATCGACGGCGGCGGTATCGTTGACGGCATCCATTTTGTTCGATTTCTCCTTCTCTTGAACGTGCTGCTGCTACGTGCGCCGGTGTATGTCAGTGCCTCGCCAGGACCAGATCGGCGGCGCGGTCACCCGACCGCACCGATCCTTCGATCGTTGCCGGCAGTCCCGTATCAGTCCAATCGCCGGCGAGAAACAGGTTTTTATAGGCCGTGACCGCGCCGGGCCGCAGAACGTGCTGTTCCGGCGTGGCCTCGAATGTGGCACGGCGCTCGCGCACGATCTGCCAAGCGGGCAATGGAGGCAATTCGCCGGAAATGCCGGCGGCCTTGCAGACATCGCGCCAGATCGCCTGGGCGAGTTCCTCGCGCGGCATGTCGACGAGACGATCGCCATTGCTGATCGTGACCGAGAGCCGCTGCGGGAACGCGAACAACCATTCGACGAGGCCGCCGATCACGCCGAGGATCGGCGCAGCATTGGGCGGCGGATCGAAGCGGAAATGCGCGTTCACGATGGCGCGGAATTTGGTCGGCGTCTTCAGGCCCGGCACCAGCGATGCCGCAGCGCGCGGCGGCACTGCGAGCACCACCGCGTCAGTGGGCGCCAGATCGATCGTATCGTCGCCGAATTTCAGCTCGCTGACATGATCGGACACCGTGCCGAACTGTCGCAGCTCATGGCCGAGCCGCACGCTCGAACCCCTCTCCTGCAGCAGCTTCACCGCGGGTTCGATCAGGACCGAGCTCAAACCGTCGCGCGCAATCAGCGGCCGGCAGGACTCGCCGCCGGCAAGCAGCGTCTCGCGTACGATCGCACCGGCCAATCCCGCCGAGCCCTCGGGCGGGTCGACATTGAGCGCGGCGAGCAACAGCGGCTGCACCAGACGATCGTACAGCGTGCCTTTGCATGCGATGGTATCGCCGACCCGCTTGTCGGTGCCGGCCCAGGCGATCGGCGCCAGCGCGAGGTAGTCGCGTAAGCTCGTGTCGGGAACCCGGCGCGCTTCGTCGAACACCCAGAGCGGCAGGCGGGAAGCGCCGAGATCGAGTTCCCAGCGCTTGCCGGTTGCAAGATCGACAAAGGGAAATTTCGCGCGTTCCGGCCCGACCAGCCCGGCCTCCGTGCCGATCGATTTTGCATAGGCCAGGGCATGGCGGTTGCCGGACAGCAACAGGTGATTGCCGTTATCGATGGTGAGATTGGTCGCGGCGTCGAAATAAGAGCGGCAACGGCCGCCGGTTTGCTGCGTCGCCTCGTGGACGTGCACCGTGTAGTTCGCGCTCGAAAGGCGAACGGCTGCCGAGAGGCCGGAAATACCGGCGCCGATGATATGAACGGTCTTTTGCATCAGATGTCAGATGAACGCGTAACGAAGAAGAATGCCGATCTTTTGCATCTTGCCGACGCGAACGGGCTCGCGTGGCGTTGCAAAACCCCTGATGATCAGGAGATCGAGGATCGCGCGATAGTATTTCGACATGATCCGTGGCGCGCGCACCGCGCGCCGCGAATTACGCTTCATGATGTCATCCGCCTTCTCGAAATGTTTCTTCGCCCGGTCGGCAAGCGGCAGGCACACTTTCGGCAAGTTGCGCTCGGCGATCACCCGCTGGGGCTCGTTAGACGTAATGCCGGCATGGAGCAGCATCTCGCGCGGCAGATAGAGCCGGCCGAGGCCGGCGTCCTCGTCGACGTCGCGCAGGATGTTGGTGAGCTGCAGCGCCCGGCCAAGATGATGCGCGAGCAGGACGCCGTCCTCCTCGGGCAGACCGAACACCCGCACCGAGAGCCGGCCGACCGCGCTCGCCACGCGGTCGCAATAGAGATCGAGAGTCGCCATGTCGGGGGCGCGGATGTCCTGCGGCACATCCATCTCCATGCCGTCGACGATAGCAAGAAAGTCCTCGCGCTTCAGGCCGAAGGACTTGACCGAGGCAACATAGTCCTTGAGCCGCGGCGGCGGATTGCCCTGGTACAGCGCATCGATATCGTCACGCCATTGCTGCAACGCGGCCAGCCGCTCGTCGCGCGGACCGTGGGAATCGGCGATATCGTCGACCTGGCGGCAAAAGCTGTAGATCAGGAACATCGCATCGCGCTGCGCGCGCGGCAGGATCCGCATCGCGGCGTAGAACGAACTGCCGGACGCGGTGGTGCCATAGTCTTCTGCGTTGGCCGCCGCCGTCTCAACGCTCATGCGCCGGCCGCCGTCTTTGACACCGGCCGGCGCCCGATGGCGCGACGGGCCAATTCGCCGGCAACGCCGCCGAGGCTGTTGCCGAGCATTTCGAGCGGACTGAGATGCACGCGCTCGCTGAGGGGATCGCGCACCTTCAGCATGTTCACGATCCTGTCGGCAAATGCCTGGATCACGGATATCTCCAGACCCAACCGCAGATCCTTCACCTCGGCGGCGAGCGACTTGCTTTCGGCAAGCAGCGTCTCGGTGCGCACCGCGAGCGCCTGCAGGCATTGCAGCAGCGACGGTGGAGACTTCGGCTCCCCGAGCATCTCGACGGTCGCGCCGGATGCGGCCAGCGCATCGCGCGGCAGGTAGATACGGTTGAGATTCTTGTAGTCCTTGGCGCAATCCTGCAGGTGGTTGTTGATCTGCAAGCCCGCGCATAGCGCGTCCGACGCCGCCCAGGTGGACGTGCTCTCGCCGTGGACATCGAGCATGAAACGGCCGACCGGCATCGCCGAGTAGCGGCAGTAATGGATCACCTCGTCCCAGTTCTCGTAGCGCAGCTTTGTCACATCCATGCGGAATGCGACCAGCACGTCCAGCGCGTGGCGCGGCGGCATCGCTCGCTCGGCGAGTGCACGGCGCAGGTTGACGGCTTCCTTTTGGGTATCACCCTCACCCAGGAGCTCCTTCTCGAGCAGATCGAGATAATGGAGCTTTTCGTCCGCCGGCAACGTTGCGTGGTCAGCGATGTCGTCGGCGGTGCGGACGAAATTATAGAAGGAAAGGATCAGGGCGCGGTGACGCGGATGAATGATCCACGACGCGACCGGAAAATTCTCGTCGCGGTGGGTCTTCCCGGATCGCAGTTCGCTCGCGCTTGTCATCAGGAACCGGCCACATTCGCCCTGGCTAAGGCACATGCGCCAGAAGTTGCGCGCATGCGGTGGATTGCGTGCCCCATATAGGGGAATACGCGACCAAAACCAATGCTGTATGGGCAATGTGCGCGGCGCCTGTGCCCAATATCACACAGTGGGCATAGGCTCTCTTGCGGCAATTTTTCGCGTGCAAAATACGGCGTTACTGCCCGTGGCTCTTCAATACCTGGTCGCAGGCCGCGCTGATCTTGGTGCGGTTCTCCTTCAGGCAGGCGAGGATGGTGAAATCGCCCTGATCGATCACCGCGCGGCAGTGCTTCTGAACGTCGCGGGTGCAGGCCTTCTGTTCCTCAGGCGTGCCGCTGCGCGATTGCTGCTGCGCGAAGGCGTCAGATGAAAACGGGATCGACAACAGCGCGAGGGCCAATAGAACTTTACGCATCGTATTCCTTCATTTTCGACAGCAAAAAACCCTGTTCCGGAAATTGCGTTTCGGCAGGACCCGGCGCGGATTTATTGGGATTTGCGCCGCCGCGTAGCAAAGCGACGAAGAAAGGACAAGCGCCGCTAAATGCGGCCAAATTTGCGGTGCTGTAAAGGGCCATCTAATCAGTTGAAAAACCAAGAAATTCCTTTCGATCACGGTTCGCTACAGACTGTTGCAGCGCAGATGCCGATATCAGATGAGCAGACATGACGTGAGATGCGGCTTGATTCTGTCGAGCAAAAATGGCCTGTTTCCCGCGATTCCGCCGGCTATGACAGGCAGGGTGGGTCGTTTGAACCTGTGGGATCGCGATCAACACTAAGTGTTCGATGCGGCGAGGCGTATCTTGAAGAAGGTCGTCGATTTTTGATGGGAAAACTCACAATGAAGCGGTTTGGTTTGGGCTTGTTCGGGCGCGCGATCGCGGCGGCCGGCATTGGCGCGGTGGTCATGTTGTCGGTCAGCGCGGGCAACGCCCAATCGTCGGGACCATTCGCTGGCTTTGACGGATCGTGGAGCGGTTCGGGCACCGTTGCGCTCTCCAACGGCACCACGGAACGGATCCGCTGCAAGGCCAGCTACAAGGTCAACGCCACGGGGCTTGGCCTGAAGCAGAGCCTGAATTGCGCCAGCGACAGCTATAAGTTCGACCTCTCCAGCGACGTGACGAGCCAGGGTGAGCGCATCTCCGGCAACTGGAGCGAGAGGAGCCGCAACATCTTCGGCAACCTGCAGGGTACCGCGGGCGGCGGCCAGATCGAGGTGTTCGTCGAGGCGTCCGGATTCGCCGCCACGCTGAACCTGCGCGCCCACGGCAACAGGCAGGTCGTGCAGATCGACTCCAAGGGCGAGATCCGCGGCGTCAACATCACCCTGACGAAGGGCTGACACTCTCGCGAATTCTGTGGCCCGGGTGAAGCGACAGCGCAACCCGGGCTACGACACTGTCGCAGCACCGTCCCAACGCGCGCAGAAGCCCTCGATGTCGGTCGACTGGAATTCGCCCAGGCGAGCCATGATGGTTTCGAACGGCCAATCCCACCACGCGATCCGCGCGAGCTGCGCCGCGATCTTGCGATTGAACCGCTCGCGGATCTGCCGGGCCGGCACGCCGCCGACGATGGTGTAAGGCGCCACATCGCGCGTCACCACGGCGCCCGCCGCCAGCACCGCGCCGTCCCCTACCGTGACACCGGGCAGGACGATGGCGGCGTGGCCGATCCACACATCGTTGCCGATCACCACCCGATCGTCCCTCCGCTCGGCGAAGAAGCCGCGATCACGCTCGGCCGTCTCACAGTAATATTCGGGACAATAGGTGAAACGGTGCAGCGACGGACGGTCGATCGGATGGTTCGGTGCCCCGATCCGGACCTGCGCGGCGATGGCGCAGAACCGGCCGATCTCTGCATCGCCGACCATGCAGCCGGGGCCGAGATAGGAGAAATCGCCGAGCTCCGAATATTCGACGGAGGTATCGCCGAGGATCTCGCAGCACTTGCCGATCGTGCTCTCGCGCAGCTTGACCGTCGGCTCGATGACGGTGTCGGCAATCTTCGGGCGCGGACGCGGCGCTTCATTCATTTTGATGTCTTCCTGTTTCGTGAGGCCGGAGCTTCATTCAGCCTAGCCGACCTCGCCATCGATATTCAGCACCTCGCGGGCAACGTCAATGAAGCTGCGCACGAAGCGCAGTTCGCGCTTGTCGACGGGAGCAAGGAGATAATATGTGAAGGTCTCGCTCATGTCGGTGATCTCGATGCCAACCAGCTCGCTTGATGCCGACAGGCTGTCCTCAGGCCACAAGCCGACACCTACGCCGTGTTGCACAGCCTCTTTCACGACGGGAAATGTCGTGGTCTTCACGAGACGCGTCAGAGTGATGCCGAGTTCGCGACACCTCTGGTGCAGCAGGCGCTGCGTCAGCGAGCCATCCTCCGGCACGATCACCGCCTCGTCCACGAGGTCGCGCAGCGAAAGCCTCCTGCGGCGCGCCAATGCATGGCCGCGACACATATAGGCCCGGTAGCGCGCCCGCGTCAGCGGCAGGCTGTAGAGCTGCTCATCGATCACCGGATCGGCCACGATGGCAACATCGACGGCGCGTTCATGCAAACGCTCCATGGCCAGCGTCCAACTCACCAGCGTGAACTCGATCTGGACGCGCGGGTAGAGCGTCGTATAGCGGGCGATCACGGGCATCGCCGGGCGCGGCGCATTGGCGACCACGCTCAAATGTCCGCCGGACATCTCGCTGTAATTGGCAACCTTCTCCTCGATCAATTGCTCGAGTGTCCGCAGCCTGTCCGAGACCGAAAACAACTCGCGACCGGCGCGCGTCAGCTCCAATCCGTCACGGCGGCGGACGAAGAGCTTGATCCCCATCGTGCGCTCGAGGTTTGCGACATGCTGGGTCACTGACGATTGAGTGACGCCGAGTTTTTCGGCCGCACGGGTGAAACTCCCCTCCCGCGCGGAATGGGTGAAGGCGCCGATCTGATACGGATTTGCCCGCATCGGGCCCGACCTCGCAATCGCAGTTCAACAACCTGCGCTGCTCCGTCCATTAGCACGGCTAATATGACGTCACGGTGACGTTAATCTGGCTGGCTACGCGTGGCCAAGCTTCTCATCACGCGAGACTCTCACCGTGATGACGCAGTGATGACCATCGTCCGAGGACAACGGTATGCAGCTCAGCGCTTCGCGGAATCTGACCACCCACGTCGGCAGCCTGCCACGTCCGCATGAACTCGAAGCGATGCTGCTGCGCCGAGAGAAGCGCGAACTGGACGCATCAAGACGGCGCAGGGCGCGGAGATTAGCATCACGGCGGCTTTGGAAACGCTGAGGGAAGAGCGATCGGCCGCGCGCAAAGCGCAACTCGATGTCTCGGTGCCGGCGGCGATTTACCGCACAAGAAGCCGGTGCCCTGCCCGAGGAAGCATTCCAACCCGTCACGCAAGTGTCAGACGCGTTCCTTAACGCTGACGCAACGCGACAAGGCTCCGGGGAATAGATCGAATGGCGAGCATTGAACTTTCAGCCATCAGGAAATCCTTTGATGGCACGGAGATATTGAAGGGCGTCGACCTCAGGATCGAGGATGGCGAGTTCATCTCGCTGGTCGGTCCCTCTGGCTGCGGCAAATCAACGCTGCTGCGCGTGATCGCAGGTCTCGAGCCGCAGAGCGCGGGCGAGGTCAGGATCGATGGCGTCGCTGCCGACGCGATCAGGCCGAGCGCGCGCAACCTCGCGATGGTGTTCCAGTCCTACGCGCTCTATCCGCACTTGAGCGCGTTCGACAACATCGCGGTGCCCTTGCGCATGCGGCGCCTCTCGGCGATCGAACGCCTGCCCCTCCTCGGCGCGCTGCTGCCGAGCCGGCGCCGCAAGGAACGCGGCATCCGCGAGGATGTGGCAAAGGTCGCCGAACAGCTCGAAATCGCACATTTGCTCGGTCGCAAGCCGGCGCAATTGTCCGGCGGGCAGCGGCAGCGCATCGCGGTCGGACGCGCCATCGTGCGCCAGCCGGTGGCCTTCCTGTTCGACGAGCCGCTGTCCAACCTCGACGCCAAGCTGCGCGTCCATATGCGCGCCGAGCTCGCGCAACTGCACCGCCGGCTGAACACTACCTTCGTCTACGTCACCCATGACCAGGCCGAGGCGATGACAATGTCGAGCCGGATCGCCGTGATGATCGGCGGTGAGCTGGTGCAGGTCGGCACGCCCACCGATATCTACGACAACCCGCGCGATATCCGCGTTGCCGAATTCGTCGGCAGCCCGAAGATCAACATCCTGCCCGGACGGATCCGCGACGACGGCCGCATCGAGGCGCTCGGTATCGCATTGCGATTGACGAGCCCTACCGCGCCGGGCCCCTGCCGGATCGGCGTGCGCCCCGAGCGGATCGAGCTCGGCGGCGGGCCGTTCTCCGGCCACGTCGTACACGTCGAGAACATGGGCTCGGAAGCGTTCGTGCATCTCGGCATCAATGGCAGCGACGCGCGTCTCGTGGCGCGTATCGACGACCCGAGACGATTGCCGCCGATCGCAACCCCGGTCTCATTCGGCTTCGCGACGGATGCCGTGCGCGCCTTCAACGCCGAGGGCAAACGGATCGAGGTCGAGATCGAGCACACCGAGCGCGTGCGGGAGCGGGCCATTGTCTGACGCCGCAACGATCGACACTGCCGCCGTCGCCACGCCGGCGGCGAGCGCAGCCCTGCGCAAACGCGACCACCGCGCATCGACGGCCTACGGCCTAGTGGCCCCGGCATTCACGCTGATGCTGCTCATGCTGCTCGGCCCGCTCGCGAGCGTGATCGCGCTCTCCTTCACCGACTATCAGCTCGGTGCTCCCGCCTTCTCCTGGATCGGCCTTGCCAACTACCAGGACATGTTCGCCGATCGGGTGTTCTGGATCTCGCTGCGCAACACGCTGACCTATGTCGTGATCGTGGTGCCCGGCGCGGTGATGCTCGGGCTCGGCATCGCGCTTCTGATCGAAAGCGGCACCAGCCTGCGCAGCCTCTACCGCACCATCTATTTCCTGCCGGTGATGGCGACGCTGATCGCGATGGCTGTGGTCTGGGAGTTCATGCTGCATCCGCAGTTCGGCCTGGTGAACGGGCTGTTGCGCGGCGCCGGGCTGCCGGCCTTTAGCTGGCTGCAGGACCGCGGCACCGCGCTCTATGCGCTCTGCGCGATCGGCATCTGGCAGGCGGTCGGCTTCAACATGGTGCTGTTCCTTGCCGGCCTGGTGTCGATCCCGAAGCAGCTCTACGAGGCCGCCGAAATCGATGGCGCCGCCAGCGCCTGGGCGCGGTTTCGCCTGGTGACCTGGCCGATGCTTGGCCCGGTGACGACTTTCGTGATCGTGATCAGCGGCATCCGCTCGTTCCAGGTGTTCGACACCGTGCACATCCTCACCAAAGGCGGGCCGTCGAAATCCACGGAGGTGCTGATCCACACCATGTACACCGAGGGATTCGAGTTCTTCCGCTCAGGCTACGGCGCCGCGCTCACGGTCGTGTTCCTGGTCTTCGTCCTCCTGCTCACCTTGATCAAAGCGAGGCTCGCCGATCGCGGCGTGCAATACGCATGAACAGTATCCGCACCATTCCGCTCTGGCCCGCCGTCCGCCATTTGCTCCTGATTACGGGCGCCATGGTGCTGCTGGCCCCGTTCATCTGGATGATTTCCACGGCCTCGAAGCCGCCGGAGGAAGTCTTCTCCAGCGAGCTGCACCTGATCCCGCATCATTTCGCGCTATGGGACAATCTGAAAATCGCCTTCGCCAAAGCCAATCTCTGGCGCTTCCTGCTCAACGGCGTGATCGTCACCATCTCGATCTTCGTGCTGCAGGTGCTGATCGCGCTGCCCGCCGCCTATGCGCTGGCGAAGCTGCGTTTCCTCGGCCGCGACACGCTGTTCGCGCTGGTGCTGTTCGGAATCCTGATTCCGCCGCAGGCCACTGCGATCCCGG
Organism: Bradyrhizobium sp. Ses1; assembly: GCF_059512365.1. NCBI lineage: Bacteria > Pseudomonadati > Pseudomonadota > Alphaproteobacteria > Hyphomicrobiales > Nitrobacteraceae > Bradyrhizobium > Bradyrhizobium sp. Ses1. The sequence continues at coordinate 43,703 of NZ_JCAMOQ010000002.1, forward strand.
TGTTCCTGCTGCTGCATAAGCTCGGCCTGCTCGATAGCTATGCGGCGCTCGTGCTGCCGTTCACGATTTCTGTGTTCGGCATCTTCCTGATGCGCCAGTTCTTCAAGTCGGTCCCCGACGATCTCGTGGACGCGGCGCGCATGGACGGCATCTCCGAGTTCGGCATCGTCTGGCGTGTGATGCTGCCTGCCGCGATCCCCGCGGTCACCGCCTTCGGCATCTTCTCCGTGGTCGCGCACTGGAACGACTATTTCTGGCCGCTGATCGTGCTCAACAGCGAGCAACTGCGCACCCCGTCCCTAGCGGTGGCGCATTTCCGCAACAACGAGGCCGGCACCAATTACGGCCCGCTGATGGCGGCGGCGATGGTGATCATCGCGCCGCTCCTGATCGCCTTCCTGCTCGCGCAGCGTCGCTTCATCGAAGGCATCACGCTGACCGGAATCAAGTAACGCCGTCATCTCAAACAGGAGCCTGTCCTATGCTGAAATCGTGGATCGCCGGAGCCGTGCTGTCGCTTGCCGCCAGCGCGTCGCTGGCACAAACGCAGACCGAGATCGTGCTGCAATATCCGTATCCGGAACTGTTCGCCGAGACTCACAAGCGCATTGCCGAAGAGTTCGCCAAGGAGCGGCCGGACATCAAGATCACGCTGCGCGCGCCTTACGAATCCTATGAGGACGCTACCCAGAAGGTGCTGCGCGAAGCGGTCACGAACCAGATGCCCGACGTCACCTTCCAGGGCCTGAACCGCATCCGCGTGCTCGTCGACAAGAACATCCCGGCCCAGCTCGACAACTACATCGCCGCCGAGAAGAATTTCGACCGCCAGGGTTTCCACCAGGCGATGTTCGACATCGGCACCGCGAGCGGCAAGATCTATGCCCTGCCCTTCGCGATCTCGCTGCCGATCGTCTATGTCAATCTCGACCTGCTGAAGCAGGCCGGCGGCGATCCCAACAACCTGCCGAAGACCTGGGACGAGCTGATCGCACAGGCGAAGAAGATCAAGGCGCTCGGCCCTGACATCAACGGCGTGACCTATGTCTGGGACATCACCGGCAACTGGCTGTGGCAGGCTCCGGTGTTCGCGCGCGGCGGCACCATGCTGAATACCGATGAGACCAAAGTCGCCTTCAACGGCCCCGAAGGGCAGTTCGCGATCCGCATGCTCGCCCGCCTCGTCAATGAAGGCGGCATGCCGAACCTCGACCAGCCCGCGATGCGCGCGGCCTTTGCCGCCGGCAAGACCGGTTTCCACATCACCTCGACCTCCGATCTGAACAAGGTCACCCAGATGATCGGCGGCAAGTTCGAGCTCAAGACGCACACCTTCCCCGACGTCGCATCGCCGAACGGACGCCTGCCGGCGGGCGGCAATGTCGTGATGATCCTGTCCAAGGACAAAGCCAAGCGCGACGCGGCATGGGAAGTGGTGAAGTTCTGGGCCGGTCCGAGGGGCGCGGCAATCATGGCCGAGACCACCGGCTACATGCCGGCCAACAAGGTCGCCAACGAAGTCTACCTGAAAGACTTCTACTTGAAGAACCCGAACAACTACACCGCAGTGAGCCAGATGGCGCTGCTGACCAAATGGTACGCCTTCCCCGGCGATAACGGCCTCAAGATCACCGACGTGATCAAGGACCACATGAACTCGATCATCAGCGGCGCGCGCTCCAAGGAGGCTGATGCCGTGCTCTCCGAGATGACCGCCGACGTGCAGAAGCTGCTGCCGAAGACATCAGGCGCGGCGCGCTAAAGCATGATCCGGAAAAGTGTGAAGCGGTTTTCCCTCGCGACAAACGCGGAGCGTTTGCGCGGAGATCATGCTCAAACAATAACCTAAAGCGCGATGATGATTCATCCTCATCTCATCGCGCTTTAGGACCTTTCGAAACCCGCTGCGGGGCGTATCATGCGCCCCGCAGCTCATTGCGGAGCGCCCCCATGAAACTCATCCACATCAGCGATATCCACCTGACTGCGCCGGGCTCGACCATCGGTGGCCGTGATCCGCGGAAGAACTTTGAACGCGCGCTGACCCACGTCCTGAGGGATCACCATGATGCCGAACTGATGGTGATCACCGGCGACCTCTCCGACTGGGGCGACCGCGACGACTATCAATGGCTGAAGCAACGCCTCGAATCCTTCCCGATCCCGGTGCGGCTGTGCATCGGCAACCACGACAATCGCGCCAACTTCCTCGGCGTGTTTCCCGACCTCGCCGGAGAAGGCGGTTTCGTGCAGGGCGTCCACGACCTGCCCGCCGCACGCTGCCTGTTCCTCGACACCGCGCATCCGCAGACGCATGCGGGCCGCTATTGCGACGAACGGCTCGGCTGGCTCGCCGCGCGGCTTGCTGAGCATAACGGACCGTTCCTGCTCTTCATGCATCACAACCCGATGCCGACGCATATTGCGCCGCTCGATCAGATCCGTCTGCTGGATGACGCCGCCTTCCGGCGATTGGTGGCGCGGCATCGCGAGCAGATCCGGCATATCTTCTTCGGCCATTGCCACCTGCCGCTCGCGGGATCGGTCGGCGGCGTTCCCGTCTCCTCGCTACGCGGCACCAACCACGCGAGCTATCCGCTGTTCGCCGAAACAGAGGTCCTGTGCGCGTCGGATCTGCCTGAAGCCTACGGCGTTGTGTTCTTGGGCGAGGATTACGTCACCGTACACATGGTGGAATTCGGCTACGACGGTCCGCTCCGCATCGAGGGTTCGCCGGACTATCAGACCTGGAACCGGGAGACCATGGTCCGATGAAATTTGTCGTCCTGACCGATACCCATTTCGTCGCTAGCGGCCGCAGGATCTACGGCCTCGATCCGGCGGAGCGGCTCGCGGCCGCGATCACCCGCATCAACCGTGACCATCCCGACCTTGCCTTCGTCATCGTCACCGGCGATCTCGCCCATTGGGGCGAGGACGCGGCTTACGAGCATCTTGCCAACGTGCTGGCGCGCCTGAACGCGCCGACCATCCTGATGATGGGCAATCACGACCGCCGCGATACGTTCGGCCGCTATTTTCCTGGCGTTGTCAGAGACGGCGACGGCTTTGTGCAATCCATGCAGGTATTCGACGCCGCGACCATCGTCGCCCTCGACACGTTGAACGAGGCGGCTCCGAACCATGAGGGCCTGCTCTGCGAGCGCCGCCTCGCCTTCCTCGAGCATGCGCTGACCTCAGCGCCGAACGACCGTCCGCTGCTCTTATTCCAGCATCACCCGCCGTTCGACACCGGCCTGCGCTACATGGACACCATTCGCCTTGCGAATCCGGACGCCGAGTGGGAGGTGATCGCGCGCACGCGCCGGCCGGACTACCTGTTCATGGGCCATCTGCACCGGCCGATCGCAGGGCTCTGGAACGGCATCCCCTTCCACATCCAGCGCGCGCTGGCGCACCAGGTCGCATTTGACCTCGATACCGAGGGCCACATTCCCGGCTCGCACGAGGCGCCGGACTATTCGCATGTCACGGTGAGCAGTGGACAGATCGTGATCCACCAATGCTCGTTCATGTATGCCGGGCCGAGGTTCTCGCTGCACGACAAGGCGGCGCTGAACGGGGTTCTGGGGTAGACGATTTGCTTTCCTTCACCTCCACGCTCGCGGGGTGCAGTTCGTAGCCCAGGTGAAGCGAACGCGTAACTCGGGACATCAGCATCAGCGTTCCGCGCGGCCCCGGATTACGCTGGCGCTCCACCCGGGCTACAGTTTACTGCATCACTCCGCAGCCTTCGCCTGCGGCGGTGGCGTGGCGGTGCCGCGCAATTTCTCCGACAGGTTGATCAGGAACATCGCGGTCGGCCGGAGGATGAAGAGGTCGGCGACGAGGGCTGCGATCATCGAGAAGGCGGAGAGCCAGCCGAACAGGCGCAGCGACGGCAGGTCGGAGAACACCGTCACCACCAGGCCGCAGGCCAGCACCACCGTGGTCAGGATCAGCGCGGGTCCGACCAGCACGGTTGCGCGCTCGACGGCGAGCGCTGCGGTGATGCCGGGCTTGTGCTCGAGCCTCAGGCGGTTGAGGAAGTGGATGGTTGCGGAGAGGCCGAGGCCGAACGATACCGTCAGCGCCACCACGCTCGCAAACTGCAGGCCTTCGCCGAGCAGCCACAACACCGTGCCCGACAGCACCACCGGGAAGATGCCCGGCAGGATGCAGGAGAACATCACGACGACGGAGCGGAAGGCGAGCCCGATGAAGATCGCGACCAGGGCGAATTCGATCGTCAGCCCGTGGTTGAGCTTCTCGATCATGCTGGCGCTGTTGCGCGCGGCGATCGCGGACAGTCCCGTGACGGCGATCTCGTAGCCGGGATGCTCGGCGCGCACCTTATCGAGGGCGTGATCGAGCTTGTCGACCACCGGCAGGATCTCGCTTGAATCGAGATCGGGCACGCGACCGGACACCACCACGGCATCCTGATTTGCGGAGATGAAGCGCCGCACCAGATGTTCGGGGATGACGCTGACATATTCCTTCAGCGTCGCCACGTCGGTTGCACCCGCCTTCTCGGCGAGCCAGCGGCGCAGCGTTTCCAGCGACCAGACGTTGCCGACGCCGGCCGCGCCTTCGACCGTGGAGTGAACCTCAGCGATCACCTTCAAGGTCTCGGGCGCGTAGAGCGAAGCGCCCTTCGGGAATTCGATCAGGACGTCGATCGGATTGGCGCCGGTCAGCTTGGCGTCAAGCCGATTGCTGGCCTCGACCGCCTGCTGCTTGTTCGGCACCTGGTCGGCCAGCCGATAGCGCGGTTCGAGATTGGCATAGATGATGCCGAGCCCGCCGACGAAGATCAGCGCGACCAGGCTGAACAGCCCGGGCCGGCTGACCATGCGGACCGCGATCCAGTAGCAGAAATTGCGCAGCGCCTGCACGCCAGCATCGGCGCTCTGGAACTTGACCGCGAAGATGCGCTCGTTGCGCACGAACAATACGCCGAATACCGGCACCAGCGACAACACCGCGAGCAGCGCGATGATGGTGGCGGCCAAGCCCGCTTCGCCGAATTTGCGGATCAGGTCGGAATCGGAGAACTGCAGCGCGATAAAGGAAATGCCGGCGGTTGCGTGCGTCAGCACGCAGGCCGGCCCCACCACCCGCACGGCATTGGTGAACGCGCTCAATTTGTCCTGCCCTGCGATCAGCCGGTCGCGCGCCGCGAAGGTGAGCTGCATCGAGTCGGAGAAGCTGATCACCATGATGAGCGGCGTCATCACGTTCAGGAACATGTTGAGATTGAAATTGGCCCAGCCGAGGGCGCCGAGCGCGAGCAGGATCGCGATCATCGGCGGGAATGCTGCCACCACCATGAAGGAGATCTTGCGGAAGAAGATGATCGCGATGATGCAGCCGGCAAGGATGCCGAGGACGTTGTAGGTCAGCCCGTCGCGTTCGACCGCGTTGCGGATCTCGAGCTGCATCACCGGCACGCCGGAGAGCTGGGCATTGAGGCCGCTGCCGGAGAGATCGTCCGCCATCACCTTGCGGATCTCGCCGACTGCTGTGCTCAGCTTGTTGCTCGAGACCACTTCGGGATCGAGCGACAGCACGACCAGGGCCAGCGTACCGTCCTCCGACAACAGCTTGCCGCGAATGATCTCGTTGGATTTCACCGTCTCGACGAACTTGTCGTAGGCGGCGCCTTCCGGCAGTTCGTTGGGGAATAGCGCCGCCGGCAGTTTGCCGGGCTCCGGCGCCTGCCGCGCCGAGAACAGCGAGATCAGGCCGCGCACCCCGTCGACCAGTTGCAGGTCGGTGACCATGTCGCGCAATTTCTCGAGGTTGTCGCGCGCCAGCAGCGTCTTGCCCTCGACCACGACCAGCACGTCGAACTCGGTCGCCGGGAAGCGCTTCGTCACCTCCTCATATTGCTTGTAGTCCTTGGTGTTGGAACGGAACAGTTGCGACAGCGAATCGTCGATCTTGATCCGCTGGACGCCGAACACGGCCGCGATCATCAGTGCGACCAGGACGATCAGCGAGACGACCGGCGCCTTGACCGCGATCAGCCCGATGCGCTCCAGCCCGAAAGCGATACTGGCCCCCTGCGGCGGCTCCTCGACCTTTCCGACGTGGACCTGACTTTCGGAATTCTTTTCGAGCATGCCCTGTCCAGTTCTGAAATCGGCGCGAATTGTCTAGCTTGGGTTTTCCGGGCGTGCACAACGCTCTGCGGTCACTTCCAATCGGGCTAGCCCTTGAAAACACGGAAGTATTGACCGTCGTCGGTTTTACAGGCCCCTCCGGCGCCTCGCAAGCACAAGGGAGAGGTCAAATCAGCGTGTGCGGTACAAAAATCGCCATTAAGTATCTGATTTGTCACAGCGCACGAACGGATCGGACTGAAGCAGTCCCGCTCTCATCTCTTTGTTCGAACGTGATGTTTTCGGAAGGCCGGTCCCGCCTCCCCGATCGTGTGTTCAGGACGCGCCGAGCTGCGGCGGAATGCCTCCGCTCTCGTCCTTCAAGGCAACGCCGGTGACTTCGCGGCTCAGTCCCTCGCGGACCAGCCACGCGATTCGGTATGCCGCTTCCGCGTAGGTGAGGCCCGCGCGGTGGATGTTGGAGATGCAGTTGCGTTCCGCATCGGTGCGGCCGATCCGCGGCGCGAAGGTCAGGTAAGCGCCGAGGCTGTCAGGCGCGGACAGGCCGGGCCGCTCGCCAATCAGCACCAGGACCATGCGCGCCTTGAGAAGCGCGCCGATTTCGTCGCCCAGCGCAACCCGTGCGCCCGACGCGATCACGGTCCCGCCGATATCGATCCGGCCGGCCGCAAGCTGCGGCAATAGATGGCGTACCAGTTCGACCGCATGGACATTGACCGCGGTCGGCGACAGGCCATCGCCGATCACAAGAGCGAGTTGGCTGGACGTGCTGCCGTGGCTCTCCAAGGCGCGCCGCGATTCGGGATCGAGCATGCGTCCCAGATCGGGACGCCGGAGATAGTCGCGGCGATCGCGCGCCTGGCTCGACACCTGGAGCAGCTGCAGGCCGAGCTCGTTCAATCCCGCAATGAGGCCATTGAGATCGAAAGCCGCATGAACGGCATCGCGCGCACGGGCATGGTCGAGCGTAAAGCTCAGCAGCGCCTCGGTCGGCAGGCTGGAGCCGGAACGGCCGAGCCCGACGCGCGCCGGCGTCAATTCCCGCAGGCGCGTCAGCGAAACGGGCGGCGGCGCCGGTGGCTTCATTTCGGGCTACTCGGCGGGCACGGAAGCTTCGCGCAGCCGGATCGAATAGTTCGACGCGTTCTGCTGGCCGCTCGAAGCCGCACGCGCGAACGTGATCAGGTGATGCGCGATCATCGAAGATGCGATCAATCCCTCGATGTCACCGCGGCGAAGCCGCCCAAGCGCGAACTTCCAGAACGTCCGCCTGTAGTCGCCGAGCACGCCGACCTGCCAGAAGATGTTGCGCAGCATGATCAGCCCACGCTTGATATTGGCCCAGCTCTTCCTTTCCGGGCTGACAGGCACCTTCACGCGGTGGGCGTAGGTGTAGTCGCATTGGTGCTCGTAGCGCGCGAACAGCTTTTCGGGCTCGTAGGCCACCTCCATGCACCGCTTCCAGGAGCTGATGACCTCATCATAGGGCAAAAGGAACTCGACGTTGGAGTCGCGGCTGTCGTCCTCGACCAGCCGTCCCTCGCGTTCGAGCCGATCCCAGAGCGGCGTCTTCGGCAGCGCCTGCAGCAGGTTGATCGTCAATAGCGGAATCCGGGATTCATCGACGAAAGCAAGCAGCGCGTCCGCGGTCTCGGCCTTGTCGGTGTCCAGGCCCATGATGATGCCGGAGACGACCTCCATGCCGTAGGAATTGATGGTCTGAACGCCTTCGAGGATCGGGACCATCATGTTGTGGTCCTTGTGCATCGCCTTCAGCGCGTCGGGATCGGGCGTCTCGATACCGCAGAAGATCGTGACGAAATAGGCTTCGCGCATCTTCTCGAGGATCTCGGGCCGCTTGGCGATGTTCAGCGTCGCCTCGCAGGCGAGCCGCACGACATAACCGGTCTTCTTCTGCCACTCGATCAGATGCGGCAACAAGTCCAGTGTTGCCTTGCGGTTGCCGATGAAATTGTCGTCGACGAAATAGACCGTGTCGGTCATGCCGCATTCGCGCAATCGGTCGAGCTCGGCGATGATCTGTTGCGGCGTCTTCAGGCGCGGGTTGCGGCCGTAGAGGCCGGGGATATCGCAGAACTCGCACTGATAGGGGCAGCCGCTGGAGAACTGGATGCTGCCGAGGAAATAGCGTCGTGTCTCCGCAAGCTCGTAGGCCGGGATCGGGAACTCCGTCATCGGCACACGGTCCATGGTCTTCAGAACCACCTGCTCAGGTGGGCGCGACGGATCGCGCGCCAGCCGCGCGATCAATTCATTGGTGGCGTCGCCGAGCTCGCCGACGTGGAGATAGTCGAACGACGGATAGTAGTCCGGGCAGGCGCTGACTGAGGGGCCGCCAAGGGCGACGGCAAGATTGAAGGCATGCGCCCGACGGCAGATGTCGTTCATGTGGTGGCGCTGGATGTGCATGCCGCTGACGAACACCGCCTCCGCCCACTCGAAATCTGCCTTGCTGGCGGGACGGATGTTCTCGTCGATGAAGCGGACCTGCCAGTTTTCCGGCAGATAGGCGGCGATCAGCAACAGCCCCTGCGGCGGCATGAAAGCCTTGACGCCGTCGGTCAAGGGATAGGCGTATTCGAACGTACCGAACGCCGATGTGTAGCGCGGGAAGACGCAGAGGATGCGTCGCGCCGTCTCGATGCCCTCAGCTCTCATCAAAACTTCCTTAAGACGAGCCTAAACCAAATGTAAGCACGGCATCGAACGCTGGGCCAGAAATTCTTCAAGATTGTGGCAGCGCACACGCGCAGGGAACGGTTCGTTGCCAAAGAGCACTGCGAGAGGGAACGCCGAGTTTCAGGCGATCAGGCGCGAGGCAAATTCGGGCAGCAGCCCTGCACGATCGGTAAGCTGGAAGTCGTTTCCCGCGAGCCCGGCGCGGAGCAGCCAGTCGTCGAATTCGGGCGCCCGCTTGAGACCGAAGACGTTCCGGATATAGAGCGCGTCGTGGAACGACGTCGACTGGTAGTTCAGCATGACATCGTCGGCGCCAGGTACCCCCATGATGAAAGTGACACCGGCCGCGGCCAGCAGCGTCAGGAGATTGTCCATGTCGTCCTGGTCGGCCTCGGCGTGGTTGGTGTAGCAGACGTCGACGCCGAGCGGCAGGCCGAGCAGCTTGCCGCAGAAATGATCCTCGAGGCCGGCGCGGATGATTTCCTTGCCGTCATACAGATATTCCGGGCCGATAAAGCCGACCACGCTGTTCACGAGCAAAGGATCGAAAGCACGGGCGATCGCATAGGCTCTAGCCTCGCAGGTCTGCTGGTCGACGCCGTGATGGGCGCCCGCCGACAGCGCCGAGCCCTGCCCGGTCTCGAAATACATGACGTTGTCACCGACCGTGCCGCGGCGGAGCGACAGTCCCGCCTCGCGCGCTTCGCCGAGCAGCGCAAGATCGACGCCGAAGCTGCGGTTGGCGGCTTCCGTCCCGGCGATCGACTGGAACACCAGATCGACTGGCAGGCCCTGCCCGATCAGCCCGAGCGTCGTCGTCACATGGGTCAGCACGCAGCCCTGGGTCGGGACTGAAAGGCGCGTGATGATGGCGTCAAGCAGCCTGAGCAGGCCGCCGATGACATTGGGATCGTCGCTTGCCGGATTGATGCCGATGCAGGCGTCGCCTGATCCGAGCAGGAGCCCGTCGAGGATCGAGGCGGTGATGCCCTTGACGTCGTCAAAGGGATGGTTGGGCTGCAGCCGCGTGCTCATCTGGCCCTGCAGCCCAATGGTGTTGCGGAAGCGGGTCGTCACCTCGCATTTCTTCGCAGCCAGGATCAGGTCCTGGTTGCGCATCAGTTTCGACACTGCGGCCGCCATTTCCGGCGTGATGCCGCGGGACAGCCTCTGCAGCGCATCGGTGCTCGCGGCATCCGACAACAGCCAGTCGCGAAAGCCACCGACGGTCAGTGACGAGATGACGGCAAAGGCTGCGGCATCATGGGTGTCGAGGATCAGGCGGGTGACCTCGTCGTCCTCGTAGGGGATGACCGCCTCGTTCAGGAACTGCTTCAGCGGCACATCGGCGAGCGCGACCCGCGCCGCGATCGTCTCCTGCGCACTTCCGGCCGCGATCCCGGCAAGGCGGTCGCCGGAGCGCGGCGGCGTGGCCTTGGCGAGCAGGTCGCGCAGATCGCCGAATACGTAAGAGGTGGCACCGATGACGTGGCGATAGACCATGAGGGATTCCCGCGCGCTGGCCGCGCTTCATTGGATCAACAGTCTATCACCATGCAAGAACCGGGGCCGACCGGCTATCCGGTCCCACCTGGGCTACCTCGCCACCGGTTGCAATGGGGGGAACTTCGCGCATTAAGAAATTGTCCACCAAAATTCTGGATGATTTTACCGGCCGTTGGTGCTCCCCGGCCCATCTGGAGTGCCCCGAATGGCTGAAATCACGACCTCCCCCCGCCCCATCCCTGTCCGCGCCATGGCGTCCCGGCTTTCCCTTGCTGCCAAGCTGTATGCGATCTTTGCACTGTTCGCGGTGCTGACCGCGGCCATCACCTTCCTGTCCGACCACAACAGCCGCCGGAACGCAGAGCTCACGGAGGCCGTGGAGACGGCAAGCCGCGCGGCGCTGAATGTCGAGCGGGTCAATTCGCTCGTCTATGCGGTGGTGATGGAATCCCGCGGCATCTACATGTCGACGGATCCGGCCGCGGTGAAGAAATACGGCGATGGGCTGCTCAAGTTCAACGAGCGCATCCTCGCCGTGGTCAAGAGCTGGGAGCAGATCGTCCAGGCCGACGATGCCGAGCAGTTCGCCAAATTCAAGAAGCGCATCGAGCAGTTCGTCGACTTCCGCAAGGAGCTCGTGCGCCGCGGCGTCGAGATCGGCGCGGCCGCGGGCCGCGAATGGGGCGACAACGACGCCAACCGCGACGTGCGTACGGCGCTGAACAAGGATCTGGAGGCGCTGTCAAAGGTCTATGCCGAGCGCAGCAGGAAGCTGGCGCAGGAGACCGACGCCAATCGCACCATGGCGCTCGTGCTGACCGGCCTCGGCGGCCTGGCGCTGGTCCTGGTGGTGTTCGGCGTGCTGATCATCGCGCGCTCGATCGCCCGCCCGCTGTCCGCGATCACCACGACGATCAGGCAGGTCGCGGCAGGCGAGGAGAACGTCGCCGTTCCCCACACAGGGCGTGGCGACGAGATCGGCGCGCTGGCGCGCGCGATCGAGATCTTCCGGGAGGCGATGCAGCGCAACCGCAACCTCAATTCGCAGGTGCTGCAGGAATCGAGGGCACGCGATGACCGCACCAGGCACATCGAAGCCTCGGTGGACACGTTCCGCGAGGCGATCGGCGCCGTGCTGCGCGCAGTCAACGACAATGCGGCCTCGATGCGCGATACCGCGCAGGCCATTGCCAGTGTCGCATCGGATGCCAGGGATCGCGCAGTGACGGCCGCCGGCGCCACCACGCAGGCCGCGGGCAATGTCTCCGCCGTCGCCAGCGCCGCCGAAGAACTCTCGGCCTCGGTGCAGGAGATCGGCCGCCAGGTCCGCCAGTCCGCCGGCGCGGTCGAAGAGGCCGGCCAGCGCACCGACAAATCGGTCGCCGAGATCGAAGGACTTGCCGCCGCGACCCAGCGCATCGACGGCGTGCTCACGCTGATCCGCGCGATCGCCGAGCAGACCAACCTGCTCGCGCTCAACGCCACCATCGAGGCCGCCCGCGCCGGTGACGCCGGCCGCGGCTTTGCCGTCGTTGCCCATGAGGTCAAGGCGCTGGCGGAACAGACGGCGAAAGCCACCGTCGACATCGGCGAGAATATCGGCATGATCCAGACCTCGACGCGCAATTCGGTCGAGGCGGTACGCGAGATCGGCAATGCCGTACGCGAGATCAACGCCGTGACATCGAATATCGCAAGCGCCGTCGGCGAGCAGGATGCCGCGACGCGCGAGATCTCGATCAATGCGCAGGCGGCCGCGCAAGGCAATGATACGCTGGTGGTCAATATCGGCTCGCTCAGCGAAGCGATGGGCAAGACGTCCGTTGCGGCCGAATCCGTGCTTGCCGCGTCCGGTGATTTGACCGCGACGGCGGAGACGCTGTCGCGCGAGGTCGAGAAATTCTTCCGTAATTTGCGCGCCGATCCGGTCGAAGGCGCGCGGAAGAGCGCGTGACCCCTCCGCTCGCTAGTGCGCGCTTTGCTCGCCCGCGATCCTCGGCAACAGCAGTTGAACGCGTGTGCCGCTGCCCACCTTGCTATCCAGCCTGATCCGTCCTCCCAGGCGCTCGGTCACGATGTTGTGGACGATGTGCAGGCCAAGGCCGGTCGCGCCTTCGTGGCGGCGGGTCGTGAAGAAGGGATCGAACGCGCGGCGCCTGGTCCCGGCGCTCATCCCTGAGCCGTTGTCGGCGAACACCACCTCGACATGATCGGCTCCCGCGGCGCGCACGGTCAGATCGACAGCACCACGGCGGCCGTCCGGAAACGCGTGCGCGATGACATTGAACGCCAGATTCGTCAGGACCTGCCCGTAAGGACCGGGATAGCTGTTGATCCGAAGATTTGGCTCGCACCATGCATTCAATGTGATGCCGCGCTCCTGAAACTCGGGACGCAGGTTCGACAGGATCCGTCCTGTCAATTCACCAACATCGAACTCGCGTCGTTCGGATTGATCGTCGTCGGCTGCGACCTGCTTGAACGCGCTCACCAGTTCGGCCGCGCGATTGAGGTTCGTGACAAGCTGGTTCGATGCATCGTTGATCGCGTCGACGAACTCGGTCAACGTCGACCGGCGGAGCCCGCCGCGCGCGGCTTCGGCCGCAAAGCGCTCGGTCCTGCGCTGAAGCGACGAAGCAACCGTCAGGCTGATGCCGACGGGATTGTTGACCTCATGGGCAACGCCCGCGACCATCCGGCCAAGCGCAGCAAGCTTCTCGGCTTCAACCAGCGAAGCCTGGGCCTCTCGCAGATCTTGCAGCGCGGCCTCGGCCGCGTCGCGGGCCTGCCGAAGCGCCTGTTCGCCGCGCTTGCGTTCGGTGATCTCCTCCGCCGCGACATTGATGGCGACGATCTGGCCGCTCGGCGCGCGCAACGGGTGCCAATACGTTACCCAGAAACGCTCATCGCCCTGATCGGCCCGTTGACCGGCGACCTCGACGCCGATCACCGGTTCGCCGGTCTCCATGATCGACTGCACGATCTGCTCGACCGAGTCGGCCAGCGCAGGCACGCAATCCCTGACGGAGCGTCCGAGATGATATTCGACGGACAATCCGCATATCTCGGTAAGACGTTGATTGATCTGCAGATACCGGCAGTCTGGAGACAGGCATGCAAGCCCGATCGGCGCCGTGTCATAGACCAGTTGCAGCGCCGGCTGCGGAAACAACATGACGGCCGCTGGTTCGCCCCCCGGCCTCGCATTTGCAGTATTCGACACCACGCCTCCCCTGCTGCCAAGTGGGCCAACTGCTGGAAGCACAGACTTGTTCCGATCAACGGAACCGATTCAACGACGCTTTCCTAGCTCGGTCGCGCGCTCAGCGGAGTGCAACCTACAGGATGACCGCGCATCACGAATGATGGCGAGACGGGGAAACGGGTGACCGCAACACACACCGGAAGCCGACATGGCTCGTGGAGGCATCAACCGCCTCCGCGTGCCGCGCAGCGGGACGATAGCGGCGGCTGTAATTCGGCGCGGAAAGATGCGAACCGCCCTTGAGCACCTTGCGTGGGATGCGGGCCCGCGCGCGCGCCGGATCGTAGCTGGCCTCCTTGCGGCCACCGACGGGATTATGCGGGACGCCGTGCTGCGCGTCGGCCTCGTGGTGTGCCGACCACCAATCGGTTGTCCACTCCCAGACGTTGCCGATCATATCGTGGACGCCATAGCCGTTCGGCGGGAACGCCGTCACCGGCGAAGTACGGTCATAGCCGTCCTCGCAGAGATTCTGCACCGGGAAATTGCCTTGCCAGGTATTGGCCATGTGGACGCCGCCGGGCATCAGGGCGTTGCCCCAGGCGTATTCCTCATCCTCGAGCCCGCCGCGCGCGGCAAATTCCCACTCCGCTTCCGTCGGCAATTCCTTTCCGACCCATTTCGCGTAAGCCAGTGCGTCGGCGTAAGTGATGTGCACGACCGGATGACTGCCGAGCACGTAGATGTGGGTCTTGGGGCCGTATGGATGGCGCCAGTTAGCCCCGGGCATGAACGTCCACCACTGGCTGGTGTCGCGCAGATCGCGCACCCGCCGCGGCGCCGTGAAGACGAGCGAGCCTGCCTGGCGCATGTCCGGCGGTGCATCCGGATCGTTCGCGAGACCGGGCGGAATCTCCGCCGCAGTGATGTAGCCGGTGGCGAGCACGAACTCCCGAAACTGCCAATTGGTGACGGGTGTTCGGTCGATCCAGAAGCCATCGACCTTCACACGATGCGATGGCGCTTCTTCGGGGTAGTGATGGTCCGATCCCATCCGGAACGTGCCGCCGGGAATCCAGACCATGTCCTCGGTCCTGATATCATCCGGCTGATAGTTGCTGCATTCGGTCTCTGCCCGAAACATGGCGCCAGCATTGCGCGGTGTCGCGCCCCTTCCGGTTCAAGCGCCGCCAGCCCAGCGGCAACAACAGGTGAGCCCCTCTTCTTGTCGTGTGCGAGAGCCGTGAGCGCAGCCGCTCCCGTGGCCTGCGACGCGGTCCGACACGACCTCATCACGTGCCTGCTCTGGTTGTGGACCAAAGGATAGACCAACTCCGCAGGCCTGTGATGTGCAGACTGTGCCAATTTTCGGCAAGCTTGCTTACAGCCGCCACGCGAACCCGGCCGATCTCCTGCGGTCGGTAAAACGCGTTCGCGAAAATCGAGAGAAAAATTACCGCCGCACAACCGCCATCGCGAAACCCGAATCGGCAGGACAATCGGTGTCCTGGTGTGGCAGGAACTTCACCGTCCTCCGGCTTGTTGCCGGGACCGGCACTGCCCCAGCGTGCGTGGGGGAAGCGAAGATGGCGCAACATCTTTCGGTGAACATCTCCAACCTCGATGGCTTCGAGGGCATGCATCAGGGCGTCAAGGGCAGCCATGTCGACGTCATGCAGATCGGACGTGGCAGGATGCGCGGGACCCTGTCTCATGTCGGCATCGGGGATTTCTCGCTGAGCATCGGCTCGTTCAATCTCGGCCTGCGCACGCAGCGCATCTCGACCGATGACCGGCTGATCGTTGGAATGCTGCTTGATGCCGAAGACCGTGTCACGCACTGGTCGTTCGACATGCGTCCGTCCGACGTCCTGGTGATCCCGCCGCTGGTCGAGCATGATGGGATCTTCCACGGCGCATCCACTTATGCAGCGGTCCGGCTCGATCTCGCTCATCTCGGCTCCGTGTTCGGCGGCGACGCGCGGCTCAGCGATCCCGCCCATTGGCTGGAAAAGAGCTACTATCGCACGAGCGATGCGATCGGCATGGTCGCGGCCCGCCGCCTGCCCCAGATCGTTTCAAGTCTCGCCCGGCACGGGGCGGTGCTTTCGGATGATGCGGCCGAATTCTGGAAGCGCGCCATCGTCGACTGCATGACGGGTACGATCGTCAATTCGCTGCCGCCTGATGACAGCGGCTATCTGCCGTCGGCGATGAATCTCGTTCGCCGCGTCGAGGACTATCTCGATAGAGTGGGCCCAAGGCCGGTGCATATCTCCGAGATCTGCGCCGAATTCAGGCTGTCGCGGCGCGGACTTCACCGTGCCTTTCACGACGTGTTCGGCATCGGCCCCGTGACATTCCTGCGCCACAAGCGCCTTTGCGCCATCCATTCCATGCTACGGGAAAGCGCGCCCGGAGAGGTCACCGTCGGCGAAGTCGCGATGCAGCAGGGCTTCATCGAGCTCGGACGGTTCGCCCAATATTACAGAAACCTGTTCGGCGAGTACCCGTCCGAGACACTTCGCGGCAAGCGCGCCGGCGCACTGCCGCCGTCCGCCGCCGCATTTCGTTGAACCATTCGCAGCAAATCCGTAGCCCGGGTGGAGCGCAGCGCAACCCGGACAACTGTATCGACATCGAAGAAAGAACCCGGGTTACGCTGACGCTTCACCCGGGCTACGGCAGGATGCGATGCGCGTGACGGCATCACTCCACCAGCAGCACGTCGACGGAGACGTTCAGCTTCTGCTTGCGCGAGCCGACGATGATGCCGTCGACCGGCGAGACGTCGGAGAAATCGCGGCCCACCGCGAGGATGATGTGATCGTTCTCGACCAGGAGATCGTTGGTCGGATCAAAGCCGATCCAGCCGAGCTCGGCGCCGCACCACACCGAAACCCAGGCGTGGGTCGCATCAGCCCCTTGCAAGCGCGGCTGTCCCGGCGGCGGGATGGTGCGCAAATAGCCGCTGACATAGGCCGCCGGCAGGCCGAGGCCGCGGAGCCCTGCGATCATCACATGGGCAAAGTCCTGGCAGACGCCGTGGCGTTTCTCGAACACTTCCGTCAGCGGCGTCGAGATCACGGTGGCCTTGGAATCATATCTGAAGTCGCTGCGAATGCGGCGCATCAGGTCGGCGGCACCCGCAACGATGCCGCCTCCTCTTGGAAAGCTTGCGGACGCGTAGGCCGTGAGCGGGGCGAGCACCGGCACCAGGGCGCTCGCAAAGACATAGCCGACCGGCGAGGATGGTCCGAGGCTCGTCGCCTCGAACGCGATGTCGCGCACGCTCTCCCAGGACGGGCTCGGCGCGGTGCGGCCGGGCGCATGGCGCAAGACCGAGACGCGCGAGCGCGAGTCGATGCGCAGATTGCGGTGCGCGGTCTCGATCAGGATGCTTTCGGTCAAGGTGCCGAAGAAGTCGCGCCGCGCCGTACGCTCCGCGGGCCGCGGCCTGATCTCGACGCTGTGGGAAATCAGCTCCTGCCCGCTGCCGCTTTGCGGCTCGAGCCGCAGCGAGCATCGCGCGACGCTCACCGGGCTTTCGTAGGAGTAGGTCGTGACGTGCCTGATATCGTAGATCACGCGAGGCCCGTCAGCTTCTCCGGCCGGCTCGCATTGGGCCCGTGCGGGAAATAATGCAGCCCGATGGCATCGGCGAGATTGAGCAGGTCCTGCTCCAGCGAGAACAGCGTCTTGACATCAAGGGTCGTCGCTTCCGCCGTCGCCAGCATCGCCTGCAGCGCGACCGCAAGCCGCTGCGGGCGCTCGATCATCCCGTATTCCTTTAGGCTCGGCAGTGCCGCGATGTGTTCGTTGAGGCTTTCGACCTGGAATGCGACCGAGCGCGGGTTATAGGGGTCGAGCACCGCGAGATCGCGCACCGGCGCGAGGAGCGGCGTCACCAAATAGCGCGAGCGATAGGTGATCTGACAATCGACGAGCGTCAACAGGATGTCGAGGTCTTCGTCACCAGCCTCGTCATAGGCGAACTGCCGCGCGAAACGGGTGGTGTTGATGGCGCGCTCGGCACGGCGGCCCATGTCGAGGAAGCGCCAGCCGGCGGCGCGGTTCATGTTCTCCTGCGCAAGTCCCGCAAAGCTCGCCAGTTCCTGCAGCGTCAACTCGGCCGCGCTGATGACGCCATCGTCATCCTCGACCTCCTCGCCGAGCCGGTCCACCATCTCGGTGATGACCTGCCAGGCGTCCGGCGACAGACGCTCGCGCAGCGAGGTGGCGGTGCGCTGCGCCGAGCGGACCAGCGACAATGCCGAACCAAAGCGCTCCTCGCTCTGCAAGGCCTCGGAGGCGACCTTGGCCAAGTTCGCGCGCGCCGTCTGCGAGCTCGCGCCCCAGGCCACCAGCATGCGCTGGATGCGCTCGACCGAATGCAGGTTGGACGTGCTGCTCGGATTCGACCTCGCGGGATCGCGCATCGGCGAGCCGAGCGCGCGAATCAAGCGCAGCGTCGCTTCGGCGCGTTCGAGATAGCGGCCGAGCCAGAACAGATTGTCGGCGGCGCGGCTTGGCAACACGCCGGCGATGCGGCGGATGCGCACGGTATCGCTCGCGGGCAACAGGCTCGCGGTCGAAACCGCTTTTTCCGACACCACCCAGACATCCGCGGCGCGCGCGCCGTCGCCCATCGACACCGCGCGGGCGTCAGGCTGTTCGGCGATCCGGCAGAAGCCGCCGGGCAGGATCGTCCAGCCGTGCGGCGTGGCCGCGGCGAAGACGCGCAGCACAAAGGGCCGCGGCGTGAGCCGGCCGTTCTCCCACACCGGCGTGGTCGACAGCCGCACCAGTTCCTGGCCGACATAGTCGATGCCGCGTTCGACGATCGCATTCCGCAGCTGCTCGCGTTCGCTCGGCGACAGTTCGCCCGCGAGCACGGGGCCATGGCTGGCAAAACCCGGCACACCCCGGCCATAGGCGCTTTCGATCGCGAAATCATCGAGCCGCGACAGCACCTGTTCGCGCGCCGCCTTCTGGCCGCACCACCAGGTCGCGATATGCGGCATTTCCAGTTCTTCGCCGAGCAGGCGGCGGCAGAGGCTCGGCAGGAAACCGAGCAACGCGCGAGCTTCGAGCACGCCGGAACCCGGCATGTTAGCGACGACCACACCGCCCTTGCGCAACACCTCGATCAGGCCGGGCACGCCGAGATGCGAGGAGGCGTTGAGCTCGAGCGGATCGAGCCAGTTGGAATCGACCCGCCGCAGCAGCACGTCGAGCCGCTTCAGCCCGGCCACTGTGCGGATATGGACGCGGTCGCCGCTGACGGCGAGATCGTCGCCTTCGACCAGCAGGAAACCGAGATAGCGCGCCAGCGTCGCATGCTCGAAATAGGTCTCGTTGAACGAGCCCGGCGTCAACAGGCCGATGCGCGGCTCGTCGCGGTCGGCGCTGGCGCGCAGGCCATCGCGAAACGCTTCGAAGAACGGCGCGACGCGCTCGACATTCATCGACTTGTAAAGGCCGGAGAAAGCGCGCGACAGCACCAGGCGGTTTTCCAGTGCGTAACCCGCGCCCGACGGCGCCTGCGTGCGGTCGCCGAGCACCCACCAGCGGCCGTCAGGGCCGCGACCAACATCGGCGGCATAAAGATGGAGATAGCGGCCGCCCGGCGGCTTGATGCCGCTGACGGGACGCAGATATTCGCTGCTGCCGGCAATCGCGGCGGCGGGGATCGCGCCATCAGTGACGAGGCGACCATCGCCATAGATATCGCGCAGGATCATTTCGAGCAGTTGCGCGCGCTGCGTGATGCCGGAGACCAGCTGCTGCCAATCGGCATCATCGATGATCAGCGGCAAATGGCTCAGCGGCCACAGCCGGTCGGACGTTTCGCCGGGTGCGCGATAGGTGACGCCGGCGTCGCGCAAATGCCGGTCGGCGGCGGCGAAGCGGCGCTCGATCTCGGCCGGCGAAAGCGCGGCAAAGGCGTCGAAGAAACGGGTCCAAACCGGGCGCGGGGTGCCGTCCGGGCCGATATATTCATCGGGAATGCCGGGCAGCCGCGCATAGTCGCGCGACCACTGCGCCATGCGGCGCTGGGCCGGGCGGGCCTTGTTCTCCTGATTGTTGCCGACCGATCCGGTCATTCCCGACGCTCTGCGTTTGACGCGTTTTCTTCACGCGAACCGGTACCCACTTCGCTCGAAAATACTATGGTGCAATCAATGCAGGAGCGGCGTCCGCAAGTCGAGGGTCAGCGGGAATTCAATTGTGCGTTCTTCCGGCGGCGGCTCGATCCTGCCGGGGGTGTGGCCGTGGTCCTGGAAGCGGGCCAGCCGCCGCGCCTCGGCCTCGTAGGAATTGACCGGCTTGGTCTCGTAATTGCGGCCGCCAGGATGGGCGACATGGTAGACGCAGCCGCCGAGCGAGCGGCCGTTCCAGGTGTCGATCAGGTCAAAGGTCAGCGGCGCATGCACCGGGACGGTCGGATGCAGGCCGGAGGCCGGCTGCCAGGCCTTGAAGCGGACGCCGGCGACCGCCTCCCCCGAACGTCCGGTCCCCGTCATCGGCATCCGCCTGCCGTTGCAGGTGACGACGTGACGGCCCTCGACAAAGCCGGATGCCTTGACCTGCAACCGCTCGACCGAGGAATCGACATAGCGGACGGTGCCGCCTGCGGACCCCTCCTCGCCCAGCACATGCCAAGGCTCGAGCGCCTGCCGCAGTTCCAGCGCGACGCCGCCATGATGGACGCGGCCGAACGCGGGAAAGCGGAACTCAAGTTGCGCGGCGTACCATTCCGGCGAGAACTCGTAGCCGGAGCGCCCGAGATCGGCGAGCACGTCCAAGAAATCTTCCCAGAGGAAATGCGGCAGCATGAAGCGGTCATGCAGCGTGGTGCCCCAGCGCACGAATTTGCCCTGCTGCGGCTCGCGCCAGAGTTTTGCGATCAGCGCGCGGATCAACAGTTGCTGCGCCAGCGACATCCTGGGATCAGGCGGCATTTCGAGCGCGCGGAATTCGACCAGGCCGAGCCGGCCGGTCGGGCCATCGGGCGAATAGAGCTTGTCGATGCAGATCTCGGCGCGATGCGTGTTGCCGGTGATGTCGACCAGGATGTGCCGGAACAGCCGGTCCACCAGCCACAGCGGCGCTTCCACGCCCGCCGGCGGCACATGGGCGAGCGCGATTTCGAGTTCATAGAGCCCGTCATGGCGCGCTTCATCGACGCGCGGCGCCTGGCTGGTCGGGCCGATGAACATGCCTGAGAACAGATAGGACAGCGACGGATGCCGCTGCCAATACAGCACGAGGCTCTTGAGCAGATCTGGCCGGCGCAGGAACGGCGAATCCTCCGGATTGCTGCCACCGACCACAATGTGGTTGCCGCCACCGGTGCCGGTGTGGCGCCCATCGATCAGGAAACGGTTGGCACCGAGCCGCACTTTCGCGGCATCCTCGTAGAGGCCGAAGGTGATATCGACCGCCTCGCGCCAGCTTTGTGCCGGCTGGATGTTGATCTCGATCACGCCGGGATCGGGCGTGACCTTGATGACCTCGATGCGGGGATCGAACGGCGGCGCGTAACCCTCGATATGCACGTGCATCTGCAATTCTTCGGCGGTCGCCTCGATCGCCGTCACCAGTTCGAGATAGTCCTCGACCTTCTCGACCGGCGGCATGAAGGCGCACAGGGTGCCGTCGCGGATTTCGATCGACATCGCGGTGCGCACCGGCGGCGGCTCGGGGAGGTCTTCGAGCAGGCGCTTCAATTCTTCGTCGAAATCCGGGAGGCCGCCACGCGGCGCCATCGGATCGATCTCGATGATGTAGGGATAATCTTCCGGCGCGATGTATTCGAGCGAAGAGATCGGCAGCCGCAGGCCGAGCGGGGAGTCGCCCGGCGACAGGAACAGATGGCTGCGCCGGAGCTTCCAGTGCTCGCTGCGCCAGCGGGCGCGTATGCCGGCGAGCGGACTGAAGCGCTGGATCGGGAGCACATATCCTTTTGGCGTCGTCAATCCCTGATCAAACACCCGCGCCAGACGCGCGCTCTTCCGGATCGGACAGTTTTGAGTTCGCAGGGCTGACATTGGCGGGAAGCGCGGCCTCGCGCTGAAGCCAAAAGGCGGTATCCTCGAAGGCCGGCATGACGTAGTCGGCCGCCAGCGCGAGCTTCTGCGCCATGGTTATGGCGAAGCGCTCGGCGTCCTCAATCTCGGCCTTGTAAGAATTGTCGACCTTCGCGATCAGATTGGCGTTCCTCCAGATCGGCACGCCGTCCTTGCGCCAGTAGAGGCCGAAGGCCCAGCGCGGCAGGCTTTCGCCCGGATACCATTTGCCCTGGCCGTAGTGCAGTAAGCCGCCCGGCGCGAAACGATCGCGCAGGCGGCGGATCAGATCATCAGCGAGTGCGCGCTTGGTCGGACCGACCGCGGCGATGTTCCATTCCGGCGCCTCGAGATCATCGACCGAGACGAAGGTCGGCTCGCCGCCCATGGTGAGCCGCACGTCTTCCGTCCTCAAGTCGATATCGACCTGTTCGCCGAGCGTATCGAGCCGCGCCCAGGATTCATCCGAGAACGGACGTGTGATCCGTGGCGCTTCGCGGATGCGCTTGACGCTCATCTCGAATGCGAAATCGACATTGGCAAATCCGGCGGTGCCGGAGATCGGCGCCGCCGAGCGGTAGTGCGGCGTGGCCGCAACGGGAATGTGCCCCTCGCCCGTCAGCATACCCGAGGTGACGTCGAAGCCGATCCACCCAGCGCCGGGCAGATAGACTTCGGCCCAGGCATGCAGATCGGTGAAGTCGTTCTCGACCTCGCGCGGTCCCTCGACCGGATCGATGTCGGGACGCAGCTGGATCAGATAGCCGGAGACGAAGCGCGCGGCGAAACCGAGATGGCGCAGAATCTGGATCAGTAGCCATGCCGAGTCACGGCACGAGCCCGCGCCGGCGGCCAGCGTCTCCTCCGGCGTCTGCACGCCCGGCTCCATGCGGATGAGATAGCTGATTTTCTCTCGCAGCTTCGCGTTGAGGTCGACCAGGAAATTGACGGTGCTGTCGGCCTCGCGTGGAATCTCCTTCAGGTAAGCTGCGAGCAGCGGCCCGGGCTCGATCGTTGCAAGATAGGGCGCGAGCTCGTTCTTGAGATCATTGGTGTATTGGAACGGATAGGAGGTGGCGTAGGACTCGACGAAGAAGTCAAACGGATTGATCACGGTCATCTGCGCCGTGAAATCAACCTCGATCTTCAGCTCACTCGCCTTCTCCGGAAACACCAGCCGCGCCAGCCAATTGCCCTGCGGGTCCTGCTGCCAGTTCACGAAGTGATTGGCTGGCGTGACCTTGAGCGAATAGCTCAGGATCGGCGTGCGCGTATGCGGCGCCGGACGCAGGCGAATGGTCTGAGGCCCGAGGTCGATCGGTCGGTCGTACTTGTAATGCGTGACGTGATGCAGTGCGACGAAGATCGACACGGATGGCGGACTCCAGCAGCTTTTTTGAGCAGAACACTGGTTCCGGCCGACAGCAAGCACTAACAACGGGCACGGTGCCTATCGTCTCGGCGCGCTCTAACCCCGAGTCGTCCCGGGCTTGACCCGGACCCATAACCACAGGGTTTAGTGATGCACGAAGCTGTAACCGCTTGCTCGCGCCACAACGGAGATCACGCGGTATGGGTCCCGGGTCAAGGCCGGGACGACGGAGACTACATCGTCGCGCCCAAGACCCACGGCGCGAATTCGGCGCCGCCAAAGTCAAAACTCTCGCTCTTGGTGGGCTGGCCGGATGCCGTCTTCAGCATGAGATCAAAAATGCGCTGGCCACATTCCTGCACGCTCTCCTCGCCGTCGAGGATGGTGCCGCAATTGACGTCCATGTCGTCTTCCATGCGCTTGTACATGGGCGTGTTGGTGGCGAGCTTGATCGACGGCGCGGGCTTGCAGCCGAACACGCTACCACGGCCGGTGGTGAAGCAGACGAGATTGGCGCCGCCCGCCACCTGCCCGGTCGCCGCGACCGGGTCGTAGCCGGGCGTGTCCATGAACACGAAACCGCGCTTGGTCACCGGCTCCGCGTAATGCAGCACGTCGACCAGATTGGTGCTGCCGGCCTTGGCCATCGCGCCGAGTGATTTCTCCAGGATCGTGGTGAGGCCGCCGGCCTTGTTGCCGGGGCTTGGATTGGCGTTCATCTCGGCGCCTTCGCGCTGCGTATATTCTTCCCACCAGCGCATCAGGCCGACCAGCTTCTCGCCGACCTCGCGGCTGACGGCGCGGCGCGTCAAAAGATGTTCGGCGCCATAGGTCTCCGGAGTCTCGGACAAGATCACGGTGCCGCCGTGCCGCACGAGGAGATCGCTGGCAGCGCCGAGTGCGGGATTGGCGGAGACGCCGGAATAGCCGTCGGAGCCGCCGCATTGCAGCGCCACCGTGAGCTCGCTCGCGGCGACCTTCTCGCGCTTCACCTTGTTGGCGTCGGCGAGCGCTTCGCGCACGAAGGCGACGCCGGCTTCCACGGTCTTGCGGGTGCCGCCGACTTCCTGGATATCCATCGCGCGCAGACGGCCGGCGAGCTTCTGCTCCTGCATCAGGCCGCCGATCTGGTTCACTTCGCAGCCGAGGCCGAGCACGATCACGGCGGAGAAATTCGCATGCCGCGCATAGCCGCCGAGCGTGCGGCGAAGCAGCGCAAGCGGCTCGTCCTGGGTCATGCCGCAGCCGGTCTTGTGAGTCAGCGCGACGACACCGTCGACATTCGGGAAATCGGCCAGCGGATTGTCGCCGGTGAACGGATTCTTCTTGAAGACGTCGGCGACGAGGCTAGCGACATGGGCGCTGCAATTCACCGAGGTGAGGATGCCGATATAGTTGCGCGTAGCCACGCGGCCATCTGGACGGCGGATGCCGTCGAAGGTCGCCGGCAGATCGAAATTGGGCACCGGCTTCACGTCGACGCCATAGGCATAGTCCTTGGCGAAATCGCCCATGCCGCAATTCTGGGTGTGGACGTGCTGACCCGGCGCGATCGGCGCGGTGGCAAAGCCAATGATCTGGCCATAGCGCTTGATCGGCTCTCCTTGCGCGATCGGCTTGATCGCGACCTTGTGGCCGGCCGGAATGCGGTCGACGGTGGTGACGCCGCTGGCGACCTCAAGCCCCGGCGGCAGGCTCGCGCGCGCGATCAGCACGCTGTCATCGGGATGCAGGCGGATCACGGGTGCCGGGGCCATGGGATTCTCCTTAGTTTCGTATTCACCTCTCCCCGTTCTTACGGGGAGAGGTCGGATCGCATCGCAGATGCGATCCGGGTGAGGGGCAAGCCACGCGCTCAACTGCTAGTTCAGTGCTCGCGGATAGAGGCCCCTCACCCTACCCTCTCCCCGCGAAGAGCGGGGAGAGGGAGATAGAGAGACCGTTACGCTTTACCGCCAGATTCCTTGCGGGTCTGGTTCACCTGCATCTTGGCGTAGGTCATCATCAATCCGCTCTCGTTCGAGAGCGTGACGAGCTTGAAGCCCATGTTGATCGCACGCACCGCGCCTTCGGCGCCGCTGCAGTGGATCCCGGGGTTGAGGCCGCGCTTTCCGCACTCCTTGATGATCTTCTCGTAGATTTTGAGGATCTCCGGCTCGTCGCGGTCGAGCTTCGGCACCAAGCCATAGGAGAAGCCGAGATCGGAGGGACCGATATAGACGCCGTCGATGCCCTCGACGTCGAGGATCGCTTCCATGTTCTCGACCGCGGTCCTGGTTTCCATCATCGGCAGCAGCACGATCTCATCGTTCGCGGTCTGCTGATAGGTGCCGGCCGAGCCGTACATGCCGGAGCGGATCGGGCCGTTCGAGCGCGTGCCCTTCGGCGGATATTTCGCATAGGAGACGAGGTTCCTGGCTTCCTCGGGCGTGTTGACCATCGGGCAGATCACGCCATACGCGCCGCCGTCGAGCACCTTGCCGATGATGCCGGGCTCGTTCCAGGGCACGCGCACCATCGGCGTCACCGGATGGCCGTTCATGGCCTGGAAGCATTGCACCATCGACAGATAATCCTGCACACCGTGCTGCATGTCGACGGTGACGCTGTCGAAACCGCACTGCGCGATCACTTCGGCCGAAAAGCCCGACGGGATCGCCAGCCATGCGTTGACAACCGCTTTGCCCGACGCCCAGATTTGCTTGACCTTGTTATTCGCCACTTTGCCTTCCTTCCTTTTTTGTCGGACCTTCCGTCATTGCGAGCCACCCGGTCGGCGCGAAGCGCCGCCGGATGACAGGCTCCGCGAAGCAATCCATCTCACCGCAAGCTGAAACATGGATTGCTTCGTCGCTATCGCTCCTCGCAATGACGGCAATTTGTAATGACGAAGTTAACCTGTTGCCCGCTGGATGCTGACTTCGCTGACGCCGACTTCGCGCGCGGTGTTCACTATCGCCGCCCAGGTGTCGTCAGGCAAGGGGATGCCGTTCCTGGTGCGCTCGGCGCGGGTCTTTCTTTCGGGGTCGCCGGGGATCAGCACCTTGTCGGTGCCGGCGATCGGCTTGGTCTCGCGAATGAAGTCCACATAGCGCGAGATTTCGCCGTCGAAGAAATTGGCGGGGTCGACCACCTTGGGATCGACGTAGAATGCCAGCATGCCATTGGCAAAACGCCGGTTCGGCGCGGTCGCGCCCGTTCCGGTCAGTGCGCCGCCGAGCAGTTCGCAGATGAACGCCAGACCAGAGCCCTTGTGCTCGCCGAAGGCACGGATCGCGCCCGTGCCCTTGGTGTGATCGCGCGGCCCGTCCGGGGTGTACGGCCCGTACAACACATGCGGATCCTCGCTCAAGGTTCCGTCGGAATCGACCAGCGCGCCAACAGGCAGTTTCTTGCCGCCGCGGCTCGCGACAAGGACCTTGCCCTCGGCGACAACAGAGGTGGCGAAATCGAGCACGATCGGATCGTGGCCTTCGCGCGGAATACCGACGCAATAGGGCGCAGTCGACAGCCGCTTCTCGACGCCGCCGAACGGCGCGACCAGCAGCGAGCCCGCGGCATTGACGAAATGCACCGACACCAGCCCTTCGGCGGCGGCCATCTCGGCCCAATCGCCGACGCGGCCGATATGGCCGGCATTGCGCAGCGCAACTGCAGCGAGCCCCGCCTTCTTGCACTTTTCGATGCCGATCTTGACGGCGACCGGCGTAACGGTCTGCCCGTAACCGAACTTGCCGTCGACGACGGCCAGCGAGGGCGTATCGACCACGACCTCGGCGGTTTGGTTCGGAACCACCGAGCCCATTTTCTTCCAGCGGATGTAGACGGGCACGCGGATCACGCCGTGGCTGTCGTGCCCGGTGAGATTGGCGGTGGTCAGATATGTTGCAATGCGACGGGCTTCTTCGGGCGAGGATTCGGCGTGAGAAAAGACTTCAGCAACGAAATTGATGAGATTATCGACCTTGATCGTCACCATGGATATGTCACTCGCTCCTTGGTTTGGAGCACGATCCTTCCGGCACACCGGCTCCTCCGGATCATGCTTCTTATGCGCTGGCCTTGGCGTGACCGCCGAGATAGGCCGCAGCGATGGCCTCGTTGCCCCACAATTCGTCGGGCTTGCCGCCAAGCACAATCCGCCCCGTTTCCAGGACGAAGCCGTGATCGGCGACCGAAAGTCCCATGCGCGCATTTTGCTCAACAAGCAAGACCGTGGTGTCTTTCCTGATCTGCGAAATGATGCGGAACACCGCCTGCACGATGACGGGCGCAAGTCCCAGCGATGGCTCGTCCAGCAACAGCAGCCGCGGCTTCGCCATCAAGCCGCGGGCGACGGCAACCATCTGCAATTGACCGCCGGACAGCGTCCAACCCAGCGCGTCGGCGAAGGCGCGGATATCCGGAAACAGGTCGAACATCGCATCTGCCTCGCGCGAGATCTGCGCCGACGAAGCCTTTCGGTTTGACGCGCCGAGCATGATGTTTTCCTTGACCGTGAGGCCCGGGAACACCCGCCTGCCCTCCGGCACATGCGAGATGCCGAGCCGCACGATCGCCTCCGGCCCGAGGCCGGCGATCGATTGTCCATCAAACATGATTTCGCCTGAGGTGGGCTTGGCGAGCCCCGAGATGGCGCGGAGCGTGGTGGATTTGCCGGCGCCGTTGGCGCCGAGCAAGGTCACCACCTGCCCTGCCTCGACGGCGATGGTGACGCCGCGCAGCGCTTCGATTTCGCCGTAGCGGACCACGAGATTGCGGATTTCGAGCAGCGGCATCATTCGCTCCCGAGATAGGCGGAGACGACATCGGGATGGCGCAGCACCGCCATGGATTCGCCGTCCGCGATGCGGCGACCGAAATTGAGCACGGTGATGTGCTGGGCAGCCTCAGAGACGAGCGTCATGTCATGATCGATGATCAGGATGGTCAGGCCCTGCGCTGCGATGCGCTTGAGCAGTTCATGCAATTCGAGCTTCTCGGTCGAGTTCAGCCCTGCGGCCGGCTCGTCTAACAGCAGCAGCGTCGGATTGGCGGCGAGCGCGCGCGCAATCTCGATCAAGCGCTGGTGGCCGTAGGAGAAGCTCGAGATCAGCTCATTGGCGCGGTTACCGAGGCCGACGAAATTCAGTGCCTCCATCGCGCGTTCGGTCAGCGCGTCCTCGCCCTTCCCGATCATGGTGTTGCCGGGCCGCTCGGCGCCGATCTCGACATTCTCGAGCGCCGTCATCGAACGGAACAGACGGATGTTCTGGAATGTGCGCCCGAGGCCCGCAGCCGTGCGCTGGTGCGGCGGCATGTGGGTGATGTCGGTGCCGTCGAGCACGATCTTGCCCGAGGTCGCCTCGTAGAGGCCGGACAGCACGTTGAGCGTCGTGGTCTTGCCGGAACCGTTCGGCCCGATCAACGCGTGGACCCCGCCGCGCCTCACCGCGATGTCGACGCCGTCGACCGCTTTCAGGCCGCCGAAATGTTTCGACAGTCCGGTGACCTCCAGCACGTAGTCGCCGCCGACGGTCGCGGGCTTCAACTGCAGCGCGGCCGCAACAGGCGGCGCCTTGGTGTGCGCGCGCCAGCGATTGAAGGCATCGGCGACGAAGCCCCAGATGCCGTCAGGCATGAAGCGGATGATCAGGATCACGAACAGGCCGTAGATGGCTAGATAAAGGCCGGGCACGCTCTTGAGGAAGCGCAGCCATTCCGGGATCAGGATCAGGAGCCCCGTGCCGATCGCCGAGCCGATCGGCGAAGCGACGCCGCCGAGCAGCGACATCGTCAGGAACACGATCGATTCCGCAAAGGAGAATTGATCGGGGCTGACATAGGCGAAGCCACCGGCAAACAGGCCGCCCGCCAGGCCGCCGAGCAGCGCACAGAGCGCGAAGGCGTAGATCTTGGTGCGGAACACGTCGATGCCGTTGACGCCGGCCGCGAGTTCGTTGTCGCGCACCGCCCGCATCGCGCGGCCGAGCTTGGTATCGGAGAGATGCCAGACCAAATAGCCGACGATCGCGAGCATGGCGACGCAGAAAGCGAGATAGCTCTGCGACGTCTGGAACAGCTCGGGACGACGGATATTGGGGACGCCGTCAGGCCCGCGCGTCAGCCAGATCGCGTTGATCATCACAAGCGTGACGATCTGCTGGAACGAGATCGTCACCATCGCGAGGTAATGCCCGCCGAGCCGCAAGGTCGACATGCCCAGGAACGCGCCGGCAAGCAGCGCGATCACGCAGCCGCCAACAAGGCAGAGCCAGAAGCTGAGATGCAGGTCAGTCGTTCCGATGCCGACCGCGTAGGCGCCGAGCCCGAAGAACGCCGCCTGCGCCAGATTGATCTGGCCGCACAGCCCGAGCACGACCGACAGGCCGAACACCGCGATTGAGAACGTCGTCGCCTGCAGCAGGATGTTGAGGATGTAGCCGTCGAACCGCAAGCCTGCGGCAAGCGCCACCAGGATCGCCGCGCCGATGAAATACGGCAAATGGCGGATCACAAGCGGTTTCGAGCGGACGGCGGGTGCCGGGATCGGCACGTTGTCGCGGGGGGCGCTCATGCTTTCTCCGCCACGCGTTCGCCGAAGATGCCCTGCGGCCGGAAGATCAGGAAGGCGACCAGGACCAGGAAGGCAAAACCATCCTTGTAGGGAACCGAGATGTACGCCGCGCCAAAGGTCTCGATGACGCCGAGCGCGAGCCCGCCGATAATGGCGCCGGCGACATCGCCGAAGCCGCCAATAATCGTAGCAGCGAATGCCTTCAGCGCGATCGTCGAGCCCATCTGGATCGAGACGAACAGCACCGGCGCAACGAGAATGCCGGCCAGACCGCCGAGCACGGCGGAATAGATGAAGGTGATCATGATCATGATGGAGACGGAAATGCCGAGCAGCGAGGCCATTTCCTTGTCCTGCGAGGTCGCCTGCAGCTTCTTGCCGAGCAGCGTCTTCTCGAAGAACCAGTAATTGAAGAACACGAGCGCGATCGTCACCGCGATGATCAACAGATACTGGCTATCGAGATAAACAGGACCAAGCTGGATGCCGGGCGTATCGAACCAGCCCTGCAGCACCTGCGGCTGCGGGCCGTAGATCGCCAGCACCGAATTCGACAGCAGGATCGAGGCGCCGATCGTGGCGATGATGACAGGCAGGAAGGTGCGGTGGCGCAGCGGATAATAAACGCCGAGATTGAAGATCACGCCAAGCAGCGCCATGCCGCCAAGCGCGATCAGGAAGGACAGCCAGTAGGGCCAGCCGAGATCGACGGAGAACACCACCATCAGATAGGCCGCGACCATGGAGAACTCGCCTTGCGCGAAATTCACCACATTGGTGGCGCGGAAGATCAGCACGAAACCGAGCGCGACCAGCGCGTAGACGGCGCCGATGCCGATGCCGGTAAACAGCAGTTGAAGGACGAGATCCATGACAAGCTCGGTTAGGAGGAACCCAGAGAATTCGCCGAAAGGTTTTCGGCCCCTCCGTGGAGAACGAAGAGGCCGAAAACGTGGTCAATCGTTGAATTCAATGTGCTTGTCGAAAACGATTTTGCCCTTGTCGTTTTTCACGATGTTGTAGCCGTGCAAACCGTCGCCGTTCTGGTCGAAATTATACTCGCCTTCGGCGCCGGGGAATTTCTTGATCGACAGGATCGCCTCGCGGATTTTTGCAGGCTCGGTCGAGCCGGCCTTGTTGATCGCCGCCGCCAGCACGGTGACCGCGTCATAGGGCCAGGAGCTCTGGTTATCCGGTGCGACCTTGACCGCATCACGATAGAGCTTGCCGAACGCCTTAGAAGCTTCGCTGGAATCTTCCGCGTAGTCCGCGACACCATAGGTGTTGTACAGCGCAGGCCCGGCGAGTTTCAGCGCGGTGATATTGACGATCGAGGGCGAGCCAACCCAGGGAATGTTGACGCCGAGCTGGCGCAACTGCCGCGCAAAGATGCCGAGGTCGTTTTCGAAGGTGAAGTAGGATCCGAGGATATCGGCGCCGGACTGCTTGATCGCGAGCACGACCGGAGTGAAGTCCTGGCTCTGGTTGGCATAGCCTTGGTCGAGCACGGGCGGGGCTCCGAGCTTTTCCAACGCAGCGGTCAGAGCCTTGCCACCTGCAGTGCCAAAAGCGTCGGTGGAATGCAGCACGGCCCATTTCTTCTTGCCGAGCGTGTTGACGCCATACTCGGCGATGACGCGCCCGGAATAGCTGTCATTCGGACGGAAACGGAACAGCCACTGATTGCCCATGTGCGTGAGGTTCGGATCGGTACCCCCGATCATCACGGGCTTGCCAAGCTTGAGCACGTCGGGCGCCATGGCGTGCACCTGGGTCGACCGGATCGAACCAAGGAAGCCGACAATGTCGGACTGCGCAGCGAGCTTGGAGAAGGCCAGCACGATACCGGGATTGGTGGTCTGATCGTCTTCGATGATCAGCTCGGCCTGCTTGCCGAGGATGCCGCCGGCCTTGTTGACCGCTTCGAGCGCGAGCTTCGCACCCTGGATGGCGTAGCGGCCTGATTCGGCGGCGGGACCGGTCACGGGCGCGCACATGCCGATCTTGATCGTGGCGCCCTGCGCTCTCGCGCTCGTGATGATGTGGGGGGCGGCAAGGCCGGCGACGACACCAGCCGCGAAATCGCGTCTCGTCAGTTTCATTGGTTTCTCCCTGAGGCCGGGCTTCTTCGTCGGCCCTTCTTGCTGTTGGCGATCCCGGGCGGGGCGCGAACCGCATGCGTACTTACGGACTCTCCGTCTCGGAGTAAATTGATATTGCGGTGTTTTCGACTAACGATGGAGGTGCAGCGTTATCCGCGCGCACAGGAAAGATGAATGCCGACGAGATCATGACTATTCCGGCAGATTCCGCGCGCCTGCCAATTCCTTTGTGCTCAAACGATGTGCAGGAAAGGCGAGCTATGCGTCCGAGCACACATCATCATGCAAATTTTGCATTTATTCGTCCGCCTCGCCCCTGCCCTCTTCCGCGCCTGACAAGCTCGCAAGACTTTCCTCGAGCGCACCGAGCATGGCCTGCAGCTCAGCAAGCTTGCGCGCGCCGTAACGTTTTGTAATGGCGGCGTAGATCGCTTCCGATGTCGGCGCGACCGCTTCGATCAGCTTCAATCCCCTCGGCGAGATCGACACCACGGCGCGACGCAGGTCCGCCTCCGCCGAACGGCGCTCGATCAGGCCGCGCGCTTCGAGGTCGCGCAGGATGCGCGACAGGCTCGGCCCCAGCAGGAAAGCGAGCCGCGCGAGGTCGGTGACCTCGATCGACTCCACCGATGTGAGCGCGCGCAGGATGCGCCATTGCTGCTCGGTCAGCGCATGATGACGCAGAGAGGGACGGAACTGCCGCATCACGGCCTCGCGCGCGCGCAAGAGCGACATCGGCAGCGAGCGCGAGAAGTCGCGCATCGGCCCCTGCCGCTTTGTCTCCGGCGTCGCGCGCGGCCGCGAACCGTTCAAGGATGATTTCTTACCTGGCATCGTCAATCTTTTGCGGCGCAACAAAGCGCAAATCAATTTACGCCGATACATTTAACATGTTAATCATTCCGGCGCATCAGGAGCGATCCACCTTGCCGCATTTCACCATCGAATATTCGGCCAACCTGGATTCCCGTCTCGACATGGGCGAAGTGGTCGAACTCGTGCGCAAGGCGGCGATCGAGACCGGCATCTTCCCGCTCGGCGGCATCCGTGTTCGCGCCGTCAGATGCGAGCACTACGCGATCGCCGACGGCCGAAACGACTACGGCTTCCTCGACATGGTGCTGCGGCTCGGAGAGGGGCGCGATCTCGCAACCCGCAAGAAGGCGGGAGACCATATCTTCAGGACGCTGTCGACCTATCTCGACCCGGTATTCGCGAGCAGCAAATTCGCGTTGTCGTTCGACATGCAGATCAACGACAAGGAGACGAGCTGGAAGCGCAACAGCATCCACGATGCGCTCAAGGTGGAGACTGTCCGTGGATAAAGCGAAGGCGAAATCGGCCGAACTATTCCAGGCCAACCGCGACCGCGCTGCGCCATTGCTGGCAAAGCTGAAGGCGGAGGGAATTGGCCACATGATCGACGGCAAGGTCGTGCCATCGACCTCCGGGCAGACATTTGAGACGAAGTCGCCGATCGACGGCGCCGTGCTGGCAAGTGTCGCGCGCGGCAATAATGAGGACGTCGATCGCGCCGCGACCGCCGCCGCCCTCGCCTTCAAGTCCTGGCGTGATATGTCGGCCTCGATGCGGCGCAAACTGCTCAATCGCGTAGCCGACGCGATCGAGGATCATGCCGACGATATCGCGGTGCTGGAATGCATCGACACGGGCCAGGCGCATCGCTTCATGGCGAAAGCCGCAATCCGCGCGGCCGAAAATTTCCGTTTCTTCGCCGACAAATGCGCCGAGGCGCGCGACGGCCTCAACATGCCGAGCGAAGAGCACTGGAACATCTCTACGCGCGTGCCGATCGGACCGGTCGGCGTGATCACGCCGTGGAACACGCCGTTCATGCTCTCGACCTGGAAGATCGCGCCAGCGCTCGCCGCCGGCTGCACGGTGGTGCACAAGCCCGCCGAATGGTCGCCTGTGACGGCTGATCTATTGGCAAAGCTGGTGAAGGAAGCAGGCGTGCCCGACGGCGTGCTCAACACCGTGCATGGCTTCGGCGAGGAGGCTGGTAAAGCGCTGACCGAACATCCCGCAATCAAGGCGATCGGCTTCGTCGGCGAGAGCGCTACCGGGTCCGCAATCATGGCGCAGGGCGCGCCGACGCTGAAGCGTGTGCATTTCGAACTCGGCGGCAAGAACCCCGTGATCGTGTTCGAGGATGCCGATCTCGAGCGCGCGCTCGATGCCGTCGTGTTCATGATCTACTCGCTGAACGGCGAGCGCTGCACCTCCTCGAGCCGGCTCCTGGTGCAAGAGAGCATTGCGGAACGGTTCGTCGAAACGCTCACGGCGCGGGTGAAGGCGCTGAAGGTTGGCCACCCCCTCGACCCCGCAACCGAGATCGGGCCGCTGATCCATGAGCGGCACCTGGCAAAGGTCTGCTCCTACTTCGACGTGGCACGACAGGAAGGCGCGACGATCGCAGTCGGCGGCAAGCCGCATGACGGTCCGGGCGGCGGACATTATGTGCAGCCGACGCTCGTCACGGCCGCGCATTCCAAGATGCGGGTGGCGCAGGAAGAGGTGTTCGGACCGTTCCTCACCGTCATCCCGTTCCGCGATGAGCTTGATGCGGTCGAGATCGCCAACGGCGTGCAATATGGCCTCACCGGCTATGTCTGGACCGGCGACATGGGCCGCGCGCTGCGCGTGGCTGATACGCTCGAAGCGGGCATGATCTGGCTCAACTCGGAAAACGTCCGCCACCTGCCGACGCCGTTCGGCGGCATGAAATCGTCAGGCATCGGCCGCGACGGCGGCGATTATTCGTTCGACTTCTACATGGAAACCAAGCACGTCTCGCTGGCGCGCGGGACGCATAAGATACAGAGACTGGGAGTGTGATGGGCGCCACTGCATCGACAAAGACGGTGCCCCACCTCTCCCATAGGGAGAGGTCGAATTGCGCAGCAATTCGGGTGAGGGGTTGCGCTCTGTCGAGGGACCTGAGCCCCTCACCCGCCCTGCGGCGCGACCTTTCCCTATGGGAGAGGTGAAGACGAGACTGCCTTGAGCTAGGAGCAAAACATCGATGCCCGTTCCGCAGCACGTCTTCGATCCGCCGTTCAACATCATCCGCTGCAGCCACGTCGTGCTCGACGTGACCGACCTCGCCGCCAGCCGCGCATTCTATGAGACCACGGTCGGGCTGCATGTCGAGGACGCGGACGACAAGGCAGTGTATCTGCGCGGCTCCGAGGAGCACCAGCATCACTCGCTGGTGCTGCGCAAGGCGCAAGTCGCAGCCTGCAGCCGGCTCGGCTTTAAGGTCGGCAACGATGGCGACCTCGACAAGGCGGCGGCGTTCTTCTCCGAGCACGGCATCGACTATCGCTTCGTCGATCAGCCGTTCCAAGGCCGCACCTTGCAGTTCTCCGATCCGTTCGGCTTCCAGCTCGAGCTCTACGCGGCGATGGAGAAGCGCCCGCACCTGCTCCGCCGCTACGACCTCTATAAGGGCTGCCATCCGCAGCGGCTCGACCATTTCAACGTCTTCGCCGCGGAGCTGCAGGACACTATCGACTTCTATGCACGGCTCGGCTTTCGTCTCACCGAATATGGCGAGGAAGATGGCCCGAACGGGCGCATCGCCGCGGCATGGATGCATCGCAAGGGAAATGTGCACGACCTCGCCTTCACCAATGGCAAGGGCCCTCGCCTGCACCATTTCGCCTATTGGGTGCCGACGGCAATGAACGTGCTGCATCTCTGCGACGTGATGGCGTCAAGCGGCTTCCTGAAGAACATGGAGCGCGGCCCCGGCCGCCACGGCATCTCCAACGCGTTCTTCCTCTATGTCAGGGATCCT
Source organism: Bradyrhizobium sp. Ses1 (assembly GCF_059512365.1). Taxonomy (NCBI): domain Bacteria; kingdom Pseudomonadati; phylum Pseudomonadota; class Alphaproteobacteria; order Hyphomicrobiales; family Nitrobacteraceae; genus Bradyrhizobium; species Bradyrhizobium sp. Ses1. Next base: position 79,167 of record NZ_JCAMOQ010000002.1, read on the forward strand.
GACGGCCACCGGCTCGAGCTCTACACCAGCGACTATTTCACTGGAGATCACGACCATGAGCCGCTGCGCTGGTCGCTGAAGGACCCGCGGCGCCAGACCTTGTGGGGCGCGCCCGCGCCGCGCTCCTGGTTCGAGCAGGGCTCGCCATTCACCGGACAAGCGGTGCGGGAGCCGCTGTTCGTTGCCGACGTCACGATTGCGGATTGAGCGATCGGGGCCGAAGGCGTCGGTCTGTTGCGCAACGGCGTGGTCGACGAAGTCTGAGAAGCGGATGGATAACAAGATGAGCTCAACCAGCGGCGGCGAAGCGATCGTGGGCGGCCTCGTCGCCCATGGCGTCGACACGGTGTTCGGCCTGCCCGGCGCGCAGATCTATGGCCTGTTCGACGCTTTCCATCAGGCGCAGCTCAAGGTGATCGGTGCACGGCACGAGCAGGCCTGCGGCTACATGGCTTTCGGCTATGCGCGCGCGAGCGGCCGTCCCGGCGTATTCAGCGTGGTACCCGGCCCCGGCGTGCTCAACGCCAGCGCGGCGCTGCTCACCGCTTTCGGTTGCAACGAACCGGTGCTCTGCCTCACCGGGCAGGTGCCGACTGCATTCCTCGGCAGAGGCCGCGGCCATCTGCATGAGATGCCGGATCAACTCGCGACGCTGCGCACTTTCGTGAAATGGGCTGACCGCATCGAATATCCTGGTGCGGCGCCGGCGATGGTGTCGCGCGCATTCCAGGAGATGCTATCGGGCCGGCGCGGACCGACATCGCTCGAGATGCCCTGGGACGTCTTCACCCAGCGTGCGGCGGTCGCGCCATCAAAGCCGTTCGAGCCATTTCCGGCGCCACTGCCCGACCCTGACAGGATCAAGGCCGCGGCCACGCTGATCGCGGCGAGCAAGACGCCGATGATCTTTGTCGGCAGTGGCGCGATCGATGCCGGCGAAGAAATTCTTGAGCTTGCCGAAATGATCGACGCGCCCGTCGTCGCCTTCCGCAGCGGCCGCGGCATCGTCTCCAATGCGCACGAGCTCGGGCTGACCATGGCGGCCGCTTACAAATTGTGGCCGACGACCGACCTGATGATCGGGATCGGCACCCGCATGGAATTGCCGGCCTCGGGGTTCCGCTGGCCGTACCAGCCTGATGGCATCAAATCGATCCGCATCGACATCGATCCGGTCGAGATGCGCCGGCTGACGCCTGATGCTGCCATCGTGAGCGATGCCAAAGCCGGCACCGCCGAGCTGCTCGCGGCCGTGCGCAAGGCGCGCACCGGCAAGAGCGGCGGCCGGCGTCCGGCGATCCGCGAAGCGACCGCGGCGGCCGCGCGTGAAATCCAGCGCATCCAGCCGCAGATGGCTTACCTGAAGATTCTCCGCGAGGTGCTGCCTTCGAATGCGATCGTCACCGATGAGCTGTCGCAGGTCGGTTTCGCCTCCTGGTACGGCTTTCCGGTCTATGAACCGCGGACCTTCATCACATCGGGCTACCAGGGCACGCTCGGCTCCGGCTTTCCAACCGCGCTCGGCGCCAAGGTCGCCCATCCCGACAAGCCGGTGGTGGCGATCACGGGCGACGGCGGCTTCATGTTCGGCGTGCAGGAGCTTTCCACCGCCGTGCAACATAGCATCGGCGTGGTGACGCTCGTGTTCAACAACAACTCTTACGGCAATGTGCGGCGAGACCAGCGCGAACGCTTCGATGGCCGCGTCGTGGCGTCGGACCTCGTCAATCCGGATTTCGTCAAGCTCGCAGAATCCTTCGGCGCCGGTGCCGCGCGCGTCACCTCGCCGGATCATTTCCGTCCTGCGCTGGAAAAGGCGCTAGCCGATGGCGGGCCATACGTGATCGCGATCGAGGTGCCGACGGATTCAGAAGTGAGTCCGTGGGCGTTCATTCATCCGCCGAAACCTTGAGGCTGTCATTCCGGGATGCGCCGAAGGCGCTGGCCCGGAATCCATGGCGCCGCCGGGTCACGGGGTGAAATGGATTCCGGGTTCGCGCTGCGCGGGCCCCGGAATGACGGAGGAGAGCTACCGGGTCTTTCTAAAGGTCAGATTGATCCGCTGCCGGCCGAGCACCGCATGCTCGCCGTCGGCGAGCGGCGCGACGCCATGGAAAAACAATCGCGACGGCCCGCCCCACACCACGACATCGCCATGCGTTAGCCGATATCGAGCTGGCTTGTCGCTACGCTTCGGGCCGCCGAACAGGAACGTCGCAGGCAGGCCGAGCGACACCGAAACGATGGGCGCAGCAAAATCCGTTTCGTCCTTGTCTTGGTGCAGCGACAACCTTGCACCCGGCTCGTAACGATTGACCAGGCAGGCATCCGGCGCAAAATCGTCAAAGCCGCCCTCGGCCGCTGCCTCGCGCGCCAGGCGCACGAGCACCGGCGGCATTGCTGGCCATCGCTTTCCGGATTCGGGATCGACGCCGTCATAGCGATAGCCGCTGCGATCGGTGACCCAGCCGACGCTGCCGCAATTGGTCATTGCCACCGACATCTGATAACCGCCGGGCGTGAACATGCGGCGGAATGGCGCCTGCGCGACGAGCTCGCGCAACGCCGGGATCAGCTCAGGCTCCAGCGGGCGCGCAAATCCGCGCAGAATCACCGCGCCTTCCGCGATGGTCTCCCGCGCCGGACGCTCGGCAACGCCGTCGAATAAGTCAGCCGTCAAGCCACAACACTCGCGTTGGTCCCGAAGTGGTGGCAGATGCGCGGACTATCAACCACCCGATTTCCGATATTGAGCGTCATTGCGAGCGTAGCGAAGCAATCCACGCCTCTACACGCGCCGCTATGGATTGCTTCGCTGCGCTCGCAATGACGATGGGGCGACCACCTACCCCAAGACTGGCAGCGTCACCACATCATACGCATGGCGGATCGTTCGCTTCAGCACCGGATCCTCCAGCTCGAACTCGAACCGGCTTGCCGGGCGGATGCCACCCTTGGCGGCAAAAGTGCCGCCAAACATGGCGCAGCCGTCGGGCAGGCCCTTGCCGTCGAAGCCGCGCGCGATCAGGTCCTTCACCGGCAGCATGCCGTCGAGCGTGCCTTCCTGATACAGAACGCGCTTGCCATCGATCCAGGCGTGGGAGCGCAGGATCATCTGGTCCCAGTGGTCGATGACGTCTTCGAGCTCCCAGAGCTCCGAGGCGATCGGCTTGTCGCACATCTGCTTCGAAACCGTGACGCTGTAGCTCTCGACCTTGCGGTCGGTGTGATCGGAGCCGCAGCCGACGAAGATGCGGCCCTGCCAGCCGATCAATACGAACTCGACCTCACCGCTGGACTCCTCGCCGCAGACTTCGATGGTGTCCTCGGTGGTCAGCCGCCGCGCCGAGCAGCGATAGTAGATCGGCGTCGTCGCCGGCCTCGCAATGCCGAGCGCCTCGAGCTCGGCGATATGCTTGTCGCGCGCCACCGGATCGCGGCCGGTCCAGCCGGCGATCACCGCCTGGTCGATCGCGAGCGTCAGCGGCGTCGCCACGCCCTTGTCGTCGATTGTGAAAGTAAGGTCATACACGGATGATGGTCTCCATTGCGGCCGCGATCTCGAAGATGCGGCGATCCGATCCGCCTGCCGCCGCGACCATCAGACCGACCGGCACATCATCTTCACGATGGGCCGGCAGCGAGATGGCGCAGCCGTCGAGCACGTTGATCAGCGTGCAGTTGCGCAGCGCGCGCAGATTTTCCGCGGTGAACGCCTTGTCGTCTTCAAGATCCGCGATCTTCGGCGGCGTGTTGGCCGTGGTCGGCAGCAGCAGCGCGTCATAGGGCGCGATGCGCTTCTCGGTGCGCGCGATGAAGGACTTTCGCGCGTTGAGGAGATCGATGTAGTCGGCGGCCAGATATCCCTCGCCGCGCGCGATGCGCGTGGCGACGCGGGGATCATAGATGTCACCCTTGCTGGCAAGCAGATAGCGGTGCCAGGCATAGCTTTCGGAAGCCGCAAACCCGCCCTTGCCGTTCATGATGCCGACATCGAGGAACTCCGGCACCTCGATCTTCTCAATCAGCGCACCAGCCTTCGACAGCGCCGCGAGCGCACGCTCGAACGTTTTGGCCACGGCATCATCGAGGTCATCGAGCGCAACCGTGGTCGGCACCGCAAAGCGAAGGCCTTTCACCGGCCGCGGCTGCAGCGGCGTCACCGGCTCGCCCGCGAGCACAGCATCGAGCGTCGCACAGCACGCAACCGAATTGGCGAGCGGACCGTAGCTGTCGAGCGAGAACGACAGCGGCACACCGCCATCAAGCGGAATGCGCCGCTGCGTCGGCTTGTAGCCAACGATGCCGTTGAAAGCCGCTGGGATCCGGCAGGAGCCGCCGGTATCGGTGCCGAGTGCGCCAAAGGCCATGCCGTCGGCGATCGATACCGCCGCGCCGGACGACGAGCCGCCGGGCACATGGCCGACGCTGCGGTTGTAGGCGCTCTTCGGCGTGCCGTAGTGCGGATTGATGCCGATACCGGAATAGGCGAACTCGGTCATGTTGGTGCGGCCGATCACGACAAAGCCGGCCGCGCGCAGCCGTGCCACCACGGGCGCATCGGCTTCCGCCGGCGCCGAATCCTCCAGCGCGCGGGAGCCGGCGCGGGTCACCTGCCCCTTGATGTCGAAGAGGTCCTTGATCGAAACGGGAATGCCGGCAAAGGGTGACGGCGCCGCATGCGCCTTGCGCAGGCGGTCCATCGCATCGGCGGCATCGAGCGCAGCGTCCTTGTCGACGTGAATGAAGACGCGCTGCCCCTCGCCCGCGGGATCGGCGATCTTGGCGAGGCACTGCTCGACCAGTTGGCGGGCACTGGTGTGGCCGCTGTCGAGGTCTGCGGCGAGTGAGGCAAGGGTCGGATTGTCAGGCATGGCTTTCGATTTCAGGTCTCTTCAGGCGCGTTGTTTGAGGCGCGGCAGATTTGCCGCGTGGCGGACTATTGCCCGAGACAGGCTGGCATACAAGCGCGCTGTCGTCTTCGGAATACCGCCATGCGATGGGAAACGCTGGACCGTTGACGGCGGATAGTCAATTGTCGCATCACGTTTTTGAACGAGGCCTGACGGCCTGGATCCAGGGAGGATGCCGAATGGCCGAAGCTGCACGCGCAAAACCGAAACCGACGCCGGAAACCCAGCATTTCTGGGATGGCACGCAGGTCGGCGAATTGCGCCTGCAGCGCTGCGACGCCTGCTCGCATGTCTATTTCCCGCCGCGCCCGTTCTGCCCGTCCTGCGCCTCGCGCAAGGTCAGCGTGTTCAAGGCGAGCGGCAAGGGCACGCTCTACAGCTACGTCATCAATCACCGTCCCGCTGCGCCCGGCTTCACGCCGCCTTACGCCATTGCGGTGGTCGAACTCGACGAGGGCCCGCGCATGATGAGCAACATCATCGACTGCCCGCAGACGCCGGAAGCGCTCGAGCTCGACATGAAGTTGGAAGTCGCATTCGAGAAGCTCGACGACAAGATCACGCTTCCCTTGTTCCGTCCGGCGAAGGGTTAAAGCGATGCGCAGGAACCAGGTTGCCGTTGTCGGCGCGGCCGAGACCACCGAGCTCGGCGTCATCCCCAACATGTCGCAGCTCCAGCTCCACGCGGATGCGGCGCTCAACGCCATCGCCGATGCGGGGCTGAAGCTTTCCGACATCGACGGTTTCGCCACCGCGGTCGAGACGCCGCAGCAGGTCTGTCACTATCTCGGCATCAAGCCGACCTGGGTCGACGGCACGTCCGTCGGCGGCTGCTCGTTCATGCTGCATGTCCGTCACGCCGCGGCGGCGATCGAGGCCGGCCTCTGCAAGACCGTGCTGATCACGCATGCCGAAAGCGGCAAGTCGATGATCGGCAAGCAGCCGCGCTTCACGCCGCCGGACAGCCTCAACGGCCAGTTCGAGGCGCCATTCGGCGTATTCGGACCGCCGAGCATGTTCCCGATCCCGGTGCTGCGCTTCATGAAGACCTACGGCATCGCCCATGAGCAGCTCGCCATGGTCGCCGTCGTGCAGCGTGAGTGGGCCGCGAAAAATCCGCGTGCGACCATGAAGGACCCGATCACGGTTGCCGACGTCCTGAACTCGCGGATGATCGCCTATCCCTTCCGCCTGCTGCAGTGCTGCCTCGTCACCGATGGCGGCGGCGCGCTGATCCTGACCTCGGCCGATCGGGCCAAGGATTTTCCGCAGAAGCCGGTCTACATCCTCGGCACCGGCGAGAGCGTGGAAACGCCGATGGTCAGCCAGATGGAGACCTTCAACTCCTCGCGCGCCTTCAAGGTCGCAGGCCCCCTCGCCTTCAAGGAAGCCGGCATCACGCACGGGGATGTCGACCACCTCATGATCTACGACGCCTTTGCGCACCTGCCGCTGTTTGGCCTCGGCGATCTCGGCTTCATGCCTTATGAGGAGACCGGCAAGTTCATCGCCGATGGCAATACGCGCCCCGGCGGCAAGCTGCCGCTCAACACCAATGGCGGCGGCCTGTCCTACATGCATTCGGGCATGTATGGCATGTACGCGCTGCAGGAGAGCGTGCGCCAGATGCGCGGCATCGCGCCGGCGCAGGTGCCCGGCGCGAAGATCTCGGTGTGCCATGGCGTCGGCGGCATGTTCGCAGCGTCGGGCACGATCATCTTCACGAACCAGAAGTAACCGCCCGTCATTCCGGGATGCGCCGTCAGGCGCAGGCCCGGAATCCATCGCGCGGCAAAAATGGATTCCGGGTTCGCGCTTCGCGCGCCCCGGAATGACGGTGTAATTCGGAAAGCATAGCGGAGAACCCACATGACAAAATCACTGCAGGACAAAGTCATCATCGTCACCGGCGCAGGCCGCGGCATCGGGCGCGAGATCGCGCTGCTCTGCGCCGCCGAAGGCGCCAAGGTTGTGGTCAACGATCCCGGCGGCACGGCCGACGGCGCGGGATCGAGCGCCGCCCCGGCCGAGGAAGTGGTCGAGGAAATCAAGAAGCGCGGTGGCACCGCGGTCGCCAATTTCGAGTCGGTAGCGGAAGCGATCCCGGCCAGCAAGATCGTGAAGACCGCGACCGATCATTTCGGCCGGCTCGACGGCGTCGTCAACAATGCCGGCATCCTGCGCGACGCGATCTTCCACCGCATGAGCGTGGAGGCGTTCGAGGCCGTCATCAAGGTGCACCTGATGGGCTCGTTCTACGTCAGCCACGCCGCCGCGCGGCTGTTCCGCGAGCAGGAGAGCGGCTCCTTCGTGCACTTCACCTCGACCTCGGGCCTGATCGGCAATTTTGGCCAGGCCAACTACGCCGCCGCCAAGCTCGGCATCGTGGGCCTGTCGAAGTCGATCGCGCTCGACATGAGCCGCTTCAACGTGCGCTCCAACTGCGTCTCCCCGTTCGCCTGGACCCGCATGATCGGCACCATTCCAACCGAGACCGACGCCGAAAAGGCGCGCGTGGAGAGGATGAAGCAGATGGGGCCGGAAAAGGTCGCGCCGGTCTGCGCCTATTTGCTCAGCGACGCCGCCAAGGAGGTCACCGGGCAGATCTTTGCGGTCCGCATGAACGAGATCTTCCTGATGGGCCAGTCGCGGCCGCTGCGCTCGGTGCACCGCGGCGAAGGCTGGACGCCACAGACCATCGCCGAACACGGCATGCCGGCGCTCAAGGGCTCGTTCTACAATCTCGACCGCTCTGCCGACGTCTTCGGTTGGGACCCGATCTGACCGTCGATCCTCATGGTGAGGAGGCGTGCAGCGCCGTCTCGAACCATGAGGCCCCAATCTCCCCCGTGGCCCATCCCTCGAGACGCCGCTTGCGTGGCTCCTCGGGATGAGGTCCGAGTGATGGTCTGACAACTTCATGACAGCGTCGCCCCCGCTGGCTCCCGGGACGACGCTATCTCCGGTTGTTTCGCTACGGCTGCCCGTTTTATGCCGGAATGCGGGCGCATGAGTTCCTTCTCAACAACAAAAAAGCCTGGGAGGAAGTCATGAACAATCCGAACAATTCACCCAACCAGCAGGACGGCGGCGCGATCGGGCTCGACCGCCGGACGCTATTGCGCAGTGCAACCGCGATTGCTGCAACTGCGGCGGTCGCGCCGGAAGCCTTTGCCCGCGACTTCGGTCGCAATGCGGAGCCGCAACGCTATCCCGACCCCGATATCGTCGTGATCGATCCGAAGCGCTTCAAGGCCAAGGTCGGCAACACCGCGATCAAGCGTCTCTACACGGGCTGCCTGTGGGCCGAGGGGCCGGCCTGGAATGCGCAGGGGCAATATCTGGTCTGGAGCGACATCCCCGCTAACCGGCAGCTTCGCTATCTCGACGATGACGGCCATATCTCGGAGCAGTTCCACAAGCCGTCGAATGAGGCCAACGGCAATTCCTTCGATTTCGAGGGACGGCAGATTTCCGCCGAACGCACCCGGCTGGTGCGTTTCGAGCATAACGGCACAGTGACCACGCTGGCCCAGGAAGCCAACGGCAAGCCGCTGAACGGGCCGAACGACATGGTCGTCCACCCCAACGACAAGTCGATCTGGTTCACCGATCCCGGCTATGGCGCGATCTCGATCTATGAGGGACAACTGGCCAACACCGGCTCGGTGCAGCCCTACCAGAAGGAAGCGGTGTACCGGGTCGACGGACAGTCCGGCCAGATCACCAAGGTTGCAGACGAGCCCTTCAAGCCGAACGGCATCGCCTTCAGCCACGACTACAAGAAGCTCTATGTCTGCGACACCGGCATCACGCACTATCCGAACGCCAACAACGTGGTCTGGAGCTACGACATCAATGGCGACAAGCTGTCCAACCCGAAGCAGTTGATCGACATGAAGCTCGACGGCAAGTCAGGCTTCCCCGACGGACTGCGCGTCGACACCGACGGCAATATCTGGGTCGGCGCCGGCTGGGTCGGCCCGGGCTATGACGGCGTGCAGGTGTTCGCACCCGATGGCACACGGATCGGCCAGATCCTGCTGCCTGAGACCTGCGCCAATGTCTGCTTCGGCGGCAAGAAGCGCAATCGCCTGTTCATGACCGCGAGCCAATCACTCTATGCGGTCTATGTGGAGACGCAGGGCGCGCATAACTGCTGACGCAGTCGGCTAATAGGGAGTGGCGAATGGCGGATAGAACGCCGCATTCGCTATTCACCTTCCCCACCCGCTATTCCTCAATCCCGCGGATATCCCGTTGATCGTGAGCTGGGAAGGATCGCCCGGTTTACGCCCGAATGCGGGCGGATGGTTTTCTCCCAACAAAAAATGGGAGGCAACTATGACAAAATCACTGACCATTTCCGCCGAGATCAATCAGCCCGGCCTCGGCCGCCGCACCGTTCTGAAGGGCGCGGCTGCGGCGCTTGCGGCGACCAGCTTCGGGGTACAAGGCGCTTCGGCAGCGACCGTCGCGCCACTCGGCCAAACGGGCACGCCAACGCGATCGACCGCGCCGCTGCCCTTGGGACCGCTGCCCGGCAGCCGGTATCCGGACTCCCACCTGGAATCTGCCAGGAAGGGAGGACCGCCAACGTTCGGGCCTCCCGGTTTCCCAGCCTTCGCGGGCACCATGGCAGTTGAGCGCGTCGCAACCGGCATGCGGTGGGCTGAGGGTCCGGTCTACTTCCCGGCCGGGCGCTACGTGCTGTTCAGTGACATTCCCAACAACCGTATCATGCGCTTCTCCGAGGATGACGGTCACCTGAGCGTATACCGGCAGCCATCGATGAACTCGAACGGCAACACCATCGATCGCGAAGGACGCCTGATCACTTGCGAACATTCCGGCCGACGCGTCACCCGTACCGAGCTCGACGGCTCGATCACCATCATCGCCGACAAATATAATGGCAAGAAACTGAATTCGCCGAATGATGCGGTTGTCACCTCCGATGGCGCGATCTGGTTCACCGATCCGGTCTACGGCATCGGCGGTTATTATGAGGGCATCAAGGCCGATCCTGAGCAGGAAAAGCACAACGTCTACCGGGTGGATCCGAAATCCGGGGACATCAAGGTTGTTGTCGACGATTTCGTTGAGCCCAACGGCATTTCGCTTTCGCCTGACGAGAAGAAGCTCTACGTCATCGACACCGGCTTTACAGACGGGCCGGAGAACCCGTCGCATATCCGAGTGTTCGACCTCGATGTTGCGGGCGGAAAGGTATCGAACGGCAAGGTCTTCGCGGAAATGCCCAAGCCCAGCATTACCGACGGAGTGCGAACTGACACCGCCGGGCGTGTTTGGTGCTCCGTGGGTTGGGGCGATCCGAATGAAGATGGCGTGCGTTGCTACAGTCCGGACGGTAATCTGCTCGGCAGGATTCACATTCCGGAAACCGTCGCCAACCTCTGCTTCGGCGGTCAGCAGCGAAATCGACTGTACATCTGCGGCTCGACATCGCTCTATGCCGTCTACACGAGTGCACAGGGCTCGATGAAGCCATAAGAAAAGTAAATGGCGAGTAGGGAGTAGCGCCTCTACTCGCCATTCGCTGTTCGCGTTCCCTACCCGCTATTCCTCAACCCTGCGGAGATCCCGTTGATCGTGAGCTGGATGCCGCGCAGCACCTGCTCGTCAGGGTTCTGCGCGCGGTGCTCTTTCAACAGTTCCACCTGCACGTGGTTCAGCGGATCGAGATAAGGGAAGCGGTTGCGGATCGAGCGTTCGAGCAGCGGGTTGCCCTGCAACAACCGCTCATGGCCCATGATGTCCAGCAGCGTCTCGATCGACAGGTGCCATTCGCGGCGGATGCGGCCGAAAATCTTCTCGCGCAACTCCGCATCCGGCACCAGCTCGGCATAGCGCGAGGCGATCGCGATCGAGCTCTTTGCCAGCACCATGTCCATGTTGGAGAGCAGCGTGCGGAAGAACGGCCATTCCTTATAGAGCTCCTGCAGGAACGGCATGCCCTGCTCCGGATGCTCCGCGATCCAGGCCTCGACCGCGCTGCCGAAGCCGTACCAGCCCGGCAGCATCAGCCGGCACTGCGCCCAGGAGAACACCCAGGGAATGGCGCGGAGGTCCTCGATCTCGCGGGTCTTCTTGCGCGACGCCGGACGGCTGCCGATGTTGAGTGTCGCGATCTCGTTGATGACGGTCGAGCCCCAGAAATAATCAGCAAAGCCGTCGGTCTCGTAGACCAGACCGCGATAGGCCTTGAAGGCGAGCGCTGAGAGCTGCTCCATCGCCTTCAGATATTCGGCGCGCGGCGCGCTTTGCCTGGGCTGCAAGAGGCTGGTCTCGAGCGTCGCGGCGGCAAGGATCTCCAGGTTGTTGCGGCCGACTTCGGCGTTGGAATATTTGCTCGAGATGATCTCGCCCTGCTCGGTGATCCTGATCTGGCCGTTCACGGCGCCGCCGGGCTGGGCGATGATGGCGTCATAGCTCGGGCCGCCGCCGCGGCCGACCGAGCCGCCGCGGCCATGGAACAGGCGCAGGCGCACGTGATGGCGCTCGAACACCTCGACGAGGCCGATCTCCGCCTTGTAGAGCTCCCAGCCCGAAGTGACGAACCCGCCGTCTTTGTTGCTGTCGGAATAGCCGAGCATGACCTCCTGCACGCCGCCGCGACTGTCCACCAAGCGGCGGTAATCGTGCAGCGCCAGCATGCGGTCCATGATGCCGCTGGACGCCTGAAGATCCTCGATGGTCTCGAACAGCGGCACGATGTTGATGGCGCTGCGGCCGGAGGGATTGATCAGCCCGACCTCCTTCAAGAGCACAGCGACCTCGAGCATGTCGGACATGCCCTTGCACATCGAGATGATGCATTGGGAAATCGCCTCCGCGCCGAAGGTCGCATGCGCTTCGGCGGCTGCCCGGAACACGGCGAGTTCGCCTTGCGTCTCCTCGCTGTATTTCACGAAGGGCGAGGACAACGGACGCGCGCTGCGAAGTTCGCCGAGCAACAGGTCGATGCGGGCATCCTCGCTGAGCGCTATGTAGGACATGCCGGGGATCGCAGTATCAAGCAGTTCGGCGACGGTGCGCTCATGCACCGCGGAGTTTTGCCTGATGTCGAGGCGGGCGAGATGGAAGCCGAAGCAATCTACCGCGCGCCGCAGCAGCCGCAAGCGTCCACGCGCGATGACGGCGGAATTGTTGGCAATCAGCGAGCGGTCGAGCACATCGAGGTCGGCCTTCAGCTCATTCACATTGGTATACGGCTCGGCCTTGCCGACCGGCCGCCGCGTGATCTCGACCTGCAGCTTCTCGGCGGTCGCGGTGAGCCGGGCATAGATGCCGGACACCGCCAAACGATAGGGCTCGCCGCTCCGGTGCGGCGAAGGATCGGGCGAGCGCTCGGCGAGCACACGCAGCTCGTCAGAAACATCGGCAAGGTTCTTGGCTAGCGACAATTCGGCGCCGAGTAAGTGCAGCTCTTCCAGATAGAAGCTCAAGATCCGGCTCGACTGCAGCCGCAGCGTGCCGCGCATGACGTCGGCGGTGACGAACGGGTTGCCGTCGCGGTCGCCGCCGATCCAGCTTCCCATCTTCAGGAAGGATGCGAGTTCGCCGGGCTCGCCGCCTTCCTTGTTGAGCCGGTCTTCCAGCGCACAATGCAGCCGCGGCACCTCGTGGAGGAACGTGTAGTCGTAGAACGACAATCCGTTGGTGACCTCGTCCAGCACCGTAAGCTTGGTCCGGCGCAACAGATTGGTCTGCCATAGCGTCACCACAGCGCGGCGAAGCTGCTCGTCGCTGGCCTCGCTCTCTTCGGGCGTCATCTGCAACCGCTCGCGCCGGTCGAGCAGACGTGCGACCTCCATCTCGCGGTCCATGGTGCTCTTGCGCCGGACCTCGGTCGGATGCGCGGTCAGCACCGGGCTGACCAGGGCGCCCTTGAAGAAGCGGCGCAGATCGTCCGGGCTGAATCCAGCCTGCTGCGCATGGCTCACCGCCTGCGTCAGCAGGCTCGGACGCGGCGCACCGGCTCCCCGCCCCCGCATCTGGCGGATGTTGTTCTGGTCCTCGGCGATGTTGGCGAGGTGGGAGAAATAGCTGAAGGCGCGGACGATCCGCACCGTCTCCGAGATCGACATGCTGTCGAGGATGGTTTCCAGTTCCCGCCGCGCCAGCCGGTCTTCATCCCGATGGAACCGGATCGAGGTCTGGCGGATGCGTTCGACCAGGTCGAAGACGTCGGCGCCCTCCTGGTCGCGCACGGTGTCGCCAAGGACGCGCCCGAGCAGGCGGATGTCATTGCGCAGCCGCGTGTCTTCCTCAAGCGCCTGGCTGTCCTCAGCGCGGTTGGCGCGGACATCGGTTTCGGAAGACGTGGTCTGGGGAGACATTGGCTGATCGCTCCAGCAACTGCCCGGCAGGCGCGGAGTGTGCAACTTTTTTGCCGCAGCGCAAGATGAAGTTGGAGGCGGCGCACACAGGATGTTGCGCCGCCGACCTCGGCTTCCAACCTCATCCTGAGTGGCCGCGCCAGCGGCGTCTCGAAGGATGGGCCGCGGGCGCTGTCGGGGCCTCATGGTTCGAGACGGCGCTACGGGCCTCCTCACCATGAGGGTCTGTCATCAAGCCCGGGACGACGGGAGGCTAAATCCTCCTTCCCGCCTGCTCCCAATAGGGGTCGCGGAGGCGGCGCTTGAAGATCTTCCCGGAATCCTCGCGCGGCAGGTTGGTTGCGATTTCGATGTGCTTGGGCACCTTGTAGTCGGCGAGCGAGTTCTTGAGCTGGGCGCGGACCGAGGCGACGTCCAGCTTGGCCCCTGCTTGCGGCTCGACCACCGCCATCAGCGCCTCGCCGAATTCGGCATCGGGGATGCCGAACACCGCACAATCATGCACGCCGGGAACGGCATGCAGCACCGCCTCGATCTCGGCCGGATAGATGTTGACCCCGCCCGAGATCACCATGTCGCGCTTGCGATCGCAGATGAAGACGTAACCGTCCTGGTCGATATAGCCGACATCCCCTGACGTGATGAATCCGTCGCGGTCGATCTCGGCGCGCTTTTCGGGCTTGTTGTGGTAGGTGAAATCCGGATTGCCTGATATCCGCGAATAGATCTCGCCGATCTCTCCTGATGGCAGCACCTTGCCGTCCTCGCCGATGAAGCGCAGCTCGGCGCCGGGCGAAATCTTGCCGACAGTGCCGGGCTTCTTCAGCGCATCCTCGGAATTCGCGAACGTCACCGCCCCAGACTCGGTCGAGCCGTAGAACTCATAGATCACCGGCCCCCACCACTCGATCATCGCGCGCTTGATATCGGCCGGACAGGGCGCGGCAGCGTGGATGACATGGCGCAGCGAGGACACGTCATATTTCCTGCGCACCTTCTCCGGCAGCTTCATTAGGCGGATGAACATGGTCGGCACCATGAAGACGGTGTCGACCCGCTGCTCCTCGACTAAGCTGAGGAAATCTTCCGCATCGAAGCGCGGCATCATCAGCAGCGCGCCGCCGAGCCGGCCGGAGCGGAGGCCGAAGGAATTCGGCGCGGAATGATAGAGCGGGCCCGGAAGCAGCGCGCGGACGCCGGGCCTGAGACCATAGATCATGGCGCGCATCGCTTCCGCATTGGCCGCCTGCTCCGGCGTCGGGGCAAAGCGGCGGACGCCCTTGGGATGGCCTGTTGTGCCCGAGGTGTAGATCATGTTCTGCGGCTGCGGCACTACCGGGCCGTCATAACGTGGGTGTTTCGCGAGCCACGGCTCGAAATCAACAGCGAAATCCGGCACGCCGAGATGATCGGGATTGATCTTGTAGTTGGCGAGGATCTCCGGCGGTGTCGGCACGCTCAGCACGGTGATGCCGGCAGGGATCGCATCCCGCAGCGGAGGCAGCATGTCGGCATGCGCGATCAGGACCCTCGTGCCGGAATCCGTCAGCACGTAGTTGATCTCTTCCGGCTTGAAATGCCAGTTGATCGGCACGCCATAGGCCCCGAGCCGCATCGCGGCATAGGCGGCCTCGATGAAGGCGATGTCGTTGCGCATCAGCATGCACACGCTGTCGCCCTCGCGGACGCCAAGCTTCCGCAGGCCGCTGGCGATGCGCTCAGTGCGCTGGGCGACTTCCTCATGCGTGCGACGGCGATCGCCGCTGATGATGCCGAGGAAGAGTTGGGAGGTTTCGCTCATTTGCTTGTTGTTCTTGTCCGTTGTTGGCCCGGCATTCGCTGTTTTCGTCATCACCGGGCTTGTCCCGGTGATCCACGTTCTTGCTTCGTCGCCGAGAGACCAAAACGTGGATGGCCGGGACAAGCCCGGCCATGACGGCGTGAGAGGCTCTACACATCCACAAAGCGCGGCGGGCGCTTGTCGATGTTGGCGCGCACGGCCTCCGTCTGGTTCGGGCTGCCCAACAGCTTCTGCTGCTCGACGGACTCGGCGAGCAGCGCCGGGCCGGGATCGACCGACAGCTTGTTCAACAGGCGCTTGGCGGCACGGACCGCATCCGGGCTCTTGCCGGCAATCTCGCGCGCGACCTCGAAGGCCGCGGCGCGCGGATCGTCGCACACGCGGGTGGCGAGGCCATAGCCCAGGGCCTCCTGGGCCGAGAAGATGCGCCCCGTATAGGTGAGCTCGCGCAGGATATCGTCACGCACCAGCGTGGCGAGGATCGGCGTGCCCGCCATGTCGGGGACGAGGCCCCATTTGATCTCCATGATCGACATCCGCGCGTCAGCGCTGAGGAAGCGCATGTCGGCGCCAAGCGCGAGCTGGAAGCCGCCGCCGAAGGCGACGCCATGGACCGCGGCGATGACCGGCACCGGGAGCTGCCGCCAGCCCCAGACTGCCTGTTGCGGGAAATTGGCCTGCCCGTGGGTGCGGATGGTGAGGTCCCGCTTCTCGCCGCCGGCAATCCCGTTGCCGCCCTTCTCCTTCATCGCGGCGAAACGCCCCATGTCGAGACCGGCGCAGAACGCCCGCCCCTCCCCGGACAATACTACCACCCGGACGCCTTTTTCGGTCGAAAGGCGCTCGGTTGCGGCCACTAGCGCCTCGAACATCGGGGCATCCAGCGCATTCATCTTGTCCGCGCGCACCAGCCGGACATCGGCGATCCCATCGGAAACCGAGATCGTGACGCGTTGCTCCATGGAATTGTCCTCCGCTGTTCTTGATGGCGCTTTACAGAAGGGCCGTTGCCGGTTTTAGTCAATCGACCAATTAACTGACAATCCCCTTTGGGTGGAAACCATGTTCACAGATCAGCTTCTCGCCGGACGGCGTATCCTCGTGACCGGGGGCGGTACCGGCCTCGGCAAGTCCATGGCCGCGAAGTTCCTGCAACTGGGGGCCGAAGTGCATATCTGCGGCCGCCGCAAGATCGTCTGCGACGAGACCGCAACCGAACTGATGGACCAGCACGGCGGGCGCGTGGTCAGCCACGGCGTCGATATCCGCAATGCACTGGCCGTCGACGAGATGATCGAGGCGATCTGGACGACCAGCGGTCCCGTCACCGACCTCATCAACAACGCCGCCGGCAATTTTATCTCGCGCTCCGAAGAGCTCTCGCCGCGCGGCTTCGATGCGGTGGCCAATATCGTCATGCACGGCACGTTCTACGTCACCCATGCGGTCGGGCGGCGCTGGATCGCCGGCAAGCATCGCGGCAACGTGGTGTCGATCACCGTCACCTGGGTGCGCAACGGCTCGCCCTATGTGGTGCCGTCGGCGATGAGCAAGTCCGCGATCCACGCAATGACCATGTCGCTCGCGATCGAATGGGGCAAATACGGCATCCGCCTCAACACCATCGCGCCCGGCGAAATCCCGACCGAAGGCATGAGCAAGCGCATCAAGCCGGGCGACGAAGCCGGCGCGCGGACCAAGGCGATGAACCCGATGGGCCGCGTCGGCACCATGGAGGAATTGCAGAACCTCGCCGTGTTCCTGATCTCCGGCGGCTGCGATTGGATCAACGGCGAGACCATCGCAATGGACGGCGCCCAGGCGCTCGCGATGGGCGGCAATTTCTATCAGCTCCGCGAATGGAGCGACGACGACTGGACCAACGCGCGCGACTCGATCAAGGCGCAGAATGAGAAGGATCGCGCAGCGCGAGGGTGATATCGCGCGACAAACCGCCGTCGTCCCGGGCAAGCGAAGCGCGACCCGGGACCCATAACCACAGGGCATTGTTGTGTGCTCCGCTGTAACTGCTTGCTCGCGCCACAACGCAGTCCTGTGGTTATGGGTCCCCGCCCTTCGCGGGGACGACAGTGGAGTGCGGGGCTAGCGCTTGCCTGCTCCCATATAGCCGAACAGGAATCCCGCCACCTTGCGCTTCTGGATTTCCTCGCTGCCTTCCGTGATGCGGTAGCGGCGGTGGTGGCGGTAGATGTGCTCGAACGGCTTGTGGCGTGAATAGCCCATGCCGCCGTGGACCTGCATGGCGCGGTCGGCGGCCTCGCAACAGAGGCGGTTTGCCCAGTAGTTGCACATCGAGACCTTGTCGGAGAGCGTGTGCTCGACCTGCGCCTGGGTGAGCTGGTCCATCTCCCAGGCGGTCTTGCGGATCAAGAGACGCAGCATCTCGGCTTGGGTCGCAAGCTCCACCAGCGGCCACTGGATCGCCTGGTTCTCGGCCAGCGCCTTGCCGAACGGCTTTCGCTCGCGCGCATATTTGACGCTTTCGTTGATGCAGTAGACGGCGGCGCCGAGCGAGCTCGCAGCCTGGCGGATGCGGTTCTCGTGCACGAAGCATTGCGCCAGCGACAGCCCGCGGCCGACCTCGCCGAACAGCGCATCCTCAGGCACGAATACATCCGTGAAGCTGACGCGGGGATGATCGGTCGGCATGTTGAAGGTCCACATATATTCCTCGACCTTCACGCCTTCCGATTTCGCCGGCACGAGGAAGCAGGTGATGCCGCGCGCATCGCCGTCATTGCCCGACGTGCGCGCGAACAGCGCGCAATGGGTTGCGACATGCATGCCCGTCGTCCACATCTTCTCGCCGTTGATCAGCCAGCCCTTGACGTTGTCGCGGGTCGCGGGCTGCGCCCTGGTCTCCATATGCGTCGCATCGGAGCCGTGGTCGGGCTCGGTGAGGCCGAAGGTGATGCGGTATTTTCCTGTGATCGAACCGTCGATCATGGCCTTCTGCGCGTCGCTGCCGTAGCGGTCGAGCATGGTGACGACAGGAAAATTGCCGACGATCGAATGCTCGTTCTGCAGGTCGTTGTGCAGGCCTAGCCCCTTGGAGGCGAAATGCTCGCGGATCACCGCCATCCAGAGATTGGAGCCGTCCTTGCCGCCATAGCGTTTCGGGATCGCAAAGCGCAGATGGCCCGCGGCATCGGCGCGGTCCTTGGCTTTGCGCAGCAGCGCTTCCCATTCGTGCCGCGGCAGGCCCCCGTTCTCGAAATCGGTGCGCGCCCATTCGCGGCGGTGGTCGAAGAAACGGATGTTATCGTCGGCCTCCTCCAGCGGCTTGATCTCGCGCGCGATGAAGGTATCGAGTTCGGCGAGATAGGCGACGAGGTCCGCCGGCAGGTTGAAATCCAAGGTAGTCTCTCCCGCAAGATGTCGTTGCTTATCGTTTTGCGTTTAGGCGCTGCACGCCTCTGCTCAGCTCGATTAAGGTGAGAAGACGGCACTCAAGTCAAGCAATCACGTCGCGCTCGGCATGCGCAGACGCCTTGCGTAATTGGCTGGCATCAAGCGCCTGAGCCGCGCTACTATCGCGGCCAATATTCTTCGCCACAGAAAATCAGCGGGAGCGAATATGGATCTGAAATTCTCGAAGGTGGAACGCAAGGGCCCGATCACCATCGTGACGCTGTCGCGCCCTGAGGTGTACAACGCGCTGCATATCGATGCGCATTTCGAGCTCAACAAGGTGTTCGATGATTTCTCCGCCGATCCCGAGCAGTGGGTCGCGATCGTTACCGGTGCCGGCGACAAGGCGTTCTGCGCCGGCAACGATTTGAAATGGCAGGCGGCTGGCGGCAAGCGCGGCTGGGACAAGGGCGGCTTCGGCGGGCTGACCTCGCGCTTCGACTGCGACAAGCCGATCATCGCCGCGGTCAATGGCGTCGCGATGGGTGGAGGATTCGAGATCGCGCTCGCCTGCGACCTGATCATCGCCGCTGAGAATGCGACCTTCGCGCTGCCGGAACCGCGCGTTGGCCTCGCCGCGCTCGCCGGTGGCCTGCACCGATTGCCGCGGCAGATCGGGCTGAAGCGCGCGATGGGCATGATCCTCACCGCCCGTCACGTCAGCGCCAAGGAAGGCCTTGAGCTCGGCTTCGTCAACGAGGTCGTGCCGCAGGGCGAGGCGCTCGCTGCAGCCGTGCGCTGGGCCGAGACCATCTGCAAGAATTCGCCGATGTCGATCCGCGCCTCCAAGCAGACCATCGAACGCGGCCTGGCCGTGTCGCTGGAGCAGGCCATCAACGAGCAGCGCGAGTACCCCGCCGTGAAGGCGATGGCGGCCTCGCAGGATTACATCGAGGGCCCGAAGGCGTTTGCCGAGAAGCGCCCGCCGAAATGGGTGGGGAAGTAGGCTGCCTTCGCTCTCCGTCATGGCCGGGCTTGTCCCGGCCATCCACGATCTTTGGCACCTCGATGAAGGACGCGCGTGGATGCGCGGGACAAACCCGGGCATGACGACACAACTACGATCTCGTTGTGTCGCCCATCTCCCGTTTATACGCCGCATAGTTCGGCTGATCGACGGCGAGCTTGTCCATCGTGGTCTGCCAGAGATGATCGGCCAGTCCCGGCGTCTGCAAATCAACCACGCCGCTCGCGATCTTCTCCGAGAGCACGCGGTTAAGCTCGAACAGCGAGCCGTCGGTGCCGAGCAATTGCTTGAGCCGCGCCGCCTCCGCGGCATCGGCCACTTGCGCCAACGCAAGCTGGCGCGTGACCAGATCGAGTGCGTTGATGCCGACGCGGAGCTTGAATGCGTTGTGGCCCTTGATCGCGGGCGCGATCTCGTTGCGTAGGAAGTCTGCGACGGCCTTGATCAGTTCTGTTGGTGTTGGTTCGTCCTGCATCTCAACGCCCTCGCGGTGCCAATAGCCTGAGCAAATCGATCTCGGTCTCAGACGCACGACGGCCTATCATCGCGCGCTCCATCGAATGGTCGGGGCCAATGCGGAAGCGCTGCATCATGCCGCAGCACATCACACCCCAACGCAGCGTACCCATCACTTCCCAGAACATCACCCTGACAGGATCGACCTTGCGGCCGGCCTCCTCGTAACCCGCGAACAGCTCCTCGCGCGAGCCGAAGCCGCCGACCGGCTTGTCGATCTCGCCGAAGCGCCAGGAGTTGACGCAGATCCAGCCTAAGTCCTCCATCGGATCGCCGTAATGCGCGAGCTCCCAGTCCAATACCGCGCGCACACCGTCGGGACCGATGATGAGGTTGCCATGGCGGAAATCGCCATGCACCAGCGTCACCTCGTCCGATGGACCGGGATCGTGGTCGCGCAGCCAGCGCAGCGCCAGTTCGAACACCGGGCGCGGCCAGTCGAAGCCGCGGTATTCCCGCTCGAGATCGCCGATCTCCTTGGTCGCCGTCATCTGCCTCAGCTTCGGCAGTTTCGTCGCCGGCAAGCCGTGGATGCCCGCTGCAACCTTGCCGAGCTGGCGCGCCAGCAGCGGCCGCGCTTTGGCAAACTGCTCGTCGCGCAGGATCTTGCGCGCGATGGTCTCGCCCTCAACGCGGGCCATGATGAAGCCGGTACCAAGCCCCTCCTCCGGCCTCAGCACATGCAGCACGCGCGGCGACGGCAGGCCGGCATCATGCGCAAGCTGCATCAAGCTCGCCTCCGCATCGAGCCCGGCCGCGCGCGAGGGTGCCGCACCAAAGCCCGGCGGCGCGCGGCGCAGGATCGCGCCGACATTGCCGTCCGGATGCACGATGTCGAAGGTCCAGGTTTCTTGGCTGGCGCCGCCGGAGAGTTTTGCCGCGCCGGTGACACCGGTCGCGCCGGGATGGAACGATGCGACGCAGCGCGCGAGCTCGGCCTCGATCATTTGCCCTTGAACTTCGCCGGGCGCTTCTCGAGGAACGCGGTGACGCCTTCCTTGAAATCCTCGGTGGTGCCGGCCTGTCGCTGGCACTGGAATTCAAGGTTGAGCTGATCCTCGAACGAATTCTCCGGGCTGTCCCAATAGAGCTTGCGGATCAGCGACAGCGCCACGGTCGGCCCATTGGCGAGCTCATGCGCGAGCTTCATCGCTTCATCCATCAGCGCGCCGTCATCATGGAGCCGGTTGATGAGGCCCCATTCCAGCGCCTTCTCGGCCGGCAGCCGCTCGCCCATCAGCGACAATTCGATTGCACGCGCCTTGCCGACCAGTCGCGGCAGCAGCCAGGTCGAGCCGCAATCCGGCACCAGGCCGATGCGACGGAAGGCCTGCAGGAAATACGCCGAGCGCGCGCACAGAATCATGTCGCCCATCAACGCGAAGCTCATGCCGGCGCCCGCCGCCGGACCATTGACCGCGGTGACGATCGGGCAATGCAGATTGCGCAGCCGCCGCAGGAACGGATGGAACGCGGTCTCCAGCGCCGCGCCGGCGTTTCGCCTGCCCGGCGTCTGGTTGTTGCGTCCCTGCAGATTGGCGCCGGTGCAGAATGCGCGGCCGGCGCCGGTGATGACAACGCAGCGCACCTCTTCGCGCTTGTCCTCGATCGCATCGAGCGCCTCGGCAAGACCGCCGAGCATGTCGATCGACACCGCGTTCATGACCTCCTGATGGTCGAGCTTGAGGACCGCGACCGGTCCATCGAAATCGAGCGTGACGTGCTTGAATTGCATTGTTTCCTCGCGAGTTGCGCCCGCGCCATGAGTAACGCGGTGGCCAAATCCCTAGGCCCATATTTGATTTTTGAGGCGGGCTTGTCCATGGTGGAGCAAGAACGCCTCGCTTTCGGATGCACGATTAACGTGCGTCAGGGCAAATGGAAACACCCCAGGGAAATACGCCAAGGAAAAAATACCATGAGCATCTTCGACCTCTCGGGCCGCGTTGCGGTCATCACCGGTGGCAATGGCGGGATCGGGCTTGGCATCGCGCAGGCGCTCAATGCCGCCGGCTGCAATGTCTCGATCTGGGGCCGCAACGCCGAGAAGAACAAGGCCGCCGCGGCAACGATGGCGGCGGGTCCCGGCAAGGTCGACACCCGCATCTGTGACGTCAGCAATGCCGCCTCGGTGCAGGACGCGATGAAGGCGACGCTCGACACCCTCGGCCGCGTCGACGGCTGCTTTGCCAATGCCGGGATCGGCGGCGGCGGACGGCGCGCCTTCATCGACCGCACCGAGGAGGAATGGCGAACCATGTTCGCAACCAATCTCGACGGGGTGTTCCATGTATTCCAGGCCGCCGCTCGCCACATGACCGAGCGCGCCGAGGCCGGCGATGCCTTCGGCCGCCTCGTCGCCACATCGAGCCTGGCGTCGCTGTTCGGCACCGCACGCAACGAGCACTATGCCGGCACCAAGGCCGCGATCAATGCTCTCGTCCGCGCGCTCGGCGTCGAGCTGGCCCGCCATGGCGTCACCGCGAATGCAATCCTGCCCGGCTGGATCAAGAGCGACATGACGGCCGGCATCATGGCGAATGACAAATTCGTCGCCAATGTGATGCCGCGCATCCCGGTGCGCCGCTTCGGCGAACCCTCCGACTTCGGCGGCATCGCGGTCTATCTGATGAGCAAGGCGTCGTCGTACCACACGACGGATTGTTTCGTGATCGACGGCGGCTACACGGCGTTTTAAACGCTGTTCGAATTCCGTCATGCGGCACTCGTGTCCTGCGCTGCGTCAGCGCAGGCACCCATGAAAAATGTGCGCTCGCGCTTTGAGGCCGCCGCGTCTATGTTGGCCGCAACGATCTCGGCGATGGGAGGAAGAAAATGAAACACGCCTACATACCCCGGACCACCAACTACACGCTCAATCCGGGCGACGAGCTCAACGACCTCCGCATGTCGGATCAGGTCCGCCCGCTCTATGAGCATGTGAAGAAGTTCATCCGGGAAACCGTCGAGCCGATGTCGGTCGAATTCTATCGCCACGGCGAGAACAAGAACGACCGCTGGAGCTTCACCGACGGCCAGCTCGAAGTGCTCGATAAGGCCAAGAAGAAGGCCAAGGAGGAAGGCCTCTGGAATTTCTTCCTGCCCGACGCCGAGACTGGCGAAGGCCTGAACAATCTCGACTACGCCTATATTGCAGCCGAGCTCGGCAAGAGCCCGCTGGCCTCCGAGACCATGAACTGCTCGGCGCCCGACACCGGCAACATGGAAGTGCTGGAGCGTGTCGGTACCAAGGCGCAGAAGGAGAAGTGGCTGAAGCCGCTCCTGAACGGCGAGATCCGTTCGGCCTACGCCATGACCGAGCCCAACGTCGCGTCGTCGGACGCCAAGAACATCTCCACCACCGCAAAGCTCGTCGGCGACGAGTGGGTGATCAACGGCGAGAAATATTACATCTCCGGCCTCGGCGATCCCCGCTGCAAGATCATGATCGTGATGGTGAAGACCAATCCGGATGCGCCGCCGAGCAAGCAGCAGTCGCAGATCCTGGTGCCAAAGGACACGCCTGGCGTCGAGATCCTCGGTCCCATGCATGTGTTCGGACAGGATCATGCCCCGCGCGGCCACATGCATCTGCGCTTCAACAACGTCCGGGTGCCGAAGGACAACATCCTGCTGGGCGAGGGCCGCGGCTTCGAAATCTCCCAGGTTCGGTTGGGACCGGGACGCATCCACCATTGCATGCGCACGATCGGCAAGGCGGAGAAGGCGCTCGACATGATGGTGCAGCGCGGCCTCACCCGTGAGGCCTTTGGCAAGAAGATCGCCCATCTCGGCGGCAATCTGCAGATCATCGCGCAGGCGCGCTGCGAGATCGAGGCGATGCGGCTGATGGTGCTGAAGGCGGCGAAGGCGATGGACGTGCTCGGCAACAAGGAAGCGCGCGTCTGGGTCTCCATGGTCAAGGCCATGATCCCCGAGCGCGCCTGCAAGATCATCGACCAGGCGATCCAGATGCACGGCGCCACCGGCATCTCGCAATGGACGCCGCTTGCCGAAATGTACCAGGACGTCCGCCATCTCCGCTTCGCCGACGGTCCGGACGAAGTGCACTGGATGGTGGTCGGCCGGCACGAACTGAGCATGCCATAGCGGACGCGGCGATCCGTAGGGTGGGCAAAGCGAAGCGTGCCCACCTTCACGAGCTGAGCCAGAATGGTGGGCACGCTTCGCTTTGCCCACCCTACAGGAGCCACCATGGAATACGCTGCCAGCGATCTGAAGCCGCGCGAACGCTACAAGGTGCTGGCATCCTTCGTGCTGCCGCGACCGATCGCCTGGGTGACCAGCGTCGGTCCAACCGGCGTCGTCAATGCCGCGCCGTACAGCTTCTTCAACGTGTTCTGCGAGGACCCGCCGCTCTGCATGTTCGCAGTCAATCTGCGGCCCGACGGGCGGGTGAAGGATACGCTTGTCAACATCGAGCGCACCGGGGAATTCGTGGTCAATATGACCGACGAGCCGCTGGCGCACGCGATGCATGAGACCAGCGGCGACTTTCCGCCGGATGTGGGCGAGCCCGACTATCTCGGGCTCAAGCTGGCGCCATCGACCAGCGTGGCAGTGCCGCGCCTTGCGGATGCGCCGTGGGCAATGGAATGCAAGACCTGGAAGATCATCGACGTCAACGGCGACCGCCGGCTGATCATGGGTGAAGGCATCCACTTCTACATCCGCGACGAGCTGTGGGACCGCGAGGCCATGCGCGTGCACATGGAGCGCTACCATCCGGTCGGCCGCATGTTCGCCGACCGCTATTGCCGCACCGACGACCGGGTGGTGTTTCCGGCAGCCGAGGGCGCGAAAAGCTAGCTCGCCGCCTCTCCGATCTTGTCCTGCGTCTTGGTCTCGAAGTCGCTGGCGTCGTGGCGCTCGTGCAATTGGCTCGCGGGATCGCCCGAGATGCGGTTGACGATGCGGCCTCGCTTCACGGCCGGGCGCTTTGCGATCTGATCGGTCCAGCGCAGCACGTTCTTGTATTCATGCACCGACAGGAATTCGCCTGCGCCATAGAGCAGGCCCTTGACGAGCCCGCCGTACCACGGCCACACGGCGATGTCGGCGATCGTGTAGTCGCTGCCGGACAGATATTCGTTGTCCGCCAGACGACGATCGAGCACATCGAGTTGACGCTTCACCTCCATCGCATAGCGGTCGATGGCATATTCGATCTTGGTCGGCGCGTAGGCATAGAAGTGGCCGAAGCCGCCGCCAAGAAACGGCGCGCTGCCCATCTGCCAGAACAGCCATGACAGGCACTCGGCGCGAGCCTGGCCGCCGGTCGGCAGGAATGCACCGAACTTCTCGGCAAGGTGCATCAGGATCGCGCCGGACTCGAACACGCGGATCGGTTCCGGCCCGCTACGGTCCAGCAGCGCCGGGATCTTGGAATTCGGATTGACCGCAACAAAACCACTGCCGAACTGGTTGCCATCGATCTTGATCAGCCACGCGTCATATTCGGCGTCGGAATGGCCGAGCGCGAGCAGCTCTTCCAGCATGATCGTGACCTTCTGGCCGTTTGGCGTCGCCAGAGAATAAAGTTGCAACGGATGCTTCCCGACGGGAAGTTCCTTCTCATGCGTGGGCCCGGCGATCGGGCGGTTGACGCTGGCGAAACGGCCGCCATTATCCTTGTTCCAGGTCCAGACTTTCGGCGGCTCATAGGCAGGTGCATCGGTCATTGATCAAGCTCCAGCGCGGAAGCCGCGCCAGTGTTAACTAGCGTCGAGCACAGGATTGGCAAGGGCGGGATTTCGTATAGCCGGTGCCTCTTCACTTCCGTCATGGCCGGGCTTGTCCCGGCCATCCACGTCTTGCGTCGAAGGAAGTGCTTGGATACTCGAGACAAGCCCGGGCATGACGGTTGATAAAGCTCAGAACGCGGCCGCCCGCTGCTGGCGCGCTGCGCCCGTCATCGCAAAGCCGTTATAGCCCTTCGCCGCGACCTCGTTGCAGATCTGCCGATAAGGCCCGACACCGCCGATATAGGGCATGAAGATCCGCGGCTTGCCCGGAATGTTGGCGCCCATGTACCACGAATTGGCCTGCGGATAGAGCGTGGTGTAGGCAACCTCGTTGACATGCGCCACCCATTCGTCCTCGGCCTCCCTTGTCGCCTCCATCGTGTCGAGTTCACGCTCTCGCATGTAGTCGAGGCAATCGCTGATCCAGTCGACGTGCTGCTCAATCGAAACGATCATGTTCGACAGCACGGAAGGACTGCCGGGCCCGGTGATGATGAAGAGGTTCGGAAAACCTGAAATCATCAGGCCGAGATAGGTGCGCGGTCCCTCGGCCCATTTCCGGTTCAGCGTCAGCCCGTCGCGGCCGCGAATGTCGATCTTTGCCACCGACCCGGTCATAGCGTCGAAGCCGGTCGCCAGCACCAGCGCATCGAGTTCATATTCGCATGCTGTGGTGCGCACGGCATTTTCCGTGATCTCCTCGATCGGACTGCTCTTGATGTCGACCAGCGTCACGTTGGGCCGGTTGAAGGTCGCGAAATAGTCGGTATCGACGCAGATGCGCTTGGAGCCGATCGGGTGGCTGTTGGGCTGCAGCAATTTGGCGGTCTCGGGATCCTTGACGATCTCGGCGATCTTCTCGCGCACGAAGTTCGCGGCGGTATCGTTCGCGGCCTGCTCCAGCGCGAGATTGTTGTAGGCCGACATGAAGGTGAGGCCGCCACGCTGCCAGCGCGCCTCGTATCTGGCACGGCGCTCGTTGTCGCCATCATCGAGTGCGCCGCGATCAGGCAGGTCGGTATAGATGCCGTTGCGCGCCACTTCCCGCTCGATGCGCCGGATTTCCGGATAGTTGGTGCGAAACCATGCGCGCTCCTCGTCGCTCAGCTTGGCATTGCGCGCGGGAATCGAGAAATTCGCGGTGCGCTGGAAAACGGTGAGATGGCTCGCCTGCTCGGCGATGACAGGTATCGACTGAATCCCGGATGAGCCGGTGCCGATCACGCCGACGCGCAGGCCGGTGAAATCCACCGGCTCATGCGGCCAATGGCCGGTGTGATAGACTTGGCCCTTGAACCGATCGAGGCCCTTGATGTCGGGCTTGCGCGCATTCGACAGGCAGCCGGTGGCAAGCACCACGAACTTGGCCGTGACGGTCTTGCCGTCGGCGGTGGTCACCGACCAGAGCTTTTTCGTCTCGTCGAACACGGCCGCATCGACGCGGGTGTCGAACTGGATGTCTGAACGCAGATCGAAGCGATCGGCGACATGGTTGGCATAGCGCAGAATCTCCGGCTGCGGTGCGTAGCGCTCGCTCCAGTCCCATTCCTGCTGCAGCTCCTCGCTGAACGAATAGGAATACTGCATGCTCTCGACGTCGCAGCGCGCGCCGGGATAGCGGTTCCAGTACCAGGTGCCGCCGACGCCGCTGCCCTGCTCGTAGACTCGCGCGGTAAAGCCGAGACCGCGCAACCGGTGCAGCATGTACATGCCGGAGAAGCCGGCGCCGACCACGACGACGTCGTAATGTGCGGCAGGAGTTGCGGAAGCGGATGGCGAGGCGGACATGGACGCGGGCTCCCTTGAAGATTCTTTTCGTTGCCGGCCAGCATTCCCCGCGACGCGCCAAAGCGCAAGGGACAAAGCGCGAGTAGAAGGGAGCTGCATATTTTGCCTTACGGAATGCGTAGCAGCTGCACGCAAGTCGGCGAAAGCCGGTTGGCTTTCCTCTCCGCCATGCGCTAGCCTGATCGTTATCAAAATAGAAAAGCAGCCTGAAGCTGCCATCGGGAGAGAGAACGCATCCATGAAATCGCCGATCTGCGACATGCTGGGTATAGAATTCCCCCTGCTCGCCTTCAGCCATTGCCGCGACGTGGTGGCAGCGGTCAGCCGCGCCGGCGGATTTGGCGTGCTGGGCGCGACCGTGCATTCGCCTGAGAGCATCGAGCAGGAACTGAAATGGATCGACGACCACGTCGACGGCAAGCCCTATGGGCTCGATGTGCTGATCCCCGAGAACATCTCGACCGCAGGCGAGAAGAACGTCACCTGGAAGAGCCTGGAGCAGCGGATCTCGCCCGAGCATCGCGACTTTACCCGCAGCCTCCTGAAGAAATGCGGCGTCGAGCTGACGACGACTGATGTCGCCGACAACCAGCCGCAGCCGTTCGACGCACAGCGCGCGCTCGAAGTGCTGGACGTCTCCTTCAAACATCCGATCAGGCTGATCGCGAATGCGCTGGGCGTACCGCCGCAGGAGATGATCGACATGGGCCGCAAGCATGGCGTGCCGGTCGCGGCACTCGTCGGCGCCAAGGAGCACGCGCTGCGCCAGGTCGCGGCCGGTGTCGACATCCTCGTCGTGCAGGGCACCGAGGCCGGCGGCCATTGCGGCGAAGTCTCGACCATGGTGCTGGTGCCGGAGGTCATCAAGGCGATCAAGCCGATCCGCGAGGTGCCAGTATTGGCGGCGGGCGGTATCATGACGGGACGCCAGATGGCGGCTGCGATGGCGATGGGCGCAGCGGGCGTCTGGACCGGCTCGGTGTGGCTCGCGACCGTGGAATCCGAGACCACGGAAATCTTCCGTGAGAAGATGATCGCGGCCTCCTCGCGCGACGCAGTGCGTTCGAAGGGACGCACCGGCAAGCCGGCGCGGCAGCTCCGCTCGGTGTGGACCGACGCATGGGACCGCTCACCCGACAGCCCCGGCGCGCTGCCGATGCCGCTGCAGAGCATCATCAGCCGCGACGCCTTCAACTCGATCGACCGCTCCGCGGCGGCCGGCAACGAGAAGGCGCGCGACCTCGTCAGCTATTTCGTCGGTCAGGGCGTCGGCCTGATCGACAGCGTGAAATCGGCAGGCGCCGTGGTACAGGAATTCAAGGAAGATTTCATCGAGGCGGTCGAACACATGAATGCCCTGGTGGCGGAATAGCGGCGTCATTGCGAGGAGCGCAAGCGACGAAGCAATCCACGCCTCCGCAAGCTCAGAGATGGATTGCTTCGCTTCGCTCGCAATGACGGGTACAAGGACGAAGCACGCCGAACTGATCATCTGAGCTAAAGAGAAGAAATGTCCAATAGCATCCCCGAAGACCGCATCCCAGTCATCGTCGGCGTCGGCGAGATCGTCGATCGTCCCAAGGACGTCGCTGCAGGCCTCGAGCCTCTCGCGCTTCTCGAAGAAGCGCTCAAGCGCGCGGAAGCCGACAGCGGGGCCAAGTTGCTCCGCGACGTCCAGTCGCTCGACGTCGTCAATTTCCTGAGCTGGCGCTATCGCGATCCGGAAAAACAACTTGCCGAACGGCTCGGCATCAAGCCGGCGCATCTCTATTACGGCCCGGTCGGGGGCGAGAGCCCGATCCGCTATCTGCATGAAGCGGCGCAGCGGATCGCGCGCGGCGAATGCAGCGTGGCGGCGGTCTGCGGCGGCGAGGCGCAGTCGACCGCGACCAAGGCGGATCGCGGCGGCGTCGCCCTGCCCTGGACGCCGTTTGCGCATGATGTCGAGGAGCCGAAGCGCGGCGCGGCATTCCAGAAGCCGCTGGCGGTGAAGCTCGGCGTGTTCAGGCCGATCACGGTCTATCCGCTCTATGAGTCCGCGACCTCAGCGCATTGGGGCCAGACGCCGCGCGAGGCGCTCGCCGAGTCCGGCGAGCTGTGGTCGACCTATTCCAGCGTCGCGGCTTCGAACCCCAACTCGTGGCTGAAGAAGCGTTTCGCGCCGGAGGAGATCACCACGCCGACGCCGGAGAACCGGCTGATCGCCTGGCCCTACACCAAGCTGATGGTGGCCAATCCGACCGTGAACATGGGCGGCGCGCTGCTGCTCACCGGCCTCGCCAAGGCGCGCGCGGCCGGAATTCCCGAGGACCGGCTGGTCTATCCGCTCGGCGGTGCGTCGGCGGAAGAACCGCGCGACTATCTCGTGCGCGACCAGTTCTTCGAAAGCCACGCGCAGAATGCGGTGCTGAAAGCGGTGATGGACCTGGTCGAGGGCGACGGCAGCAAGTTCGACGCGATCGAGCTCTATAGCTGCTTCCCCTGCGTGCCCAAGATGGCGCGACGCACGCTCGGCCTCGGCCCTGACGTGCAGCCGACCGTCACCGGCGGGCTCACCTTCTTCGGCGCGCCGCTCAACACCTACATGACGCACGCCGCCTGCGCGATGGTGCGCAAGCTCCGCGATGGTGCCGAGCTCGGCCTGCTCTACGGCCAGGGCGGCTTTGTCACCAAGCATCATGGCCTGGTGCTGTCGCGCGAGGCACCGAAGGCGACGCTCAAGCAGGATACCAGCGTGCAGGCGGAAGCGGATCGCAACCGCCGCACGGTGCCGGAGTTCATCGCCGAGGCCAGCGGCAAGGGCAAGGTCGAAAGCTTCACCGTGATCTATCGCGGCAATGGCGAGGTCGAGCACGGCGTCGTCATGTTGCGCACCGAAGACGACCGCCGCACGCTCGGCCGCGTGCCGGCGAGCGATGCGACGACGTTAGCGCATCTGCTCGGCATGGAGCGCACGCCAGTCGGCACCACAGGTGACATCGTGATGGCCGATGACGGCGTGCCGGAGTGGCGGGTGGTGTGAGCTACCTGCACCGTCATGCCCGGGCTTGACCCGGGCATCCACGCCTTTCTTTCCGCAGTCGAAAACGTGGATGGCCGGGACGAGCCCAGCCATGACGGAGGAGAGAGCGCCGCCCCCTACCCCTTCACGTCCTGCTTTTCGGAGGCCGTGGTCGGCTTCTTCGCGCCGCCGCCGACCACGCGGACCTGGTCGCCGTCGTTGATGCCATCCGGCGGGGCAATGATGATGCGGTCGTCGGCGGTGAGGCCGGAAGCGATCTCGATCTCCTTGCCGAGGTCGCGGGCGATCGTCACCTTCTTGAACAGGATCTTGTCATCGGCGCCGACGGTCGCAACGCGCAGGCCGTTGCTGTCGAAGATCAGCGCGCTGGCGGGGATGTGCAGCGGAATGGTGTCGCGCTGCAACGTCAGCTTCACATTGGCATAGCCGCCGGGCATCAATTCGCCGCCGGAATTGTCCAGCGCGAGTTGCATGCGCGTCGTTCCCGAGCTGACATCGACCGCCTGCGAGGACGTTTCCACGGTCGCCGTAAAGGTGCGGTTCGGATATTCCGGCAGCGTGATGACAGCCTTGGCGCCCATCTTGATCGACGGCACGAAGTTCTGCGGCACGTTCACATAGACGCGCAGCTTGGAGATGTCGGAGACGATGAACATCGCCGGGCCCGCGCCGCCGCCGGCATTGATCAGCGCGCCGACGTCGGTGTTGCGCTCGGTGACGACACCGTCAAAGGGCGCAGTGATCTTCTTGTAGCCGGCAAGCGCTTCCAGCCGTTCGACATTGGCCTGACCGGAATTGACGGCGGCCTTCTTGTTGGAGAGATCGGCGGTGCGCTCGTCGATTTCCTGCATCGAGACGAAGTTCGAGGCAAGCAGCGACCGCCGCCGGGTCAGCGTCGCTTCCGACAGTTTGGCGCTGGCCTGCTGGCTCGCAAGATCGGCCCTGGCCTGCAGCAATTGCTGGTCGAGGTCGGGCGCCTCGATTTCGGCGATCACCTGCCCGGCCTTGACGCGGGCGCCGATGTCGACGCTCCAGCTCTTCAGGTAACCGGACACGCGCGCGAAGATCGGGGCGCGGTAATAGGCTTCCAGCCGGCCCGGCAGGTCGATCGTGGGGTTGAGCACCTTGGCGCTGGGCGGCGCCACCGCGACGCTCGGAATGGCCTGATTATCGGTCCATTCCTTCAGCTTGGTGCCCTGCTCCTCGCGGGCACGGATGCCGGTGATGACGACGAGGACCAGGCCGACACCGGCCGCAAGCCCGAAAATGCCCAGTTTCCAGCGCGAGACCGGCGGGCGTTGGTCAGTGGGCATGCGACATCTCCGGTGCGGCGGCGGCGCTGGCGCCTTGCTTCTTGTGTACCATACTAAAGACGACGGGAACAAACATGAGTGTGGCGAACGTTGCAAAGATCAGGCCGCCGATCACGGCGCGGCCCAGCGGGGCGTTCTGCTCGCCACCCTCGCCCAAGCCGAGCGCCATCGGCGCCATGCCGATGATCATGGCAAGGGCCGTCATCAGCACCGGGCGGAAACGGACGAAACCGGCCTCGAGCGCGGCGGCAATGGGATCGCCGAGCTGCTCGTAGCGCTCGCGGGCGAAGCTGATGACGAGCACGCTGTTGGCGGTGGCAACACCCATGCACATGATCGCGCCGGTCAGCGCCGGCACCGACAGCGTGGTCTCGGTGGTGAACAGCATCCAGACGATGCCGGCGAGCGCTGCCGGCAGTGCGGTGATGATCACGAACGGATCGGACCAGGACTGGAAGTTCACGACGATCAGGAGATAGATCAGCACGACGGCGCCGAGCAGACCGAACAACAGGCCGGAAAACGCGCTGTTCATGGTCTGCACCTGGCCGAGCAGCACCACCGAGCTCCCCTTCGGGACATCCTTTGCAGTCTCGGCGATCAGCGCCCGCACGTCGGTGGCGACCGCGCCGAGGTCGCGGCCCTGCGTCGTGGCGTAGATCTGCACCATCGACTGGATGTCGTATTGGGATACGACCGCACTCGAGGTCGAGCGCGTGATGTCGGCAATGCCGCCGAGGATCGGCGACTGCGGATTGCCGGTCGCGGTGATCGGCAAGGTCTGCAAGGCGCTCAGCGAGTCGATCTGGTATTGCGGCGTCTGCATCACGATCGAATAGGACACGCCGTTATCCGGATTGAGATAATAG
Source organism: Bradyrhizobium sp. Ses1 (assembly GCF_059512365.1). NCBI lineage: Bacteria > Pseudomonadati > Pseudomonadota > Alphaproteobacteria > Hyphomicrobiales > Nitrobacteraceae > Bradyrhizobium > Bradyrhizobium sp. Ses1. The sequence continues at coordinate 111,916 of NZ_JCAMOQ010000002.1, forward strand.
GTCGGCGCGACCTGCGAGCTGCCGGCGAGATTGACGACGAGGCTGTTGGTGACGTCGCGCTCGGTCAGGCCGACATATTGCGCGCGGGTGCGGTCGACATCGATGTTGAAGGTGGGGCTGTTCGGCGATTGCTGGATGCGCGCGTCGGCAATGCCGGGAATGCGGCGGATCCGGCTCAGCAATTTGTTGGCATAGGCGAAATTGGCGTCGAGATTGGCGCCGCGGATCTGCAGGTCGATCGGCGCCGGCGCACCGAAGTTCAGGATCTGGCTGACGATATCGGCAGGCAGGAACGAGAAGCTGATGCCGGGGAACATCCGCGGCAGTTGCTCGCGTAGCACCTGGACATATTGCTCGGTCGGCCTGTGGCCTTCCTTCAGCTTGACCTGGATGTCGCCATCCTGCGGACCGATGACGCCGGTGTTGTTGTAGGTCATGTTGATGCCGGAGATCGGCATGCCGATATTGTCGGCCAGCGTGTCGATCTCCTCCGGCGGGATGATCTTGCGGATCGCCTTCTGCACCTCGGCGAGCTGATTGGCAGTCTCCTCGACGCGGGTGCCGACCTGGGTGCGGACGTGCATCAGGATGTTGCCGGCGTCGACCGACGGAAAGAAGTTGCGGCCGAGGAAAGGCACCAGCAGCATGGACACCGCGACGAAGCCGAGGAAACAGCTGACGAAGATGGCACGGTGTCCGAGCGCCATCGCCAGCATGTCGCGATAGGCGCGGCGGATGCGCTCGAACCGCGCCTCGAAGCCGCGCTGGAACAGCTTGAACGGATTGCGCGTCGGCGGCAGCCCGCCCTCGTGATGCACATGGGGCTGCAGCAGATATTTCGCCATCGTCGGCACCAGCGTGCGCGACAGGATGAACGACCAGATCATCGCGAACATCACCGCTTCCGCCATCGGCACGAACAAGAAGCGCGCAACGCCGGTCAGGAAGAACATCGGCACGAACACGATGCAGATGCAGAGCAGCGAGACGAATGCCGGCGTGACGATCTGGTTGGCGCCGTCGAGAATCGACTGTTCGACCGGCTTGCCCTGCTCCAGATGGTAATTGATGTTCTCGATCGTCACGGTGGCGTCATCGACGAGGATGCCGACCGCGAGCGCCAATCCGCCGAGCGTCATGATGTTCAGCGTCTCGCCGATCGCCGACAGCATGATGATGGCGCCGAGAACCGACAGCGGGATCGAGACCGCGATGATGATCGTCGACCGCCAGCTCCCGAGGAACAGCAGGATCATCACGCTGGTGAGCAATGCGGCAATGACGCCTTCGAAGGCGACGCCGGTGATGGCGCCGCGGACGAAAACCGACTGGTCGCCGATGAAGCCGATCTTGAGCGCGTCCGGAAGCTGGTCCTTGACGTCGATCACCTTCTGCTTGATGCCGGCGATGATATCGAGCGTCGAGATCGCGCCCGCCTTCAACACCATCATCAGCACGGAGCGGTTGCCGTCGACATGGACGATGTTGGTCTGCGGCGGGTTGCCGTCGCGGACGGTGGCGACATCCCGAACATAGACCATGGCGCCGTTGACGGTCCTGATCGGCAGATTGCCGAGATCCTCCATCTTCAGCGGCGAGTTGTTGAGCTGGATGTTGTATTCGAACTGGCCGATCTTCTGCGTGCCGACCGGCGTGATCAGATTTTGTGCAGCGAGCGCATTGGCCACGTCCTGCCCGGACAGGCCGCGCGCCTGCAGCGCCGTGGAGTTGAGGTCGATCTGCACCTGACGCTGCTTGCCGCCGAATGGATAGGGTATGGCGGCGCCCGGCACGGTGACGAGGGGCGTGCGGAGCTGATTGATGCCGATATCGGCAAGATTCTGCTCGGTCAGCCCCTCACCTGACAACGCGACCTGGATGATCGGCACCGTGGAGGCGCTGTAGTTCAGGATCAAAGGCGGCGTTGCACCCGGCGGCATCTGCTTCAGAAGCGTCTGCGAGATCGCCGTGACCTGGGCGTTGGCGGTGCGGATGTCGACGTTCGGCTGGAAGAAGATCTTGATGATGCCGAAGCCGTTGTAGGAATTGGCGACGATATGCTCGATATCGTTGACGGTGGTGGTCAGCGCGCGCTGAAATGGCGTGGTGATGCGCCCGGACATCTGGTCCGGCGGCAGTCCGGTGTACTGCCAAACGACCCCGATCACGGGGATGCGGATGTCGGGAAAGATATCGGTGGGCGTGCGCAGCGCGGCGAGCGGTCCGACAATGAGGAGCAGCAGCGCGAGCACGACAAACGTATACGGCCGGCTCAGCGCGATACGGACCAGTGCAACCATTGACGAGTTATTCCCCGGAACCCGTAAAATGTACGGGGGATTGGCGCCCCTACAGGCCAATTCACTTGCGTCGATCTAGCGAAAAACGGGCCAAAAGCCAACTTTGCGCGACGCAATCCGCGTTCACATCCTCGACATAGCTGCCGGGCCGGACCGGCCGCGGGGTGAACCGCGGCCGGGAATTATCGCAACTAATGAAGTAATTAAGCCGCCCGCACGGATTCCAGGAACTTGCTGACCTCGACCTTGAGGCGGCTGCTGTCGCCGGACAATGCCTTTGCCGCCGAGAGCACCTGCGATGAGGCCGAACCGGTCTCGGTCGCGCCGCGCTGCACGTCGGTGATGTTGGCCGAAACCTGGTGGGTGCCCTGGGCGGCCTGCTGGACGTTGCGGGAGATTTCCTGCGTAGCCGCGCCCTGCTCCTCCACCGCCGCGGCGATGGTCGAGGAGATCTCCGACAGCCGTTCGATGGTGTTGCTGATTTCCTTGATCGCGTTCACCGAGTCCTGGGTGGCGGCCTGGATGCCGGTGATTTGCTGGCCGATCTCGCCGGTGGCTTTCGCGGTCTGCTCGGCCAGCGCCTTCACTTCGGAGGCGACCACCGCAAAGCCGCGGCCGGCCTCGCCGGCGCGTGCCGCCTCGATGGTCGCGTTCAGCGCCAGCAGGTTGGTCTGGCCCGCGATCGTGTTGATGAGCTCGACGACGTCGCCGATCCGTGCCGCCGCCTTCGAGAGCTCGCTGACACGGTCGTTGGTGCTGCGAGCCTGGCCGACGGCGTCGCCCGCCATCCGTGCTGATTCCTGGACCTGGCGGCTGATCTCGGTGACGGACGATGACAACTCCTCGGTCGCGGACGCCACCGACTGCACATTGGTGGACGCCTCTTCCGAGGCGGAAGCGACCGTGGTGGTCAATTCCTGCGAGCGTGTGGCAGTCGAGGAGAGCGTGCCGGCCGCGGCTTCGAGCTGGGTCGAGGCGGAAGAGACGGTCTGGACGATCTCGCCGATCATGGTCTCGAAATTGCGGGTGATGGCGTCGACCCGGCGGCCGCGCTCGATCTTTGCTTCGGCGTCGGCGGCTGCAGCCTCGTCGGCGGCCTTCTTGGCGATCAACGCTTCCTTGAACACCTGAAGCGCATCGGCCATCGTGCCGATTTCGGTCTTCTCGCCCTGGTGCGGGACTTCGGCGGTCAGATCCCCGTTTCCGAGCGCCTGCATCGGCTTGACGATGGACGCGATCCCGGCCGAGACGTCGCGGATCAACAGGAAACTGATGGCGGCGCCAACAAGCACCGCGGCCAAGAGAATGACAGCGAGTATCGCGAAGGCGGAAGAGTAGTTGGCGGCGGCGTCCTCCGCAGCCTTGTCGGCACCCGCCTTGTTGAGCTCGATGTCCTTGAGGAGAATCGCGTCGGCCTCGAGCCCGATCTTGTTCACGGTCTTGCTGTTCAGCTCATGCGCGTCATGCGGGATCTTGCCGACATCCCTGCGCGACAACGCCATCACCTCTTCGGTGCCCTTCCTGTATCGATCCCAGGTGTCCGACCATTGAGTATAGAGCGCCCGCTCCTCCGGGGAGGTGATCATCGTTTCATAGCTCTTGCGGGCCTTCATGTTGCCCTCGACAACTGTGACCAGAGTCTTCTCGTTGGCCAGCTTCTCCTCGAGCGTTTCCGAGAGCATGTGCTCACGGATCACGTTGCGGTAGGTAATGACACCAGCGCGAAGCTCACCGAGCACCCGGACGCTCGGCAGCCAGCTGGTGGTGATGTCGACCGTATTGGCATTGATCGCCTGCATGTTGCGGACGGCGAGGAGCCCCATGCCCGTCATCGTGACGAGCAGCAGCGCAACCACGGTGATGATCTTGGCGCGGATCGAGTATTTGGCGAACATCTGAAAATCTCTTGGTGTTGCGCGTGTCGGGCACGTCAGGTGATGCAAGGTGCTTCGGTTTGGTCTGCCGAATCGAAGGATGCCTTACTGGCGATCAAACCGCGCAACTTCTGAAGTCGCGTTAATTTGTCCCTCCGTAGAGTTACGGTAAATGAAAACCGTCACTAACAAATGAACGAAGCGATGAGATCAGCGCATCAACGCAAGCGCGTCCGAGAAAAATTGCGGTCCGCCGAAATTGCCTGATTTCAGAGCAAGCAGCATCTCGCCTTTGTTCGCGCCGACCGCACGCAGCACCGGCACACCAGCGGCGATCTCCACGCCGACGAGAAAACCTGGAATTCGCAAACGATCCACCACGGCGCCTGACGTCTCACCGCCGGCGACCACCAATCGACGCACGCCGTGTTCGACGAGACCTTCCGCGATGTCGGCCATCGCCTGCTCGATGGTATGCCCGGCTGCATCACGGCCATAACGGGACTGCAGAGCTGCGACTTCGTCGGGCGTGGCGCTGCTGGCGATCAGCACCGGCCCTTCGCCGATCCGGTCGCGGGCCCAGGCGAGCGCGCGATGGACTTCATCCTTGCCGATCACGATCCGCTCGGGGTCGAGATGCAGCACGGCCATGCTGCGCTCGGCATTGGCGATCTGCTGCAGTGTCGCTTGCGAACAGCTTCCGGCGAGACAGGCGGCTGGCCCTCCGACCAGCGCCTCGGCCGTCACGCTTGCGGCTTCTGGCCTGACTTTTCCGGAGTCAACCAGCGCCCGGGCAAGCCCGAGCCCGATCCCGGAAGCGCCGACCGAAACGCGATGGTCCAGCGCCACCGTGCCGATGGTGCCGAGGTCGCGGTCGAACACGGCATCGATGATGGCGGCACCAAATCCGCCGGCGGCAAGATCTGCAAGGCGCGCGCGAACGGCGTCCGGACCGCGCGCAACGGTAGCAAGATCGATCAGTCCGACCTTTGTGCTGCTCTGGCATGCCAGCACCCGCACCAGGTTCGAGTCATGCATCGGGTTGAGCGGATGATCCTTGAGCGGGCTTTCGTTCAGCGGCACCGACCCGACGAACAAATTGCCCTGGTATACGGTGCGTCCGGTTTCCGGGAATGCCGGCGTGACCAGCACGATGTTGTCGCCGGAATCTTTGCGCAGCGCATCCATCACCGGGCCGATATTGCCGGCGTTGGTAGAGTCGAAGGTCGAGCAGATCTTGAACAGCACATGCGAGGCGCCGCGGCCGCGCAGCCACTTCTCCGCCGCGCGCGAGCGCGTGACCGCCTGGCTCGCCTCGATCGAGCGACTCTTCAGCGAGACCACGACAGCGTCGACCTCGGGCAAAGCGAGATCGTCCGACGGCACACCAATCGTCTGCACCGTGCGCAGGCCGGCACGGGTCAGCGAATTGGCGAGATCGGAGGCGCCGGTGTAGTCGTCGGCGATGCAGCCCAGCGCCAAAGTCATGCTTTTGCTCCGGCATAGGGCTTGAACCAGCCGAGGCCATCGACGGTCTTGCCACGCGGATTATATTCGCAGCCGACGAAGCCGGCATAGCCGAGCCGGTCGAGCTCATCGAACAGGAACGGATAGTTCAGCTCTTCGCCATCGGGCTCGTTGCGCGAGGGGATGCTGGCGATCTGGGTGTGGCCGATGATCGGCATCATCTCACGCAGCCGCATGGTGACATCGCCATGGATGATCTGGCAGTGATAGATGTCGAACTGCAACTTCAGGTTCAGAATCTTCAACTCGTTGATCAGATCACGTGCAAAGCCGAAATCGTTGAGGAAATAGCCGGGCACGTTGCGTGGATTGATCGGCTCGATCACGACGTCGAGGCCGTGCGGCGCGAAGAACTCGGCGGCCCATGTAACGGACTTATAAAATGCCTCGACCGCCTTGCGATCGCTTCGGTCGGCGATCCCCGCCATCAGGTGCACGCGCTTGACGCCGGTCGCCTCCGCATAAGGCAGTGCGGTGGCGAGGCTCGCCTTCATATCCTCAAACCGGTCCGGCAGCGCCGCGAACCCCTTCTCTCCGGCCGCCCAATCGCCCGGCGGCAGGTTGAACAGCGCCTGCGTCAGGCCGTTCTCGCGCAGCCGCTCGCCGACCTCCTTCGCCGGATGGTCATAGGGAAACAGGAACTCCACCGCGGTAAAGCCGGCTTTCGCCGCAGCCTCGAAACGGTCGAGGAACGCGACCTCGTTGAACATCATGGTGAGATTGGCGGCAAAGCGGGGCATCGCGTGTCCTTATTAATTGTGTTCGCCGGGCAGCTTGGTGCCGGTGACGCGGGCGTACATCCGCGCCACCGAGGCGTCGTCATCACGCCCCATGCCGGCGGCGGCCGTCATCAGGAACATCTGCAGCGCTGCGGCTGAGACCGGCACCGGGAATTTCGCTGACCGAGCCATGTCCTGGATAATGCCCAGATCCTTGACGAAAATCTCCACCGCGCTGCGCGGCGTGTAGTCGCCGTCGAGCACATGCGGCATGCGGTTCTCGAACATCCAGGAATTGCCGGCGGAGGCCGTGATCACCTCATAGACCTTGCGGATATCGAGGCCTTGCTTGGCCGCGAACGCCATCGCCTCCGAGGCGGCGGCGATATGCACGCCGGCCAGGAGCTGGTTGATCATCTTGAACGCGGCGCCCTGCCCGGCCGCATCGCCGAGTTCATAGAGCTTGGCCGCCATCGCATCGAGCGCGGGACGGGCTTTTGCGAACGCCGCCGCGCTGCCGGAAGCAAGGATGGTGAGTTCGCCCTGCGCTGCGCGCTGGGCGCCGCCGGAGATCGGGGCATCCAGATAATGCCGGTCCGTCGCCTCGAGCTTGGCTGCCAATCGCCGCGCCACATCAGGGTCCATGGTCGCGGAGGACACGAACACGGATCCCTTCGGCAGCGTCTCGGCGACGCCGTTCTCGCCGAACAGGATCGTTTCGGTCTGGTCGGCGTTGACGACCACGCTGACCACGATGTCGGCGCTATCGGCGGCTTCCTTCGGTGTCTTGGCTCCCTTGCCGCCGCCCCGGACAAACCGCGCGACGCTGTCGGCGGAGACGTCGCAGCCGGTCACCTCGAAGCCCGCGCGCAACAGCGAGGTCGCCATGCCCGATCCCATCGAGCCGAGCCCGATCACGGCGACGCGGGTTTTTGACTGGTCAGGCATGCGGCGGTCCCTCACATTTTTCTTCAGGCTTGTCCCCTGCGTATCACGGCTTGGCCGCCGTGCCAAAGCGTGAGACAAGGCGACAAACGGGTATGGCTGCCATGAGCGAAACAAAGCTCCGTGAGGAAATCTGCCGCTTCGGCCGCTCGCTGTTCGAGCGCGGGCTGACGCCGGGCTCGTCAGGCAATATCAGCGTGAGGCTGGACGATGGCGGCTGGCTGGTGACGCCGACCAATGCCTCGCTCGGTTTCCTCGATCCTGCCAGGATGTCGCGGCTCGATGCCGATGGGCGGCTGGTCTCGGGCGACGCGCCGACCAAGGAGGTGCCGCTGCACACCGCGCTCTACCAGACCCGCGGCGCGGCGCGTGCCGTCGTGCATCTGCATTCGACCCATTCCGTGGCTCTCTCGATGCTGCCCGAGATCGACCCGCGCGCCGCGCTGCCGCCGCTCACCGCCTATTATGTGATGAAATGCGGCCCGACCGCGCTGGTGCCTTATTATCGACCCGGCGATCCCGCGGTGGCCGACGCGATCAAGGGATTGGCGGGCAAATATTCGTCGGTGCTGCTCGCCAATCATGGGCCTGTGGTTTCAGGCGACACGCTGGAAGCCGCGGTGTTCGCGACGGAGGAACTGGAAGAGACCGCGAAGCTCTATCTGCTGCTGCGCGGGCTGAACCCGCGCTATCTCTCGCCGGAGCAGGTGGCGGATTTGACTAAGGTGTTCGGGCTGAAGCTGCCGGAGCATGGGCACTAGCCCTTCCGAATTCGTCATGGCCGGGCTTGTCCCGGCCATCCACGTTCTTTGCATCCGGAAAGAAAGATCGTGGATGCCCGGGACAAGCCCGGGCATGACGGAGAACCTACCGTTTCGTCATTGCGAGCGAAGCGAAGCAATGACGGGGACGCGGATCAAAGCCCCAGATAGGCCTTGCGCACGTCGGGATTGGTGCTGATCTCAGCCGCCGGGCCCTGCATCAGCACGCGGCCGGTCTGCAGGATGTAGGCGCGGTCGGCGATCTCAAGACATTCGGCCATGCGCTGCTCGACGATCAACACGGTCATGCCGGCGTCGCGGATGCGCTTCACCGCCTGGAAGATCTCGTCGACCAGCTTTGGCATGATGCCCTGCGACGGCTCGTCGAGCATCAAGAGCCGCGGGCGGGTCATCAGCGCGCGGCCGATCGCGAGCATCTGCTGCTCACCGCCGGACAGCGTCTCGGCGCGCTGCTCCAGCCGCTCCGAAAGCCGCGGGAACAATTTGAACACGAGATCGAGCGGCTCGTCGCGGTTGGCTTCACTGCGGTAGAGATAGCTGCCGAGGCGGAGATTGTCGCGCACCGACAGGCGCGGAAACAGCCGGCGGTTTTCCGGCACGAAGGCGATGCCGCCGGCGGTGATGACATGCTGCGGCTTGCCGTCGATCCGGGCCCCGTCGAAGGTGACGGTGCCGGAGCGCGGGCGCTCAGCGCCGGCGATGGACTTCAGAAGCGTCGATTTGCCGGCCCCGTTGGCGCCGGCGACGCAGACGATCTCGCCCTTGGCGACCTCGATCGAGACGGCGGAGATCGCAACCAGCCCCTGATAGGCGGTGGTGACTTCATGCACCGACAGCATGACGATCCCCAAGATAGGCGGTGATGACCTTCGGGTCGCGCACGACCTCGGTTGGCTTGCCCTCGACCAGCACCTTGCCGAGGTCGAGCACGATGGCGCGGTCGACCAGCGGCATCACAATCTCCATGACATGCTCGACCATCAGCACGGTGACGCCGGTGTCGCGCACCTTGCGCACCAGTTCGACGCCGGTCTTGGCCTCCACCGGTGTGAGGCCGGTCAAGACTTCATCGAGCAGCAGCAGTTTTGGTTCGGTCGCGAGCGCGCGGGCCACTTCGAGACGCCGCTTCTCTGATGGCACCAGATCGCTTGCCAGCACGTTGGCACGCGTGCCGAGCCCGCAGAATTCCAGCACCTCATGCGCCTTGCGGCGGGCGACGCGCATCACGGTGTTGCGGATCAGCGCGCCGACGATGACGTTGTCGATGACCGTCATGGTCTCGAAGCTTTTCACCACCTGAAAGGTGCGGCCGATGCCACGCTGGCAGCGTTCCGCCGCCGGCAATCTCGTGACATCCTCGCCATCGAACCAGATCGAGCCTTGAGTGGGCGGCAGCACGCCGGCGATCAGGTTGAACAGGGTCGACTTGCCGGCGCCGTTGGGACCGATCAGCCCGACGATTTCGCCGCGGCCAACCGAGATCGAGACGTCGCTGTTGGCGACCAGGCCGCCGAACCGCTGCCAGACGCCACGGGTTTCCAGGAGCGCCGTCATCGCACGGCCGCCTTGCGCCAAAAGAACTTGGGCCGTGCAAACAGGCTCACCAGCCCTCTCGGCAGCGCCAATGAGATCAGCACGATCAGCGTGCCGTAGACGATCAGGTCCACACCGCGTCCCGAACCGCCGATGAAGGATCGGGTCAGTTCGGTCAGCGGGATCAGGATCACGGCGCCAAGCACCGGTCCCCACAGCGTGCCGATGCCGCCGAGCACCGCGGGCAGCGCCATCAGCAGCGAGAACTGGAAGCCCATCACGCTTTCAGGATCGATGTAGGAGACGAACTGTGCGTAGAAGCTGCCGCCGACGGCGACCAGGAACGCGGAGACCGCTGCCGCCCCCATCTTGGAATTGAACACGACGACGCCAAGGCTTTCGGCCGCGTCCGGATTGTCCTTCACCGCGCGCCACCAATAGCCCCATTTGGAGTCCTCCAGCCACCAGGTGACGAACCAGGCGACGCAGGCGAGCGCCAACGCGAAATAGAAGTAGGGCAGCTTGCTGCGCGTGAACTGGAATTTCAGCCAGCTATCGCCACGCACCGGGATATCGATGCCGAGCGCCGCCCCCGCCCACTCCCAGTTCTGGATCAAGAGCAACCCGATCTCGGCGATGACGATGGTGGCGATGACGAAATAGTGCCCGCGCAGGCGGAAGCAGGGATAGCCGAGCGCCATCGCGATCAGCGCCGAGATCACGCCGCCGACCAGCATGCCGAACCAGGGCAACACGCCGAACTTGGTGAACAGCAGTGCCGTGGTGTAGGCGCCGAGCCCGAAATAAAGCGCGTGGCCGAGCGAAATCTGGCCGCAATAGCCGGACAGGATGTTCCAGCTCTGCGAGAGCGCCGCATACATCAGCGTCAGCACCATGACGTTCTGGACGTAGACGTCCTTCACGAACAGCGGCACCAGCGCGGCGACGGCCGCAAGACAAAAGGCGATGATCAATTCGCGGCGGCGTCGTCTGGCGAAATCCTTTTCCATCACATCGACCCGAACAGGCCGCGCGGGCGGACGAAGACGACGAGCAGATAGACCGCATAGATGCCGACCGATTTCAGCGACGGCGGCAGGATCAGCGCGGTGGTTGCCTCGACCAGGCCGACGATGATGCCGCCGGCGAAGGCGCCGAACACGCTGCCGAAGCCACCGAGCGCCACGGTGACGTAGGCGATCAGCGCGAAGGAGGCGCCGACATCGGGATAGACATAGAAGAAGATCGCCATGATCGCGCCGGCAAGACCAACGAGCGCCGCGCCGAGCCCCCAGCCGAGCGCGAATACCCGGTTCTTGTCGATGCCGACCAGCGCCACCGCACCGGCATCCTCACGCGTTGCCTCCAGCGCGCGGCCGAAATCGGTGCGGTGGATGAAGAAGTAGAGTCCCGCGAAGGCCGCGATCGACAGCAGCGCGCCGACGAGTTGCGGCTCCGGCAGGAAGATGCCGCCAACCGAGATGGTTTTCCCGCCGAGCCAGGAATTGGTGACGCTGCGATAGTCCGGCGTGAAGAAGAACTGCGCCAGTCCGCGCATTACGATGGCAAGGCCGAAGGTGGAGAAGATCTGCACCATGCCGGCATTGGCCTTGGCGCGCACGGCAAAGCGCACGATCAAGAGATAGACGATCGCCCCGAACACGAACAGAGCCGCCGCCACCAGCGGCGCCGACAACAGCGGGTCGATGGCGAAGAACGCGAACAGGAAGAATGTCGCGTACATCGCGATCATCAGGAACTCGCCATGGGCGAAGTTCACGACGTCCATCAGGCCGAAGATCAGCGCCAGCCCGACGGCGATCAGTCCATAGAGCAGCCCCATCAGGAGGCCGCTCGCCAGACTCTGGATAATGGTCTCGGCTGTCACTGCTGCAGCTCCGCACCAGCATCGCCATCCGTCATTGCGAGGAGCGAAGCGACGAAGCAATCCATTCTCTCAGCTCGTGGCGACATGGATTGCTTCGCTCGCAATGACGGAACGCGCAGTTATCATCGAGTCCAGGGTCACGATGGTTCTTCCCCTACCCGCGCCGCTCACTTCATCGGCCAGACGGCTTCGGCCACTGCCGCCTGCGGCGGGAAGATCGTGACGAACTTGCCGCCGATATATTGCAGCAGCACCGGATCGGCGTCGTTGTTCTGGCCCATGTCGTCAAACTTCACGCGCTTCCAGGGCATGATGGTCGCCTCGCCCGGCATGTCGGTCGCGACCAGCGCCTCGCGGATCTTCTCGCCATCGGTGGACTTGGCGCGGTTGATGGCATCGGCCATCACGATCAGGCCCATGAACTGGCGCGACGAATAGTCGTTGAAGTCCTTGCCCGACCGCTCCTTATACATCGCGTTGATCTTGCCGACCATCGGCCGCTTGGCGGCGAGATCGAGCGAGAAGCTACCGCGCGAGATCACGCCTTCGAGCTTGTCGCCGACCGCATCATACAGCGCCTTTTCGGAGAAGCCGGCGTCCTGCGCCACGATCGCCGGCGGCTTGTAGCCGAGTTCGCCCATGGTCTTCACGAGCAGGATGCCGTCGGTGGTGTAGCTCGAGGGCATCAGCACGTCGGCATTACCAGCCTTGAGCTGCTGCACTTCGGCCGACAGTGACGGCGAATTGGCGCGGTACTTGATGTCGGCAACGATCTTGTAGCCGCGCTCACGTGCGAGCTTGGTCTGCGCGTTGCCGGAGTCGGTGCCGAAGATCGTATCCTCGTGGAACAGCGACAGCGTGTCGATCTTGGTGCCCTTCTTCTTCATCGCATCGAAGAAGTCGAACATCGCGGTCGAGAACATCTCGTCATGAGGCGCCGCGCGGAAATAGAATTTCAGGCCGCGGCGATGCAGGCTCGGCGAAGAATTGTCGGCCGAGATAAAGGGGATCTGGTAACGCTCGCAGATCTGGCTGACGGTGACGGCAACCGCGCTCTGGTAGGTGCCGACGATGGCGCAGACCTTCTCCTGTGTGATCAGGCGCTCGGCTTCGGCGCGACCCTTCTGCGGATCGGCCTGGTGATCGGCGAAAACGAGGCGGACCTTGGCACCTCCCAGGCCGGACAGGCCCTCGCCCTTGGCGAGCGGCAGCTCGAAATCATAGTTCTTGTTGATGATATCGGCCGCGGTCTCGAATGCCTTTTGCGCGTCGACGCCGATCTGGGCGCTTGCGCCGGACAGCGGATAGATCACGCCGATCACCACCTCGCTGGTTTGCGCGCGCGCAGCGATCGGCGCGAGCGCGGCAGCAGCGGTGGCTCCAAGCAACACATTGCGGCGAGTGATCGTCATTTGCGGAAATTCCCCTTAATTGAAGCGTAGCTATCGAATGAAACGGAAGGCGGTTGCGGTAAAGCCTCAAGAAACGGCAAGCGCTGCCCTTTAGAGCACAGCCAACTGCTTGTTCCTCAGATCAGTGATCAACATCAACCCCGGCGCATGAGTGATCGCGAATGGTAGCTTGGCGTTCGCGATCACCGCCTGCGGTGTCACGCCGCACGCCCAGAATACCGGAATCTCATCGGCTTCGACCGGAACCGGATCACCATAGTCGGGCTTGGCGATGTCGCTGATGCCAATCAGATGCGGATGGCCGAGATGCACCGGCGCGCCGTGCACCGAGGGAAAACGCGAGGTGACCTGCACCGCGCGGATTGCATCGGCCGGCTTGAAGGGACGCATCGACACCACCATCGGCCCCGCGAACGGGCCCGACGATCGGCAGGCGATATTGGTGCGGTACATCGGCACCCGCACGTGGCGCTCGATGTGACGGATCGGCAGGCCCTCGTCCATCAGCGCTTCTTCGAACGAGAACGAGCAGCCGAGCACAAAGGCGACGAGATCGTCGCGCCAATGCTGCATGACATCGGTCGGCTCCTCCACCACCTCGCCGTCGCGCCAGATGCGATAGCGCGGCACGTCGGTGCGGATGTCGAGGTCGAGGCCAAGCGCGGGAATTCGGGGGTCACCGACATCAGACATGCCGATGATCGGGCACGGCTTCGGGTTGAGCTGGCAGAAGCGGTGGAAGGCCCCGGCGAGCTTTTCCGGCAGGATGGCAAGGTTGCCCTGGACAAAGCCGTTCGCCACCCCGGCGGTGCTCGAAGCCATGCCCTCACGGCACGCTAGCCGGGCCTCTCGGCTCGGAAGCACGGGATCGTTGTCACGGGCTTGCTGCGCTGCCGCAAAAACAGTCATTTGACCGACCTGCCTAATATCTCGACAAGCGCAGCCAACACCAAGCGTGCTATAAAGTCTAATCTTCCTTTCTAATCGAATTCGATAAGTTTGATTTATCGAACGGGAAAAAGCCTCCAATGCTTGATTTCAGGTCGATCGAAACGTTCCTCTGGGTGGTCAAGCTTGGAAGCTTCCGTGGCGCGGCGCAGCGGCTCAACACGACCCAGCCGGCGATCTCCCAACGCATCGCCCAGCTCGAACGCGAGTTGGGCGTGAAACTGCTCAACCGCGACCATCGGGTGGCCTCGCCGACGCCGAGCGGCCGGCAGATGATGGTCTATGCGGAGAAGCTGATCGGGCTGCGCTCGGAGATGATGGCCGAGATCGGCGACCGCTCCGCGATGCGCGGCGTGCTCCGGCTCGGCGTCGCCGAGACCATCGTGCACACCTGGCTGACGCGCCTCGTCAAGAGCGTCAACGAGGTCTATCCGAACCTGTCGCTGGAAATCGAGGTGGACATCACACCTAATTTGAGCGCGCGGCTGCTCGCGCAAGAGATCGAGCTGGCCTTCGTGGTGGGGCCGCTGTCGGCGTCGGGCGTGCAGAGCCGCGTGCTTTGCGATTATCCGATCGGATTTCTGGCGAGCCCGGCGCTCGGCCTCGGCAATGGCCCGGTGGCGCGGCATGAGCTGGCGCGCTTTCCGATCATCACCTTTCCCCGCAAGACAGTGCCTTACGAAAGCGTGCGCGCGGTGTTCGAACGGCCAGACCTGCCGCCGATCCGGCTGCACGCCAGCGCCTCGCTGGCAACGGTGATCCACATGGCGATCGAAGGGCTCGGCATCGCCGTGATCCCGTCAGCCATCGTCGAGAACGAACTCGCCGACGGACGGCTGCAACTGCTCGATACCGACATCAACATGGCGCCGCTCACCTTCAACGCAAACTGGCTCACCTCCCCCGACATCGCCGCAATCGAGCGCGTCGCCGACCTCGCGCGCCAGATCGCGCAAACGAGCCCGTCGGTTGACGATCCGCTGCGAGCGCGTCATTGAACGAACACTATGTAACGACCCGTCATTCCGGGGCGCCCGCAGGGCGAACCCGGAATCTCGAGATTCCGAGTCTGGTCCTTCGGACCATCCCGGAATGACAGAAAACGAATGGAACGAACGCATGAGCCGAGCCGCATCCAACCTGCAGATCGATTCCGCCCGCCTCTGGGGCACGATTCATGAAACTGCGAAATTCGGCGGGACGCCGAAAGGCGGTGTGCGGCGGCTGACCTTGAGCGCCGAGGACAAGCAGGTGCGCGACTGGTTCCGCAAGGCGTGCGAGGACGCAGGGCTGGAGGTTCATGTTGACGCGCTCGGCTCGATGTTCGGCCTGCGCAAGGGCCGCGACATGTCGAAACCGCCGATCGGGCTCGGCTCGCATCTCGACACCCAGCCGACCGGCGGCAAATATGACGGCGTGCTCGGCACGCTCGCCGCGCTCGAAGTCGTGCGCACACTCAATGATGCCGGCATCGAGACCGAGATGCCGATCTGCATCTGCAACTGGACCAACGAAGAAGGCTCGCGCTTCGCGCCGGCGATGATGGCCTCCGCCGCCTATGTCGGCGATTTCACCACTGATGACATCCTGTCGCGCAGGGATGCCGAGGGCGTCACGGTTGCCGAAGCGCTCGACGGCATCGGCTATCGCGGCACGACGGCGGTCGGCACGCAAAAATTCTCCGGCTTCGTCGAATTGCATATCGAGCAGGGCCCGATCCTGGAAGCCGAGAACAAGACCATCGGCGTGGTCGATTCCGGCCAGGGCGTCTTATGGTACGACGGCAAGATCACGGGCTTCGAGAGCCATGCCGGCTCGACACCGATGCCGCTGCGGCGCGATGCGCTGGCAACCTTGTCGGAGATCGTGCTGGCGATGGAGAGCATCGCGAAAAAGCACGGGCCGAACGCGGTCGGCACAATCGGCGAGGCCGTGATCGCGAAGCCCTCGCGCAACGTCATTCCGGGCGAGATCGCCTTCACCGTCGATTGCCGCAGCGCCGATGCCGCCATCATGGACGCGCTGGACAAGGACCTGCGCGCTGCGATCGCCGAGATCGCCGCCCGCCGCAAGGTCGAGGTTACGCTCGACCTGGTCTGGCGCAAGCCGCCGACGCATTTCGATCCCAAGCTGGTCGATGCCGTCGAGAACGCCGCCAAGCAACTCGGCTATTCGCACCGACGCATCACCTCGGGCGCCGGCCACGACGCCTGCAACCTCAACACGGTGATCCCTGCGGCAATGGTGTTCGTACCCTGCAAGGACGGCATCAGCCACAACGAGCTCGAGGACGCAACGCAGACCGATTGCGCCGCCGGCGCCAACGTCCTGATGCATACGGTGCTCGCACTCGCCGGCGTCGCGTCCTGACCGGTCCACCAAGCAAGATGGAGATGTGCCGTGCGCGGGGTTTTTGTCGACGCCAATGAAGCGCTTGCCGTGATCTTCGAGCGCCTGGAGAAACCCGGCGATCCCAAGGTGCGCATCCACCGCGACCCGGACGTCACGTCCGACCAACTGCCAAAAGTGCTCGATGGCGCCGAGATCGCCATCATCGACCACACGGCGCTGCCGACCGACATCGCAAAGCAGTGCGGCGGGCTGAAGCACGTCGTGTTCCTCGGCACCGGCGCGCGCAGCTACATGAATCCGGAGGAGCTCGCCGAACTCGGCATCTCCGTGCATCTGATCAAGGGCTATGGCGACACCGCCGTGGCGGAGTCCGCGATCGCGCTGATGTGGGCCTCCGCCCGCGTGCTGGCGCAGATGGACCGCGAGATGCGCGCCGGCAAGTGGCTGCGCGAAGACGGCATGCAGCTCACCGGCAAGACGCTCGGCCTGATCGGATTCGGCGGGATCGCGGCTGAAGTCGCGCGCATCGCGGTGGGCTCGGGAATGCGCGTGATCGCCTGGAACCGCTCGCCGAAGAGCTATCCGGGCGTTGACTTCGTCGATCTCGACACGCTGCTGGCGCAGAGCCATGTCGTCTCGCTGCATCTTCTGCTCAACGACGACACAAGAGGCTTCATCACCCGCGAGCGCATCGCCGCGATGAAGCCGGGCGTCATCTTCGTCAACACCGCCCGGGCCGCCATCGTCGACGAAGCAGCGATGATCGATGCGCTGAACTCAGGCCACATCCGCCACGCCGGGCTCGATGTCTTCACCGTCGAGCCGCTGCCTGCGGATCATCCGCTGACGAAACTGCCAAACGTCACGCTCTCGGCGCATTCCGCCTTCCGCACGCCGGAAGCCAGCGAGAACCTGCTGCATGCCGCCTGGGAGCATTGCCGACGGATCGTGACGTCGTAGGGTGGGCAAAGCGAAGCGTGCCCACCATTGCGAGCGGTGCAGGTGACGGTGGGCACGCTGCGCTTTGCCCACCCTACGGACCATCCAGCGCCGTCATTGCGAGCGAAGCGAAACAATCCATCCCGCCACTTGCTGACACATGGATTGCTTCGTCGCTTCGCTCCTCGCAATGACGATGGACGGCGTCTTAATCCACCATCTCCGCGACTGCCTTGCCGCAAGCCTCGGTATCCGCATTGCCGCCGAGGTCGCGGGTGCGGAGCGTGCGTTCGGCGAGCGTGCGTTCGATCGCGCCGACCACCGCGTCCGCCGCCGGCTTCTCGCCGAGATGCTCCAGCATCATCGCGCCTGACCAGATCATGCCGATGGGGTTGGCGATCCCTTGGCCCGCGATATCGGGCGCCGAGCCGTGCACCGGCTCGAACACCGACGGGAAATCGCCTTCCGGATTGATGTTGCCCGAGGGCGCAATGCCGATGGTGCCGGTGCAGGCCGGGCCGAGATCGGAGAGGATATCCCCGAACAGATTGGAGCCGACCACGACGTCGAACCAGTCCGGATGCAGCACGAAGTTCGCGGTCAGGATGTCGATGTGGTACTTGTCCCACTTCACCGACGGATACTTCTTCGCCATCGCCTCCACGCGCTCGTCCCAATAGGGCATGGTGATCGAGATGCCGTTCGACTTCGTCGCGGAGGTCAGATGCTTCTTCGGCCGCGACTGCGCGAGGTCGAAGGCGAATTTCAGGATGCGGTCGACGCCGATGCGGGTCATCACCGTCTGCTGCGTCACGAACTCACGCTCGGTGTCCGGGAACATCCGCCCGCCAACGGACGAATATTCGCCTTCGGTGTTCTCGCGCACCACCCAGAAATCGATATCGCCGGGCTTGCGGTTCGCGAGCGGCGACGGCACGCCGGGCATCAGCCGCACCGGGCGCAAATTGACATACTGGTCGAACTCACGGCGGAACTTGATCAGCGAGCCCCACAGCGAGACGTGATCCGGAATCTTGGCCGGCCAGCCGACCGCGCCGAAATAGATCGCGTCGTGCTTGCCTATCTGCTCCTTCCAGTCATCCGGCATCATCTGGCCGTGCTTCTCGTAATAGTCATAGGAGGCGAAATCGAAATGGTCGAACTGCACGGCGACGCCATGTTTCTTCGCGGCGGCCTCGAGCACACGCAGCCCCTCCGGCATCACCTCCTTGCCGATGCCGTCGCCGGGAATGACCGCGATCCGATACTGTTTCTTTGCGTTGGCCATGAAGAACACCCTTGTGATTTGCCCGGCTTGAGGCGCCGTCTATTCTCGCGCCCTGCAATGGACCAAACTTCGCCCCGGCGCAACGCTGCAGTGCAATGTTGACGGTCAAGGCGTGATCCACCTACCAATTCCGCCGACTTTTCTCCGATCCCCTCCAGCAACAGCGAGTATTGCCATGGACCTGCATCTGCGCGGCAAGCGCGTTCTGATTACCGGCGCCTCCAAGGGCATCGGCGCGGCCGCCGCCGAAGCCTTTGCCGAGGAAGGCTGCCATCTGCTGCTGGCCGCCCGCAGCGGCGACCAGTTGAAGGCGCTGGCCGACCGCCTGCGCTCGGCCCACCAGATCGATGCCGCGACATCGATCGTCGACCTGCGCAAGCCGGAGGATCTGGCGCGATTGGCAAAAGAGGCAGCCGACATCGACATCCTCGTCAACAATGCCGGCGATATTCCCGGCGGCTCGATCGACAAGATCGATGAGGCGACCTGGCGACACGCCTGGGAACTCAAGGTGTTCGGCTATATCAATCTCACCCGCGCGATCTACGCACAGATGAAGGCGCGTGGCGGCGGCGTGATCATCAACGACATCGGCGCCGCCGGCGAGAAATTCGATGCCAACTATATCGCGGGCAGTGCCGGCAACGCCGCGCTGATGGCGCTGACCCGCGCGCTCGGCGGCAAGAGCCTTGCCGACAACATCCGCATCGTCGGCATCAACCCCGGTCCCGTCGGCACCGACCGGCATGTCACGCTGCTCAAGACCCGCGCCAAACATCAGTTCGGCGACGAGAACCGCTACAAGGAATTCCAGAAGAGCCTGCCGCTCGGCCGCCCGGCCCACGCGCGCGAGATCGCCGACCTCATGGCGTTCCTGGCGTCCGACCGCGCGGGTTATACCTCAGGCGTGATCTATACGGTCGACGGCGGCATTAGCGCGGGGTGGTGATGGCTACCACCGTCATTGCGAGCGAAGCGAAGCAATCCATCGCATCCGCGGAGACAGTATGGATTGCTTCGTCGCTCACGCTCCTCGCAATGACGTTGGCCTCACTCGCCCTCGCACAGCCGCCGAATCAGCGTCGTGATCCGTCCCTTCGGCGACATCATCTCGTCCATGATTGAAAAATGGTCAGCGCCGGGAATCTCCTCATACGTCACCGGCAATCCATAATTGGCGCGGTGCCCGGCAAAATCGGCGGTCTGCTTGCGCAAGAGCGGCAGTTCGCCGCTGCCGACCACCAGCGACAGCGGCTTCGGCGGCCCGCCCGCCTGCTCCATCGGAGAATTGCGGTGGGAAGCCGCCTCGTCGAGCCCGAGCTTGACGTTGAGATAGCTCATCCGGATCGGCTCGAGATCATAGATGCCAGAGATCGCGACCCCGCCCCGCACATGCGGATGCGACAGCGCCATCGCGGTCAGATGACCGCCGGCCGACCAGCCGGACACCACAAGCTCGGTTTCGGCCGCGCCCAGCGCCGGCAACTGTTTCGCGAGGAAGTCGATGCCGGCGTGGATCTCGGCGACGATCTCGTCGAGCGTCGCCTCCGGTGCGAGCGTATAGCCGATCAGCGCGACATTGATGCCATGCGCCATCGCTCCTTCAGCCATCACGGTGAAGAACTCCTTCGACCGCATCTGCCAATAGCCGCCATGGATGAACAGCAGCGTCGGCGCGCGCTCGCCCGCTTTGAGGAAATCGATGCGGTTGCGCTCACGCGGGCCATAGCGGAGATCGATGTGATTGGGATAGCGCTTGCGCAGCTCGGCGGAGCGCTCGCCCCAGCCCGCAACGATATCACCGCTGCCTAAAACTGCGGCACCGTTGTTAAGGCCGCGGTCTCGCTCCTCCTGGCTCATGTCGCGCCAATCGAGCGCAGAGAAGGGTGTCGTCATCAGCAGATCTCCGGTTCCAGCCATTCCCCCAGCACGTTTCCACTTTTCCGGAAATTGGTCTAGAGCACTATTCCCTCCGCTATTACGAACTGCAATCAATGGAGATGCGAGTGACGGATCAAGGCCTGGTGCGGGAGAGCGCCTGCACAGTCGTCGACAAATTGCGATCTGGCGAGGTCACCCCGCTCGACCTGCTCGATGTCCTGGAAAAACGGATCACCGAAGTCGACGACAAGGTCAACGCGCTCCCGATCCTGTGCTTCGACCGTGCCCGGCAGCACGCCAAGGCGTTGATGCAGAAGCCGGCCCCTGAGCGTGGCCTGCTCGCCGGCCTGCCGGTGCCGATCAAGGATCTCACGAATGTCGCTGATGTGCGCACCACGCAGGGATCGCCGATCTTCAAGGATACCGTCGCCACCAGGTCCGATATCGTCGTCACGAATCTGGAAGCGAATGGCGGTGTGGTCTACGCCAAGTCGAACACGCCGGAATTCGGGGCCGGCGCCAACACCTTCAATGAAGTGTTCGGGGCGACGTTGAACCCCTGGGATACGTCGCGCTCGGCAGCCGGCTCTTCCGGCGGAGCGGCGGTCGCGCTGGCGACCGGAATGGCATGGCTTGCCCACGGCACCGATATGGGTGGATCGCTGCGCAATCCAGCCAGCTTCTGCGGCATCGTCGGAATGCGGCCCAGCATCGGCCGCGTCGCCCACACGCCGAGCGCCATGATCGATCGCAACCTGACCGTTCACGGCCCGATGGCGCGCAACGTCGAGGATCTCGCGCTGCTGCTCGACGCGATGAGCGGCGAGTATGCCGCCGACCCGCTGTCGCTGCCGGCGCCGACGGCGTCGTTCCTGTCAGCGACGCGCTCCGGCAAGAGGCCGAAACGCATCGCCTATTCGCCCGACCTCGGCATCACCCCGGTTGATCCCGAAGTAAAGGCGATCACGCGCAGCGCGGCGGAACGCTTTGCCGAAGCAGGCGCCATCGTCGAGGAAGCGTATCCCGACCTCAGCGAAGCTCATGAATGCTTCCACGTGCTGCGCGCGTTCGACTTCGCTGTAACCAAGGCGGCGCTGCTTCGCACCAAGCGCGACATGCTCAAGCCGGAGGTGATCTGGAACATCGAGGAAGGCCTGAAGTTGACGGTCGAGCAACTCGAGCGCGCCGAGGCCCAGCGCGTCGCCATGACGGCGCGCACCCTCGAATTCTTCGGCAGCTACGACCTGTTGCTGACGCCTGCGACCATCGTCGCGCCGTTCCCGATCGAGAACCGCTATGTCGCTGAATGCGACGGCAAGAAGTTCGACAATTACGTGCAGTGGCTCGGCATCGTCTATGCGATCACACTTGCGTGTTGTCCGGCGCTGTCCCTGCCCTGCGGCTTCACCGCCTCCGGCCTGCCGGTCGGATTGCAGATGGTGGCACCGCCACGCGGCGAAGCTCAGCTATTGGCCGGCGCGAAGGTGCTGGAGGATATTTTGGGCGTGCACTGCACCACTCCGATCGATCCGCGGGCGCCGAGATAAGGATCTCTCCCCTCATGGTGAGGAGGCGCGCAGCGCCGTCTCGAACCATGAGGCCCCGATCTCACCCGGGGCCCATCCTTCGAGACGCCTGCTCCGCAGGCTCTCAGGATGAGGGCTATCGAGAGGAGAAAGACACGCCCATCGGCAATTGCGCTGGCGACATTTGACGTGCTACCGGGGCCGCAACCAGTTCCCGACCTCGTGAAGTGTGTCGGGCCGGATGATCAAATTGCCGTGCGTGGAGTTCCAATATGACAGATCAGGCCGCTAGGATCGCCGACGAGCCCATCGACATTCGTGACGTCGAACGACGGATCAAGGCGATCTTCATCGGCTCGGTCGGCAATCTCATCGAGTGGTACGACTTCTACGCCTACACGGCGTTTGCGCTGTATTTCGCGCCAGCGTTCTTTCCCGGCAACGATCCGGTGGTGCAGCAGCTCAATGCGGCCGTGATATTCGCCGCGACCTTCCTGATGCGACCGCTCGGCGGCTGGCTGTTCGGCTTCATCGCCGACCGTTACGGACGCCGGCTGTCGCTCACGATCTCCGTGGTCTGCATGTGCTTCGGCTCGCTGATCATCGCGGTGACGCCGACCTACGCCACGATCGGCTTTGCCGCGCCCGTGATCCTTGCGCTGGCGCGCGTGATCGAGGGTCTCAGCCTCGGTGGCGAATATGGCGCGAGCGCCACCTATCTCAGCGAAGTCGCCGACGCCAAGAATCGCGGTTTCTATTCGAGCTTCCAATACGTCACCTTGATCGGCGGCCAGCTCACCGCGATCATCGTGCTGCTCCTGCTGCAGAAGGTGTTCTTGACGCCGGAACAGCTCAAGGACTGGGGCTGGCGGATTCCCTTCGCGATCGGTGCGGCGCTTGCCGTGATCGCAGCGGTGATGCGGCGCAGCCTGCAGGAGACCGACGCCTTCGAGGAAGCAAAGAAGGTCAGCAAGCCGACCGGCTCGATCACGAAGCTTCTGAACTATCCGCGCGAATTGCTGCTGGTGGTCGGGCTGACCGCGGGCGGCACCGCGGCTTTCTACACCTTCACCACCTACATGCAGACCTTCGTCAAATTGTCGGTCGGCCTCACCGAGGACCAAACCACTTTCGTGATCTTCGGCTCGCTGATCTTCGCGACCATTCTGCAACCGCTCTACGGCGCGCTGTCCGACCGGATCGGCCGCAAGCCGCTCCTGATCTTCTTCGGTGTCGCCGGCACGCTCGCGACCGTTCCGATCCTGACCACGCTGAAAGATACCAAATCGCCCTTCATCGCGTTCCTCTTGATCTGCGGCGCCTGGATCTTCACCGCCGGCTACACGTCGATCAACGCTGTGGTGAAGGCCGAACTGTTTCCGACCAATGTCCGCGCGCTCGGCGTCGGCCTGCCCTATGCGATCACGGTGTCTCTGTTCGGCGGCACAGCGCCCGCGATCGCGCTCTATTTCAAGAGCCTTGGTCACGAACAATGGTTCTACTATTACCTCAGCGGCATGATCTTCCTCTCGCTCCTGATCTATGCAACCATGCGCGACACCAAGCATGAATCAGCGATGCATCGCCACGAGTGACGACAAATGGCTGACGACCAGGAGCCGCCGCCGGAAAGCAAGCTGACGCGCAGCAAGGAGCGCTGGGCGCGCGAAGGCCGCTTCCTCACCGGCAGGATCACGCGTCCCGACGAGCAACGCCTGCCGCCGGGCCAGCATCTCACCCGCGACTGGCCGACGCTCGATCTCGGATTGACGCCCGAGATTCCCCGCGAGCGCTGGCGGCTCGACGTCTATGGCGCGGTGGAACATCCGGTGTTCTGGGATTGGGCGCAGTTCACCGCGCAGCCGCAATCGCAATTCGTCTCCGACATCCATTGCGTCACCACCTGGTCGCGCTACGACAATCAATGGCAGGGTCTTGCGACCCGCGATCTCTTGGCCGCCTGCCAGCCACATGAGGATGCGCGCTTCGTGGTGCTGCATTCCTATGACGGCTACACCACCAATCTGGCGATTGAGGATTTTGCCGCCGAGGACGCGCTGCTTGCGCATGGCTGGTCAGGCAAACCGCTGACCGAAGAGCATGGCGGCCCCGTGCGGCTCGTGGTGCCGCATCTCTATTTCTGGAAGAGCGCCAAATGGCTGCAGGCGATCGAATTCGTGACGCAGGACAAGCCCGGCTATTGGGAAGTCCGCGGCTATCACAACCGCGGCGATCCCTGGAAGGAAGAACGTTATTCGGGTGATTGACTGTTGTCGGTGGCGTTCTTCACCTCTCCCGTAGGGAGAGGTCGAATTTAGAGCGTAGCGAGAAATTCGGGTGAGGGGTTACGCTCTATCGAGGGACCTGAACCCCTCACCCGGCGCTGCACGCCGACCTCTCCCTATGGGAGAGGTGAAGGGAAACCGTGATGGAGGGTAGCCGTGCCGACTGAACGCTTCCAGTTCGCAAGCTCGGAAGGACACCAGCTCGCCGCCGCGTTGGACACGCCTGACGGCGAGATTCACGCCTATGCGCTGTTTGCGCATTGCTTCACCTGCGGCAAGGACGTGCTGGCCGCCAAGCGCATCGCGGTCGCGCTTGCCGCCAAAGGCATCGCGGTGCTGCGCTTCGATTTCACGGGGCTCGGCTCCAGCGAAGGCGATTTCGCCAATTCGACGTTCTCCTCCAACGTCGCCGATCTCGTCCGCGCCGCCGATCACCTGCGCGAAACCCGCAAAGCGCCCGATCTCCTGATCGGCCACAGCCTCGGCGGTGCCGCGATCCTCGCCGCGGCCGCGCAGATTCCGGAGGCGAAGGCCATCGTCACCATCGCCGCGCCGTCCGATCCCGCCCACGTCACCCACTTGCTCAAGGACCAGGTCGAGAACATCCGTGAGCAAGGTGAAGTCGAGGTCTCGCTCGCCGGCCGGCCGTTCCGCATCAAGCGCGAATTCCTCGATGACATCGCCGAGCAGAATCTGCTGGCGCAGGTCGCAAAGCTGCACAAGGCGCTGTTGATCATGCATACGCCGACCGACGACACCGTCGGCATCGAGAACGCCACCAAGCTGTTCATCGCGGCAAAGCACCCCAAGAGCTTCGTCTCGCTCGCCGACGCCGATCATCTCCTCGCAGACAAGCGAGACACCAGCTATGCCGCCGACGTTATCGCGGCCTGGTCGGAGCGCTATGTCGGGCCGGCGGTGCTCGGGCCTCCGGTAGATCTCACCGAGGCGCCGCGCCGTGTCGTGGTGCGCGAGACGCGCGACAGCAAGTTCCAACAGATCGTCACCGTCGGCCCGCACCGATTGCTGGCGGACGAACCGGCCGCCGTCGGCGGCAAGGACTCAGGGCCCGGCCCTTACGATCTCGTGCTCGCGGGACTTGGCGCCTGCACCTCGATGACGATGCGCATGTACGCCGACCGCAAGGCGCTGCCGCTCGATCGCGTCACGGTAACGCTGACGCACAGCAAGATCTACGCCAAGGATTGCGCGGAGTGCGAGACGCGCGAAGGCATGCTCGACCAGATCGACCGTGTCATCAAGATCGATGGCCCCTCGCTCGACGACGACCAGCGCAAGCGGCTGATGGAGATCGCCGACAAGTGCCCGGTGCACCGGACGCTGACGTCGGAGGTGCGGATCGTGACGAAGGCCGCGGATTGAGAAAGTCTTGCACCCGCTAGCCGCCGGACATTGGCGTCATTGCGAGCGAAGCGAAGCAATCCATCTCGCCACTTGCTGAGGCATGGATTGCTTCGTCGCTTCCGCTCCCCGCAATGACGGCGTCAATCCATCACGGCCGCAGGATCACGCGGTCTCGCGAGGAGCCGGCGACGGCGAAAAACGCTGATCGCGCCTGCTCCAGCGGATAGATCGCGCTCGCCTTGATCGGAAACGGCCTCAGGTGCCCGCTCGCAACTCCGGGGCCGAGTTCACGCAGCACAGCGCCGGTCGCAATCGACGACAGGCCCAGCGTATCAATGCCGACATAGGTGTGCTGACCGCGATAGAATTCGAGGATGTTGAACTGCACGATGCGGTCAACCGCCGCGATCAGGATCTGCCGCCCACGCAGCGCCAGAGATTTGTGCGCGGCCTGAAAATAGGGATCGCCAACCGTGTTGAAGACGATGTCGGCGCCCTTGCCGCCGGTGAGTTCGCGCACGCGCGCCGCCACATCGGTGCTTGAGGCATCGATCATCTCGACCTTCGCGTTGCTGTGGCCTTCGTAGGGCTCGCTCTTGCGGGCCACGCCGATGACACTCGCACCTTGCCAGGTCGCGATCTGCACCGCTGCCTGCCCGACCTTGCCATTGACGCCCATCACCAGCACGGTCTCGCCTGGCTTCGGCAGCCCGGCGCGGCGAAAGCCTTCGATCGCGGTCACAAAGGGCACGCCGATGCCGGCGGCCTCCTCCCATGAAATGCCCTTAGGTTTTTCCATCACTGCGTCTGCCTCGACCACGAGATGCGTCGCATGCGTGCCATCGCGGCGAATGCCGAGATCGCCGGACGAGCCGAACACCTCGCGCCCGATCCACCCCTCGGGCCCGTCGATGACGACGCCGGCATAGTCGCGGCCCGGCGTGCGTGGAAACACCGCGTAAGGCATCAGCCCGGTCGCGGCCTTCACATCGGATGGATTGACGGCGGCAGCCTTGATCTCGATCAGCACCTCGTTCGCGGCGCGTGAGAGCGCGTGTGTTTCCACGGTCGGCGCAAGCGCGGCAGGGTTGTCGGCTTTGGCCAGCAGGCGAACGCAGCGGGCTTGGATTGATTGGTTGCTTGATGTCGGCATTGAGGCGTTGGTCCGTTACGGGGGTTG
The DNA here is from genome assembly GCF_059512365.1 of Bradyrhizobium sp. Ses1. Lineage (NCBI taxonomy): Bacteria > Pseudomonadati > Pseudomonadota > Alphaproteobacteria > Hyphomicrobiales > Nitrobacteraceae > Bradyrhizobium > Bradyrhizobium sp. Ses1. Next base: position 138,660 of record NZ_JCAMOQ010000002.1, read on the forward strand.
GGTGGTACCAGCCCGTCATTGCGAGCGGAGCGAAGCAATCTACGTCTCCACAAGCGGCGCGATGGATTGCTTCGCTCCGCTCGCAATGACGGGAACCTACCCGATCATCCTGAGCTGCCAGTTGCTGTGCGGGTGAGAGTTACCCCCTCGGTCGCTTGTCGTAAACCCGTTTGGCCTTGCCGAGCGAACGCTCCAGGGTTTCGGGGGCGACGGCTTGAACGCGCGCAGTGATGCCGATCGTATTCTTGATGAAAATCGAGACCTTCTCGGCATGCACGGCAAGGCCGCTGCCGTCCCAGCTTTCGGGGCGGGCTTCGGCGAGCACCGTCATCTCGTCCATGCGGCCTTCGCGCGACAGCTCGATGATGAAATGGCCGCCGCACCAATCGGTCGCGAGCAGCGCCTCCTCGATCTGGGTCGGAAACACGTTGACGCCACGCAGGATGATCATGTCGTCGGAGCGGCCGGTCACCTTCTCCATCCGCCGCATGCCCGGCCGGGCGGTGCCCGGCAGCAAGCGCGTGAGGTCGCGGGTGCGGTAGCGGATCACGGGAAAGGCTTCCTTGGTCAGCGAGGTGAAGACCAGTTCGCCCTTCTCGCCGTCGGGCAGCACTTGTCCGGTCTCGGGATCGATCACTTCAGGATAGAAATGATCTTCCCAGATGTGCAGCCCGTCCTTGCTCTCCACGCATTCCTGCGCAACGCCGGGGCCGATCACCTCCGACAGGCCATAGATATCGGTCGCGTCCATGTCGAAGGCGTGCTCGATCTCGGCGCGCATCGCGTTGGTCCAGGGTTCGGCGCCGAAGATGCCGAACTTCAGCGATGATTGTCGCGGCTCGAGCCGCTGCCGCCTGAACTCGTCCAGGATCGCCAGCATATAGCTCGGCGTCACCGTGATGATCTCGGGCCGGAAGTCGTTGATGAGCTGCACCTGACGTTCGGTCATGCCGCCGGAGACCGGCACCACGGTGCAGCCGAGCTGCTCGGCGCCGTAGTGCACGCCGAGGCCACCGGTGAACAGGCCATAGCCGTAGGCATTGTGGATGATCATGCCGCGGCGGCCGCCGGCGGCGCGGATCGAGCGCGCCATCACGTCCGACCAGATGTCGATATCGGCCTGCGTGTAGCCGACCACAATCGGCTTGCCTGTCGTGCCGGAGGAGGCATGGACGCGCACCAGTCTTTCGCGCGGCACCGCGAACATGCCGAACGGATAATTGTCGCGCAGGTCGGTCTTGGCCGTGAAGGGGAATTTCGCGAGGTCGGAAAGCTCCCTGAAATCGGACGGATGCACGCCGGCCGCATCGAAGACGCGCTTGTAATGCGCAACGTTGTCATAGGCGTGCTGCAGCGACCATGCCAGCCGCTTGGTCTGCAGTGCCATGATCGCATCGCGCGAGGCGCCCTCAGTTTCGTCCATCTCAGCGCTGTAACCACTTCCCGTCGACTTGAGCTTTGGCACGGCCATGGCGCGTTTCCTTCGATCGTCTATTTTTGCTTGGTCTCGTTGTCCGCTGTCGGCAGCCATGAGCCGCCGATCACGCGAGAATGGCCACGAAATTCGGCGATCACATCATCGCCTGCCGTGACGCGGACGTCATATATTCCGGACCGTCCGTTGCGCGAGATCTCGCGTGCGGTGGCGATCAGGCGGTCGCCGAGCCTGCCGGGCCGGATGAAGGTGATGCTGCCTTGCGCGGCGACGACGCGTTCATTGTGGCTGTTGCAGGCAAAGGCGAACGCGGAATCGGCCAGCGTGAAGATGAAGCCGCCATGGGCGATGCGTTGGCCGTTGACCATGTGCGGCGCGATCGTCATCGCAAGCGTCGCCTGCCCCGGCTTGATCTCGACGATCTCCATGCCGAGGCCCTTGCTGGCGTCGTCCTCCTTCCACATCGCCTCGGCGCAGGCGCGGGCGAGGTCCTCAGGCGAAAGCGTGGCCTTGACGTTCACGTTCAACTCCCTGTCGGCGGGCCCGTTACATGGGCCTCTTGGCATGATTTGTGAGACGCGCTGCCCTACCTGTCAACGCGACTTGAAGCTCTATACGTGGTCGTAATCGACCACGACCTTGTCCGAGCACGGCCGCGCCTGGCAGGTCAGGATGAACCCGGCCTGCAATTCCCACGGCTCCAGCGAATAGTTCAGCTCCATCTCCGCCTTGCCTTCGACCAGTTTGGCGCGGCAGGTCGAGCACATGCCGCCCTTGCAGGCGAAGGGCAGATCGATGCCCGCACGCAGCGCCGCGTCGAGGATGGCTTCACCGTCCGCAACCGGCACCTCGCGCCGCTTGCCGTCGATGATCAGCGAGGCCAGCGCCTTCGGCGGTGCGCCCGGCTCCACGATCTTTTTCGGCCGCGGTTTGCCGCCGAACTCGGAGACGAAGCGCTCGACGTGGATCTTGTCATCGCCGAGGCCAAGGTCGCGGCAGGTCGCCGCGATCTCCTCGTTCATCCCGATCGGGCCGCAGATGAAGACGTGATCGACACTTGCCGCCGGCACCAGTGAGCGCAACAGCACCCTCACCTTCTCGCCGTCGAGCCGGCCGTGCAGGATCGGAATGTCCTGCTCCTCGCCCGAGATGACGTGGAACAGCGAGAACCGCTGCAGGAAGCGATCCTTCAATTCCTCCAGCTCTTCGAGGAACAGCATGCCTGAGGTCGAGCGGTTGCCGTAGAACAGGAAGAAGCGGCTTTGCGGCTCGCGCGCCAGCACGCCCTTGACGATCGACAGGATCGGGGTGATGCCGCTTCCCGCGGCAAAGCCGACGTAAATCCGGGCCTCCTCCGGCGCCGGCGCGACGCCGAAGCGGCCGGTCGGCGTCATCACATCGAGTTCGTCGCCGGCTTTAAGGTCTTCCGCCGCCCAGTTCGAGAACGCGCCGCCATCGACCTTCTTCACGGCAATGCGCAATTCGCCATCATCAGGGCCGGAACAGATCGAATAGGATCGGCGTACTTCCTCGCCGTCCAGCATGGTGCGCAGCGTCAGATATTGACCAGGCGCAAAGCTGTAATCGCTTGCGAGTTCCTTCGGAATCGCAAACGTCATCGATATCGCGTCCGCGGTCTCGCGGCGCAGGTCGTTAACGGCAAGGCGATGGAATCGGGGGGCGAGTGACATGGTCAATGACACTTGAAATAATCGAATGGTTCGCGGCAACTCCTGCAGCGCCACAGCGCCTTGCAGGAGGTCGAGCCGAATTCGGACAGCAATTCGGTGTCTTCGGACCCGCATTGCGGACACGCCACCCGTTGCCGGCCGAACAGCGCGCGGCGTGAGCTGCCGGGCAGCGGCGGTGCGATGCCGTACTCCTTCAGCTTGCGGCGGCCATCCTCGCTCATCCAGTCGGTGGTCCAGGCCGGCGATAGCACAGTGCGGATCTTCGGGCCGCGAATGCCCTCGCGCTCGAGCGCCAGCTCGATCTCCAGCGCAATCACGTTCATGGCGGGGCAGCCGGAATAGGTCGGCGTGATCGCGATTTCGACCCGCCCGTCCTGAACCGCGACATCGCGCAGCACGCCGAGATCGGCGATGGTCAGCACGGGAATCTCGGGATCGACCACCTGTGCAGCCGCGTCCCAGGCGCGCCGGCGCAGATCGGCATTGCTGATGACAGCGCTCACCATGTCGCCCCCGGAAAGGTTCGCTGCAGCGACTGCAATTCGCTGAGGAGATGGCCGAGATGCTCGCTGTGCCGGCCGCTGCGGCCGCCCTGCTGCATCCAGTTGCTCGCCGGCAAGCGAAGCGTCGCCTCGTCCACCACAGCGGTTATCGTCTTCAGCCATTGCGGATGCAGCAGCGCCGGGTCGACTGCGATACCGGCATCGATCAGACCGCGCTCAGAGTCGTCGACGGCGAACATCTCGCCGGTGAAGGACCAGAGATCCTCAATCGCCGTCTGTGCGCGGCGATGGCTTTCCTCGGTGCCGTCGCCGAGCCGGATGATCCATTCCGACGAATGCCTGAGATGATAGGCGCTCTCCTTCTCGGATTTCGCCCCGATCGCCGCGAGCGTCGCATCCTTCGACTGCATCATCGCACGCCAATAGAGATCGGCGAAGGCGGCATGGAAGAACTGCCGCACCATGGTGCGCGCGAAATCGCCGTTCGGCTGCTCGACCAGGAGGAGATTGCGGTACTGCCTGACGTCGCGCAGATAAGCGAACTTGTCCTCGTCGTTGTCCTTGCCCTCGACCTTGGCGGCGTAGCTGTAAAGCTCGCGCGCCTGTCCGAGGAGATCGAGCCCCATATTGGCGAGCGCCATGTCCTCTTCGAGCGTTGGCGCGTGTCCGCACCATTCCGACAGACGGTGGCCCAGGATCAGCGCATCGTCGGCGCGCCGCAATGTGTAGAGCACGAGCGGCGTTTCGGAGATTTGGATGTTGGCGACGGCCATAGCGATCCACCTGCTTGTTCAGTCGTCATTGCGAGGAGCGAAGCGACGAAGCAATCCACGTCTCCGCAAGTGGCACTATGGATTGCTTCGCTTCGCTCGCAATGACGGCTACATATGTCCGACTTCCTCGGGCACGTCGTAAAACGTCGGGTGCCTGTAAATCTTCGACTCCGCCGGTTCGAACATCATGCCCTTTTCGGCCGGGTCGGAGGCGGTGATCGCGCTCGACGGCACCACCCAGATCGAAAGGCCCTCGCCGCGGCGGGTGTAGATGTCGCGCGCGGCCTGCAGCGCCAGCGTAGCGTCGGCGGCATGCAGCGAGCCGACATGCTTGTGCGCAAGCCCGTTGCGACTGCGGATGAAGACTTCCCAGAGCGGACTATTCGGCGTGGCCATCTCGGCCTCCTTTATTCAGCAGCCTGCGCGAACTGCCGGCGCCTGCGCTTCTCGGCGTAAGCGGCCGCCGCCTCGCGTACCCAGGCGCCCTCGTCATGCGCCTTACGACGCGCAGCGAGACGATCGCGGTTGCAAGGGCCGTTGCCCGCGAGCACCTGCTTGAATTCGGCCCAATCGATCGGGCCGGGCACCCAGTGGCCGGCTTCGTCCTGCTTCATCTCGGAGTCGGGAATGGTGAGGCCGAGGAACTGCGCCTGCGGCACGGTTGCATCGACGAATTTCTGCCGCAGCTCGTCGTTGGAGAAGCGCTTGATCTTCCATTTCGTCGAGGTGTCGCTGTGCTGGCTCACCTTGTCGGGCGGGCCGAACATCATCAGCACCGGCCACCACCAGCGGTTCAGCGCATCCTGCGCCATTGCCTTCTGCTCATCGGTGCCGCGGCACAACGTCAGCATGATCTCGAAACCCTGGCGCTGATGGAACGACTCCTCCTTGCAGACGCGGATCATCGCCCGCGCATAAGGGCCATAGGAGCAGCGGCACAGCGGGATCTGGTTCATGATGGCGGCGCCATCGACCAGCCAGCCGATGGTCCCGATGTCGGCCCAGGTCATCGTCGGATAGTTGAAGATCGAGGAATACTTCGCCTTGCCCGTCAGCATCGCGTCGACGAGCTCTTCGCGCGAGGTGCCGAGCGTCTCGGCGGCGGCGTAGAGATAAAGCCCGTGGCCGCATTCGTCCTGCACCTTGGCGAGCAGCGCGGCCTTGCGGCGCAGCGTCGGCGCGCGCGTGATCCAGTTGCCCTCGGGCAGCATGCCGACGATTTCGGAATGAGCGTGCTGGGAAATCTGCCGCGTCAGCGTCTTGCGATAGGCCGCGGGCATCCAGTCGTTCGGCTCGATGCGCTCGTCGGCATCGATGCGCGCCTGAAACGCGGTGGCGCGCGCGGCGTCCTCGACATTGCGGTCATCTGCGTCAGACGTATTCAGCGTCTGCGTGTACATGCCCGACCTCCCGAATTTTTATTGTCTTTGATCTATATCAAAATTCTAATTCTTGCAAGCATTCTTGTAATATATTTACGCATCCTCGAACCGCCGTGAAAGTTCCACGCCGGGCTTCGGCAGCGGCCCATCCTCAGTGGTCGCATGCCGGTCAAGCCATTGTTCGGATAAGGCCAGCACGCCGCGATAGATTTCGCCGCAGAGCTTTCGCGCTGCACTCCCCGGCCAGTCCTTCGGCAATAGCGCGCTCGGCAGCAGCGGATCGCGCAGCACCACGCGGCGGTAGTAATGGATCAGGAGGATGCGGGCCGTGAACGCGTCCGCGTCGGTGAGTTCCTCTCCACGCGCGAGCCAGCCGCGCAACGGCTCGAACGTCCTGATGAATTTCTGATAGGCATCCGCGGTGCGATCGAGCGGCCAGCTCTCGCTGAGCAGCCGCCGCCCGTTTTCATCTTCGGCCGAAACGTCCAGACGGATGGCGCTAGCGGCCTCTTCGGGGATCGGCACGCCCGACGGCGCGACCCACACGCCCGGCAGCGGACTGCCGAAGCCGGCGTTCTTCAGCGCCTCGCGCGCGGCATCGCGATCCTCGCCATTGCCGATCAGCAGCAGTTCGAAACGCCCGGTCCAGTCCGGCGGCGGCGGATCGTAGATGTGCCTGGTCGCGGTGTCGAAGGTTTGCCGGCCCCTCTCATTCAGTCGGTAGAAGCTGTTGCGGCCGACCTTGTTGCGCTCGAGCCAGCCGTCGGCGGCGAGCCGCGACATCGCGGTGCGCACCACGCCGCCGTCGATGTCGAGGAAGGCGAAGAAATCCAGCAGCGTGCCGAGCCACACGCAGCCGCCGCGCGGGACGATAGCGTCGCCGAACACGGTGATGACGATGGAGCCGGTGCGCGAGGGCTCGCGCTTCAACTGGTCGATGATGCGGTCAAGCGGCTGCGGCATGCGTCCACGCATACCGCGTTTCGCGTTGGGGCGACAATGGTGGCTCTGCTCCCTCGCCCCGCTCTTGCGGGGCCGAGACGAGCACAGCTCGCTCTGAGAGGGCTGGGGTGAGGAGCCGCCTCCGCAAATTCGATATTTCTGAGTGCGCGGAGACTCCCCTCACCCGGATTGCTTCGCAATCCGACCTCTCCCCGCAAGAGCGGGGCGAGGTGGGAACCTACCGGTTCGGATCCGGATAAACCATGGCGCGCCAGCCGCCACGATCGAACGGCGCCCACTCTCCTTCGCGCTGCGCCAGCCGGTCGGCGACCGCGTAGACGGCGGCGGGATGGTGGCCCATGCCGCAATGGCTGCTTTCGACCTCGATGCTTTCCGACATCGCCGAGGCCTGCTCGCGGCAGCCTTGCCAGGCGCAGATGCCATCGGTGCGGCTGAAGATCGCCGTGGTCGGCACCGGAGGCGCGCTGGCCAGCGATCCACCGAAGCGCGGGTCCTCTTCCTCGGCGCGGCGGCCGCTCGCGATCTCATAGACCTGCCAGGCGTTGGTCGATTTTGGCCCGGCCGCAAAGGGGCTGCCGAGCGTGATCACCTGGCGCACGCGCTCAGGCATCATCTTGGCGAGTTGGCGAGCATAGAGGCCGCCGAGGCTCCAGCCGACGAGCGAGACCTTGCGGCCATGGCTGTCGTTCATCTCCTGCACGAGATCGACCATCGCCTGCTGCACGCCCGCGCGCAGGCCGAGATTGCGGCCCTGGCGCCAACCGCTGACCGCGCAGCCCTTGCTACTCAGGAACTCGCGCAGCGGCCGCGTCGAGAGATCCGATGCGACGAGGCCGGGCAGCACCAGCACCGGATGACCATCGCCGCGCGGCGCGAGGCTCAACAGCGGCAAAGCGCCGAGGAAGGCGCCGAGTTCGTGGATGGCGCGCCCCTCCAACAGCATCAACGTCCTGGACGGCGGGCGAAGCGTCTCTGCGGCAAGGGGCACGGCATCTCCTTCCCGCCGGCCTTCGCATTGCGGCAGCCGGCCAACGGATCAATACGCAATTAAAGCTAGGGAAACGGCTTTCTACTTTCAAGCTAACCAGATCACATAGATGACAACAAAAACTCGCGTACCCGATCGGTCACACCAGCCGCAGCAAATATTCGATGGTGTACAAGATCAATCCGGCAAGGCCGCCGATCAGCGAACCATTGAAGCGAATATATTGCAGGTCCCTGCCGACGTTGATCTCGAGCAGCGAGATCAATTGCTGCATGTCCCAGGCCTTCATCTGATCGGCGATGAAGGTCGAAACGCCGCTCTTCTGATCGGCGACCACTGTCCGCAGGATCGCGACCAACCCCTCGTTGATCTCGGCGCGCAGCTCAGTGTCGCCGGCCAGCGCTTCACCCGCCTCCACGAACATCCTGGCCAGATACTGCTGCAGGACCTGCGTCTCTCCAGAGGCGCTGCGTTCGATGAAGTCCTTCAGGTTCGACCAGATGTTGCGCGCGAGGCCTTCAAGTTCCGGCCGCGCCAGCAGATCGCGCTTCAATCGGTTGATGCGATCGGCAAAGGCACGATCGCTGCCGAGCCGCTCGACGAACGACAGCAGCATGCGGTCGAACTCGCCGCGGAACGGATGCTTCGGATCGTCACGGACTTCCTCGAAGAATTTCGTCGCGGAGGCGATGATCCGGTTCACGACGAATTTGTCGGCGCGATAGAGCCTCAGGAGCGTCGGCATTTCCGCGCGGACCTTGTCGCGGATGACAGCCATGGTCTCCTTCGTCGTCAGCGTCTGGTGCAGGACGCGCAGGATGTCGTCGAGCAGGCCCTCGTGCTTTCCCTCCTGCACGAAGCCGCGCAGCGTGCCGGCGGCAAGCGGCGCCAGATCGATCGCCAGCAATTGCGCGGTGACGCGGCGGCTGACGAACTTCATCAATCCCGAATTCTCCGTCGCCGAGAACGCCTCCGGCAACAGACGCAGCAGAAAGCGAGCGAGATCGGTCGAGCGCTTGCGGTCCCGCAGCCAGTCGGCGATGAAAGCGCCGAAATCGATCTCGCGCAGCTTGGCCTCCACCGGCCCTGCTTCGAGGAAATTCTTCTCGATGAATTCGCCGAGCTTCTCGGCGATGCGGCCCTGATTGCTCTGGATGATCGCGGTGTGCGGGATCGGCAATCTCAAGGGACGCTTGAACAAGGCGACCACCGCATACCAGTCGGCGAGCCCGCCGATCGTCGCCGCTTCCGCAAAGGCTGCGATGAAGCCGAACACGGGATGCACCGGCAACAGCCCTTTCGCGACGAGGAACAGCACGAACGTCGCAACTAATACCCCGGTCGCCAGCCACTTCACGCGCCGCAACTCCGCCGCGCGGATCGCGTCGGCGGGAGTGGCGATGGTGAAGGTGGCGGGAAGGGTCATGACAGCTCAACGACAGTTGGTTGGCTGCGATCATATCGCGCCACACCCGCCGCCGTCATGGCCGGGCTTGTCCCGGCCATCCACGTTTCGGTGCATGCGGCAAGAAAGCGCGTGGATGCCCGGGACAAGCCCGGGCATAACGGAGCAACAAAAAAGAAGGCCCGCAACCGGCGGGCCCTTCGGAAAACCAGAGTTGGCAGGCCTGCCGCGATCAGGCCGTCTTGTTGTAGACCTTGGCGAAATTGTCCTGCGCGGACTTCGCACCTTCGGTGACGAGCTTGCCGACATATTCGGTCGCAGACTTGGCCCGCGACACGAACACTTCGCCGCGCGCACGCACCAGGTCCGACTGGATCTGCACCGCTTCGTTCAGCGACTTGGCGGAAGCCAGCTTGTCGATACCGTTGAAGAACGCTTCCGCGTCCTGATAGATCGCCTCCTGGATATTGCGGCTGATCTTGGCGGCCTCGGAAACCGAACCGGCAACGGCGGATTCGATCACGGCGGTCACCTTTTCCGAGCCGGCGTGCAAGTCTGCGGCACGAACCTTGGCGGTCTCGGCCTGCTTCTTCACGAACTCACGGGCGGCTTCCGGCACTTCCAGGTTTTGCAGCTTGGTAAAAGCTTCGGTCACAGGCGCAAAGGCCTGCTTGACGCTATCAAAAACGGAATTGGTCTCGGTGGTCATAGGGTCTCTCCATCCTCGGTTAGAGCTATGGGCTCACCCCGTCCAAATCTGGCCCAGGGCGTCATCCTTATGCCATGGTTAATGGTGCATCGCAATATATATGTTGCGGTGCAATATCACAAATCTGTGAACAGTCGTAATATCGGGCGAATTGCCCGTCAGGCAGGCTGCAGGCTGGTCAAACCTGCGGCTCGACCGCCCCCGGCAGGCCGTAGGCCTCCATCTGAGCCCGGACCTGCGCCACATTGTGCCCGAGCACCACGATGTCGTGGGTCGCGCCGGCGACATCCCGGACATGGTCGCGGAGCAGCGCCTCGGCCCGGAAGCCGAGGCCCTCGAACAGGGCAATCGCGCTGCGCTGGTCGACCGTCATCTGCACCGACAGCTTCTCGAGGCCAGCGCTGAGCGCAATGGCAAACGTCTCCTGCGCCAGCGCCCGCCCCACCCCCTGCCCGCGGACGTCCAAGGACACCACCATCCGGATCTCGCCGACATGGGGCGACCAGGAGTGACGGTCGCGCACCAGCGTACCGCAACCGATCACGACGCCATCCCTCAGCGCCAGCAGGCTCATGATGTCGCCGCGGTCGATGTCGTTGAGCCACGCCGATAGCACCTTCGGCTCGCTGATGTTGCGCGGCAGGAACAGCAGATCATGCGTCGGCAGCTTTTGCGCGAAAGCCAGCACCGCGGCTTCGTCGGCGCGCGACATCAGACGGAATTCGATCTCGCCGGCCTCGGTCTTGACGCGCCGTGGATAAGGACGTGTCTCACTCATGTCGATCGCTGCCCCAGCCAGGAATCCAGTTTCGGCCACAGCCGCTTGATCGCATTGGCGCCGGCGACCAGGCTGACATGGCCACCTTTGAGGACCACCTCCTCCTTGTCGGTCGAGCCGACTTTCGCGATCAAGTGTCGCGCCGCCTCATAGGGCACGATGTGATCGTGCTCGGCGACAGCGTGCAGGATCGGCACCTTGACGTTCGCAAGCTTCGCCGGACGCCCGCCGACCGACATGGCGTCGTTATAGAGCTTGTTGTCCCACATCAGGTCCTTGGTGATGGTCCGGAAATAGTCGCCGGCGAGCGGCAGCGTGTCGGTCGCCCAGCGGTCGAACATCCGGTACGACTTCACGAACTCGTCGTTCCAGATGTTGTCCCAGAGCTGCACCTGGCTTGCCGCGCGCGAAGCCGGCCGCAGCATCTCGAACGATGACAGGATCAGTTCGGGCGGCATGTTGCCGACGCTATCGATCAGGCGGTCGACGTCGAAATAGCGCCGGTCGGCGAAATTCGAGAACAGCGTCATCTCGCGGAAGTCGATCGGCGTGGTGAAGCAGATCAAATTCTTCATCGGCCCGTCGTGGAAGATCGAGCCATAGAGCAGCGACAGCACGCCGCCGAAGCAATAGCCGATGACGGAGACATCGGTCTCGCCGCAATCCTGCTGCACCCGGCGAACACAGTCCGGAATGAAGTCGAGGACGTAATCCTCCATCCTGAGATTCTTCTCTTCCGGTTTCGGCGCGGTCCAGTCGAGCATGTAGACGTCGTAGCCGCGCCTGAGCAGGAATTCGATGAAACTCTGGCCGGGCACCATGTCGAGGATATAGCCGCGATTGGTGGTGGCCATCACGATCAGGACCGGCACGCGATAGATTTCATCCGCCAGCGGTCGATAGTGGTAGAGCTGCATGGTTCCACGGCTGGCCAGCACATCCTTTGGCGTAGAGCCGAGCGCAGGACCCGAGGTCGAGAAATATTCGACACCCTTGATGCTGCGCTGGATCGCCCGCTGCACCTCGGATTGAATGCGCTCCGCGATCGACGCTGCGTCGATCCCCAAGGACGCGTTCATCGAGGGCGCGTTCATTTTTGCGCTTTCTCCGCAGGCGGGCGTTTGGTGCGCGGCGGCCGCGGCTTGCCGGCTGTCGCACTTTCCACATTGCCCGCGCTGCGGTTCATCTCGCTCAGCAGTGCCTTGATCTCGTCGAGCTGGCTTTCGATCGATTGCAGGCGCTCGGCCATGCCGACGAGCTGCGCCCGGCTCGGCAGGTTCATGCCCACCAGATACTTCTCCATGAGCTCCGCGAACTGCTTCTGCGCGCCGGCCGCGACGCCGCCGGCCTGGTTCATCATCCGGCTGAATTCCGGCGTTCCCATTGCCTTGTTGGCGAAGGAATTGAATCCCTTTTCCAGCTCGCCGATCATCGTCTGCCAGACGACAGCAGGATCGTTGCCCTTGTCGGCCATTGGCGCTCTCCCACGTGCTTGCGAGCGCTTGCCACGCTTCTCTTTGCGCTCCATACGACACCGTTGCAGGCAGCCGGTCAACCCAAGCTGACATTGAACGCCGCGTCAGAAAGCTTCTGCGCTGCGGCAAAGCGTGGCATACAGTCGTCCATCAAGAACCCAGCCGAGGAGGCCCCGTGACCACCCTCGTCCACCGGCCGCCGCAGATGATCCGCGCCAATGGCATCGACATCTGCTACGAGATCTTTGGCGACGAAAGCGCCGAACCGATGCTGCTGATCATGGGGCTCGGCGCCCAGATGATCCATTGGGACGACGAGTTCTGCCAACAGCTCGCCGCGCGCGGCTTTCGCGTGATCCGCTTCGACAACCGGGACATCGGCCAGTCCGGCAAGCTCACAGGCGGCAAGCGGCTGACGGCGTTCGAAATGCTGAGACTGCGTCTGTTCGGGATCCCCGTCGCCGCACCCTACAGACTGATCGATATGGCCAAGGACACGGTCGGCCTGATGGACGGGCTCGGGCTGAAGTCTGCGCATCTGGTCGGCGCCTCCATGGGCGGCATGATCGCGCAGGAAGTCGCGATCTCGTTTCCGCAAGTCGTGCGCTCGCTCACCTCGATCATGTCGACGACAGGCAATCCGAAGATCCCGCCGCCGACCCGCGAGGCCGGGGCGATACTTATGGCGCCGCCGCCAAGGACGAAGGACGAATATATCGAGCGCTTCGCCAAGACCTGGAAGGTCCTGCGCGTCGGTTCCTTCCCCGAGGATGAGGCGCTCGATCGTTCGCGGGCGCTGCGCACCTATGAACGCGGCCTCAATCCCGCCGGCGTCGGCCGCCAGCTCCGCGCCATCCTCGCCTCCGGCAGCCGCAAGCAACGCCTCGGCGTGGTGAAAGCGCCGACACTCGTCATCCACGGCACCGTCGATCCGCTGGTGCACCCGGCCGGCGGCAAGGACACCGCGGCCTCGATCCCGGGCGCGAAACTCCTGATGATCGAGGGCATGGGCCACGCATTGCCGATCCCGATGTGGCCAGAGATCATCGACGCCATCGCTGAGCACGCGCATGGAGCTGCGGCGAAGGCGGCGTGACGGATCGTAGGATGGGTAGAGCGCAGCGAAACCCATCATTGCCACCAAGCGCATAGACGCGATGGGTTTCGCTTCGCTCTACCCATCCTACAATTTGTGGCTATCCGCCCGCCCAGACGTCGAGCACGTAACGGTTCTTCGCGCCGAGGTCCTCGATCCAGCGCGTCGCTGCGCCGGCATCGTCCCCATTGTGCTCGCGACGGATCGACATCAGGGTCGCCTTGACATCCGGCTCCATCTTGCTGCCGTCGCCGCAGACATAGATGATCGCGCCCTTCCCGATCAGGTCCCAGACGCGGTTCTTCTGGGCGGCAATCAGGTCCTGCACGTAGGTCTTCGAGCCATTGAGCCGCGAGAACGCGATGTGCAGCTCGGTGACGCCATCGGCGGCGAACGCCTTCAACTCGTCGGCATAGATGAAATCCTGATCCGGATGGCGGCAGCCGAAGAACAGCATTGCCGGCCCCAGATTGGCGCCCTGCGACTTGCGATGCGCGCGCTCCTGGAGGAAGCCGCGGAACGGCGCCAGGCCCGTGCCGGGGCCGATCATGATCAGCGGCACCGACGCATCGTCGGGCAGGCGGAAGCCGGCCTTGGTCTCGCGCACGGTGGCATGGATGGTGTCGCCGACGCGGCGGCCGGAAAGATAGTTTGAGCAGATACCCTTATAGATGCCGCGGCCCGAATTCGCCGGCGCCTCCACGACGCCGACGGTGACGCTGCAGCGCGCGGGATCGCCCGAGGGCGAGGACGAGATCGAATAATAGCGCGGCGCCAGCAGCGATAGCATTTCCAGATAGATGTGGAGCGGCAATTCGCAGGCCGGATGCTCCTCCAGGAGATCAAACACCGATTTGCGCTTGTCCATCACCTCGCTGCGATAACGTTCACCGGACGCATCGTCGTCGCCGACGTAGGCGAGCAGCCTCGGCTTCGTCATCGGGCAGCGCGTATGCTCGGCCATCACCTGGATCTGCTTGCGGGTTGCGACCTGCTGCAGCTCCACGAACTCGGTGAGCAACCGCCCGATAGAGATCGCATCGCCGACCGGCAGCTGCGCGCGACGGCCTTCCGTCACCTGCAGCCTGATCTGGTCCGCCGGCAGGAAGCCGAAGCGGCGCGCGACCTGGTCCACCAGCGTCGGACCGTTGCGCGGCACCACGCTCAAATGATCGCCGACGCGGTAGGTGATGCCGGGCGGTAGTTGAACCTCGATGTGCCGAGTCGAACGCTCGGACGGATTGGCGCCGGACTTGTTCTGCAGTTCCGCATTCTCCAGCACCTTCATCGCCACCGCGCCGCCCTGCGCGACGATGGCGTTGACCGAGGCCGGCGCTACCGGCTCGACCGCATAGAGCGGCTCGTCCTCTGGCGTGCGGGTGAAGTTCCAGTCGATGCCGAATTCCTTGCTCGCGACCTGCGCGGCAGCCGGAAACCACTTCTGGAACTGGCCGTCGAGATCGGCCCTAGCATCGCCCTCGCCGCGCGGATAGACGGCGCGGGCGCCGCGGGCGGTGAGCTGCTCGTCGATGAAGCGCGGCACCGACTGGTACGTCGCCGCCCAATCGCTGTTGCCGCAGCCGAACACTGCGTAGCGCACGCCGGCAAACGCGTCCTTCGGCAGATCGCTGCCGAGCCATTTGACGAACTCCGTCGCGTTGTCGGGCGGCGCGCCATTGTAGGAGGCGCAGATGATCAGAACGCCACCTTCCTTCGGCAATTTCCCGACATAGTCGTCGAGCGGACCGAGCTTTGTGTTGAAGCCATTGACCTCGGCGAGATCGGCCATCCGCGTCGCCAGTTCTTCGGCCGAGCCGAGATTGGAGCCGTAGAGCACCAGCATCGGCGTGTTGTGTCCCAGGCGCGGTTTCGGCCGAGGCGCCCTCGGCGCGGCCGACGCCGCCGCGGCCGCGCCAGCGAAGACGCCGCGCTCCCTGTCCTCGCGCGGGCGCACCTTGATCTTGAAGCCCTCGGGCTTGATCGTCAGCGTTTCCTTCAGGTGCATCTGGTAGCGATGCACATCGATCAGTTTGAAGCGCTGCAGGATCATGCCGAGTGCGAGCGCTGCCTCATGCATCGCAAAGCCGCGGCCGATGCAGGCGCGCTGGCCGTTGCCGAACGGCTTCCAGGCATTGATCGGCCGCTTGGCCTCGGCCTCGCGGCTGAAATTCTCAGGGTCGAAGACATCAGGATTCGGACCCCAGACGCTGGGGTCGCGATGCAGCGCCATCACCAGGACAGTGATGAACGTGTTCTTCTTGAGCTTGTACTTGCCGCCGATGGTCTCGTCCTGCAGCGGTGCGATGCCATAGGCCGGCGCCGGCGGCCACAGCCGCAGCGACTCTTTCAGGATTTGCGTGATGTAGGTGAGCTGGGTGACCTGCTGATAGGTCGGCCTGGCGTTGATATCGAAGCCGAGCACGCGGTCGACCTCCTCATACGCCTTCTTCAGCACCTCGGGATGTTTCAACAGCGCATAGATCGTGCTCGACAACAGACCGCTCGTGGTCTCATGGCCCGCGATCAGGAATGTGTTGATCTGGTAGCGGATGTTGACGTCGTCGAGCTGCTCGCCGGTGACGCGATCGATGCCGGTCATCATCGCGGCCAGCATGTCCTTCTGGCCCTCGCCGACATCGGACTGGCTCCGCCTGCGCTCGGCGATGATCTCGTCGACCATCTTGTTCATGAACGCGACGTCCTCAGTGAGCGTCTTGCGTCGCTGGCGCATCCACAGGCGCTCCAGCGGTAGGCCGCGGGTCATCATGATGGTCTCGAGGGAGCGCACCAGCGACTCCACGAAGGGGTGATAATCGCGGCGATAGAACGAATTGAAGCGATAGTCGAAGCCGCAGAGCCCGATCGTGTCGAGCGTCAGCGCCGTCATGTCGTGCACGACATCGATCTCCTCGTCGGCGTTGAGCCGCTCCCATTTCTTCACGAGCTGCTCGGCGATATCGACCATGCTCGGATGGTAGGACTGCATGGCGCGATTGCCGAACGGCTGCAGCAGGATGTTGTGCGCCTTGCCCCAGTTCGGCTCCTTGGTGTCGGCAGTGAACAGGCCGTCGCCGCCGACCGCGCGCACACGCCGCAGCGAGCCGCGCACCGCTTTGTCAAAGCGCTTTTCATCCGAGAGCTCGTCGACAAGGTCATGGCCGGAGACGATCACGAGCGGGGCGCCCATCATGTCGAGCCAGTAGATCGGCCCGAGCTCTTTGGCGAGCCGCACCAGATGCTGCACCGGCGCAGTCGAATCCAGCGACAGCATGTTGCCGACCACGGGCATGGTCGGTGGATGCGGGATCGGAGCCAGTCGGTTGCCGGATGGCATATGGGAATGTCTCCTGCCCTATTCTCGATCTCTCATCCTGTCATTCCGGGATGCGCCTCTTGGCGCAGGCCCGGAATCCATTGCGCCTCCTCGCATGCGGCCCGATGGATTCCGGGCTCGCGCTACGCGCGCGCCCCGGAATGACCATCGAGGATGCTGGAAGCGCCTGCTCTACCCAAACCGCCTTCTACGCCATTCGATCAGCTTGGCGCTGACTTCTTCCGGCTTCTCCTGCTGCGTCCAATGGCCGCTGTCTTTGACCAGGTATTTCTCGAGATCCGGGATGAGCTTGTCCATGCCATCGGCCGACGACGGCGGCAGCACCGCGTCGTTCTCGGCCATGATCATGAGCGACGGCACGCGCACAATGTGATCGAGCCCTTCGGAGCGTTGCCAGTTGCGCGACATGTTGCGATACCAGTTGATGCCGCCGGTGAAGCCGGTCTTGGTGAAGGCATCGACGAACACCTGCTTTTCTTCCGGCGACAGGATCGGTGTGCGCGGATCGTGCTGGGCATCGTAATTCGCGATCATCTGCGGGAAAGCCAGGTTGAGCCGCGGCGAGGCGCCGACGCCGGCCACCACCTCCTCCGCCGGAGCGTCGGGCCGCCGTGCCGGCTTGCGCATGAAGGCATCAAAGGTCTGCTCGACCCGGCTGCCAAATATCTTGTCCGGCTCGTGCGCGGGGTCCTGGAACTGGACGATATACATGTGCTCGCCGAAGCGCTTGCGTAAAAGCTCGATCGGATCGGCCCAGGCGCGGTTGGTGTGCGGGGTATTGATGCCGACCACACCGGCGACGCGGCCCGGATGCCGAAGCGGCATCTGCCAGACCACGAAGCCGCCCCAGTCATGGCCGACGAAGATGGCCTTGTCTATGCCGAGATGATCGAGCAGGCCGACGAGATCGGCGGTCAGTTGCTCGATATCATAGGCCTCGACCGGCTCCGGCCGGTCGGTTACGCCATAGCCGCGCTGGTCCGGCGCGATCACGCGGATACCGGCTTCGCTCAGCGCCTTGATCTGGTGGCGCCAGGAAAAGGCGAGCTCCGGCCAGCCGTGGCAGAGCACCATCGGCGGCTTGTCCGTGTTGGGTCCGGCTTCATAGAAGCCCATGCGGATGCCGTTGGTCTGGGCGAATTGCAGCGGGGGCATTTCCAACATCGAGACAATCCTTATTCAGCGGCGCTCTTGGTCTCGGCTGGTGGCGGCACGAACGCCGCCTCCAGCGCCTCGAATTCGGCCGGCAGCATGTCGCACAAAATCTGCACATGCGGAATGATGTTCGCGCCGGCGACGAAACCGAAGTCGAGCTGGTCGCGATAGCTCTGCACGGTGATGTTGAGCGCAAGGCCGTGGGTTGCGATCGACACCGGGAAGATGTGCAGCAGCTCCGCGCCCGCCGCGTAGAGCGTCTGTCTTGGTCCCGGCACATTGGAGACGGTGATGTTGGCTGCCGGCGGCAGCACGTTCGACAGATCCGAGCGGCTGTAGAGCAGCGCCAGGATCTGCACCAGGATCGGCGCGCCCAGCATCGAGACATTGGAGACCTGCGGCATGAACGCCCGCAGCGGATGCGACATCTCCTTCGCCTTGGTGGATTGCGCGATGATCGCCTCCAGCCGCGCCCTGGGATCCTCGACATTGGTCGCGATCGAGCAGATCATGCCGAACACTTGGTTGTTCGATTCGGTATTGCCCTCCTCGCGCAGCGAGATCGGCACCGCCGCGGTCAGCGACTTGTTCGGCAGCGCGCCCTGGCTGATCAAATGGCGGCGCACCACGCCGGAGGCGAGCGCCAGCACGACGTCATTGAGCTTGCCGCCGGCCGCCTTTGCCATCGCCTTGGCGCGCGACAGCGAAACCGAAGTGCCGGCAAAGCTGCGCTCCGAGGAGATCGCCTTGTTCAGGATGGTCGGCGGCGACACCATGCTGGCGAGGCTTTCGCGCGATTTTGGATCGGAGACCTTGGTCACAACCTCCGACACGCTTTTCAGCATCGCCGGCACGGCGCTTGCGAACTTGATTGCGTTCTCGATCTGGAACATGGCGTTGTCGAACAGGATCGAGCCGAGATCGCTCTTGCCCGAGCGCGGCAGCTCGATCGTCCTTGGCGCCGCCGCGGCATCGAACGGCTGGGTCCAGAGCAGCTGATAGGAATCGATCAGGTTGGCCGCAATGTCGCGCGGTTCCTGCGCGACCTTCCGCGCGGTCGGCGGCTCGACCTTCCGCGGGATCGGCGAGATGTCGTAGATCATGCTGGTGAGCGCAGCGCCCGCGCCGCCGTCGATGCAGGCATGGTGCATCTTGGAATAGAGACCGATCTCGTTGTTCTGCATGCCCTCGAAGACGTAGAACTCCCACAGCGGCCGGGCGCGATTAAGCAGCTTGGCATGGATCCAGCCGACGAGGCGCTCCAGCGTGGCGCGGTCATGCGGCGCCGGCAGGCTGCCGCGGAAGATGTGGCGGTCGATGTCGAACTGGTCGTCCTCCACCCAGGAAGGATGGTCGATGTCGAGCGGTGCCTTCTCCAGGCGCGATTTCAGGATCGGCGCAATGTGCAATCGCGAGGCGATCATCGCCTTGAAGTCTTCGAAGAAGTCGCCCTTGTAGTCGTCGGGCAGGCGGAAGATCGCCATGCTCCCGACATGCATCGGCATTTCCGGCGTTTCCAGATAGAGAAACGACGCGTCCAGCGACGACAGTTTCTTGGCGTCGGCCATGGCTCCCTCCCGGTGATGGTCGCGCGGCGCCTTGGTGGCGCTCTCATTCGGACGGCCGCTTGCTGCGGCGTCGATCAGGATTGTGCCTGTTCCGGGGGTGGATAGGCAATGGCAAAGGGGCCGGACCGATCAAAATGCCTGAACTCGCCCTCCGCCTGCGCCAGCCGGTTGGCTACCGCCCAGAGCGCCGCGGGATTGACGCCGAGCCCGATATGGCTTGCGAGCAGCACCTCGATATTTTCGGCTGTTGCCGACGGACGCAGCACGCTGGTGCGCCAGTTCACGATGCCGTCGGCGCGCGAGTAGATGGAGGTCGTCGGCACCGGCATGTCGCCGGCGATCGCCTGCCGGACCTCGGGAATGTCATCGACGCTCTCGCCTGTCAGCGCCTCGTAGAGCCGCGTCGCGTTGGTGGCGCGGATATCGCCGGCAAAGGGGGAGCCGAGCGTGATGACGGAGCGCACCATCTCCGGCGCGTTCAGCGCCAGATCGCGCGCATAGACGCCGCCAAGGCTCCAGCCGATAACGCTCACCTTGCGTCCGGTGGAGTCAGTGATCCGCCGCAACAGATCGCGCAGCGAGGCGCGCATCCGGCTGAGGCCGCGGACATTGCGGCCAAAGCTCCAGGCATAGGTGTCATAGCCGAGCGCCTTCAGGTACCGCCGCATCGGCGCCATTGACAGGTCGCTTGCCAGGAATCCCGGCAGCGTCAGCACCGGATGGCCGTCCCCTCTCGGCGCACGCATCAAAAGCGGCAGCAGCAGGAGGCTCGAATTGAACTCGAACAGGCCCCTGCCCTCGGCCAGCATCAGACAGATGTTCGGTGGACGCAGCCGGCGTTCGCTCTCCTCACGACTGCCATCCACGGCCGTCATCTATTTCCTGTCCTTCTTCGAGGTGCTGCCGAGGCCCGCCATCGCCACGAACATGTCCTGGAAACGCTCGGCCAGCTTGGGATCGAGCCAGCTCTGCATCAAAGCTTCCGGCGATACCTTCTCGATGTTCGAGGTCATCTGCTGCTGCAGCTTTTCCATGACCGCCGTCTGCATCGGCGCGACATCCGGCAGGCCGAAGAACTGCCGGGCTTCGAGCGGCGTGCAATCTATTTCGACATTGACCTTCATGACCGCTCCTCAATGCAGTTGACGCAAGAACATGACCCGGAATCGATTCTTCGAAAGGATCATGCCGTGGTGCAGTATCGCCGCGAGAGGGCTGGTCACGCAAGCGGGACGATGACGGCAGGCGGCAGGCGTCGCCTGCCAGGGTCAACCAAAGCGCTCGACCGCAAACGGCTTCGCATCCGCAAACGGCGTCTCGCCGGTCATCATCTCCGCAAGCAGCCGGCCGCTCACGGGCCCTAGCGTCAATCCGTGGTGCTGATGGCCGAAATCGAGCCAGAGCCCGGGGTGGCGCGGCGCCTTGCCGATCACCGGCAGCATGTCCGGCAGGCAGGGCCGCGCGCCCTTCCAGGGCTTTGACTCGACGGGATCGCCGAGCGGAAACAGGTTGCGCGCCCGCGGCACCGCCCGCTCGACCTGCACCGGGGACGCCGGTGCGTCGCGATGGGCGAACTCGACACCGGTGGTGAGCCGGATGCCGCGGTTCATCGGCGCCAGACAATAGCCGAGATCGGAATCGAGCACGGGATGATTGAGCACGGCGTTACCGCCCGGCTTCAGGTGCAAATGATAACCGCGCTTGACCTGAAGCGGGATCGCATAGCCGAGCGGGCCGAATACCTGGTCGGACCACGGGCCCATCGCGACCACCACCTCGCGGGCGGTCACACTGCCCTCGCTGATGGCCACGCGCCATCGTCCGCCGGACTGTTCGAGCGTGCGGGCATCGCCGACAAAGAAGCGGCCGCCCCTGCGGCCGAACAACGCGGCATAGGCCTTTGCCAGCCCGCCGGGATCGACGATCGAGCCCGGCGCCGGCGAATATACCGCGCCGGCGAAGTCACCCGACAGGTTCGGCTCACGCGCGGCGATGCCGTTGGCATCGAGGACTTCGTTGGTGACGCCATATTGCTTCGCACGCTCAGTATCGCGCACGGCCTTGGCGAAGGTCGCTTCGCTGCGATAGAGTTTGATCCAGCCGGTCTTGCGCAGCAATTCCGGAACGCCGGCTTCTGCAATCAACGCCTCGTGCTCGATCAGGCTCTGTCGGATCAACGGCATCTCGGCGAGCGCGCTGTGCAATGCACCCTCAGCCGAGGAGGCGAAGTAATAGCGCGCGAGCCATGGCAGGAAGATCGGCAGGTCGGCGAAGCGGTAGCGCACCTGCGGCGCGCGGTTCAGCGCATAGCGGAGCAGCTCCCCGAAATCCCGCGGGAACATGTAGGGAAAAACCGAGGCGCATTCGATGATGCCGGCATTGCCGTAACTCGTCTCCTCGCCGGCAACATCATGCCGGTCGACGAGGACGACATCGCGGCCTCGTTTTTGCAGATGCAAGGCGGCACCAACACCGACCATGCCAGCCCCCAGGACAACGACGTCGGCCCTCAGTTCCGCCATCAGTACTCCGAAAGTTCAATGTTACGCGCACGCCCGACCAGCGAGCGTCAAGCTAATGATTGCGGCACCACTGCGCAAACTGATCTCACGTCTTACGGGAAATCGCGCTTGCGCACCCGGTAAACTTTGGCAACATTGGCATGCAATATCCTACCAACAGCGCGCATCGTGGGACCAAGACGGGGAACAGGTTCAAATGTCGGTACGTCATCATCTGCTTGCGGCAATAAGTCTTGCCATCGTTGCGACGACGACACCTGTTTCTGCCCAGACGCTGCGCTACGCCAATCAGGGCGATCTCAAATCGCTGGATCCGCATACGCTGAACGAGACGACCACCCATGCCCATCTCGGCCAAGTCTATGAAGGTCTCACCGCGCGCGACAAGGATCTGAGGATCATTCCGGCGCTCGCGGAAAGCTGGGAGACGCCGGAGCCGACCCGCTGGCGCTTCCATCTGCGCAAGAACGTCAAATTCCAAAACGGCGATCCCTTCACCGCCGACGACGTGGTGTTCTCGGCCGACCGCGTCCGCGCCAAGGGCTCCAACCTGCAGACCCGCATTCCTGCCGATGCCAAGGTCGTCAAGGTCGACGACTACACCGTCGATTTCATCCTGACCTCGCCCAATCCCATCCTGAATTCGCAATGGGATACCTGGTACATCATGGACAAGAAGTGGGCTGAGGCGAACAATGCCACGCAGCCCACGCCGGCATCCGCGACCACGCCGAGCTTTGCCTCGCTCAACGCCAACGGCACCGGGCCTTTCATGATCGAAAGCCATCAGCCCGGCGTGAAGACGGTGTTCAAGGTCAATCCGAACTGGTGGCAGAAGCCCGAACACAATTTGAAGGAAATTGTCTTCACTCCGATCAGCTCGGACGCGACCCGCGTCGCCGCGCTGCTCTCGGGTGAGGTCGACATCATCGAGCCGGTTCCGATCCAGGACATCTCGCGCGTCGATTCCAGTCCGAACGCGCAGGTGCTGAAGGGACCGGAGCTCCGCACCATCTTCCTCGGCATGGACCAGAGCCGCGACGAATTGCTCTACTCCAACATCAAGGGCAAGAACCCGTTCAAGGATGTCCGTGTCCGCGAAGCCTTCTACAAGGCGATCGACATCGAATTGATCAAGAACCGCGTGATGCGCGGGCTATCGACGCCGTCGGCGCTGATGGTCGCGCCGCAACTGTTCGCGCTGTCGAAGGATTTCGCCCGTCCGAAATTCGATCCCGACGGCGCCAAGAAGCTCTTGACCGAAGCCGGCTATCCCGACGGCTTCGAAGTCACCATGGATTGCCCGAACGACCGTTATGTCAACGACGCCGCGATCTGCCAGGCCGTGGTCGGCATGCTCGCCCGCATCGGCGTGAAGGTGAATCTGCTGGCGCAGCCGAAAGCGCAGTATTTTGCAAAAATCCTGAAGCCCGGCGGCTACCAGACCTCGTTCTATATGCTGGGATGGACGCCGGGCACGCTCGACTCGCATAACGTGATGTATGACATCATGGGCTGCCGTGACGATCCGAAATCGGCGCGCGGCGAGACCAATCTCGGCGGCTACTGCAACAAGGAATTCGACGCCATCGCCGACAAGGTGCTGCAGGAGACCGACACTGCCAAGCGCGACCAGTTGATAAAGGCCGGCTTCGAGATCGCGATGAAGGACTGGGCCTATATCCCGCTGCATCAGCAGGCGCTGGCCTGGGGTGTCTCGAAGAAGTTGAAAGTGGTGCAGCGCCCGGACAACCAGGTGCTGCCCTACTGGATGGTCAAATCGGAATAAAGCTTCGTCACTCCAAGGTCCCGGCAGCCCCGCGCTTCCGGGACCTTTTGCTTAGTGGCGGGAAATCGCCAACGCTTCGGGTGAAAGGAACAGATGCTCGCTTTCACGCTTCGCCGCGCCGTTCAAGCCATCGGGGTGATGATCGCCGTCGGGATCATCGCCTTCGCGATGTTCCGTTTCGCCGGCGACCCCGTCAGCCAGATCGTCTCGATCGACACGCCCGCGGCTGAGCGCGAGGCGGTGCGCAAATCGCTCGGGCTCGATGATCCCGTGCTGATCCAGTTCGCGCGCTATTTCGTCAACGCGGCGCAGTTCAAGTTCGGCGTCTCCTATCAGTTCCGGCAGCCGGTCTCGACACTGCTCGCCGAACGGATGCCGGCGACGCTGGAACTCGCGGTCTGCGCCACCATCTTCGCGATGGTGTTCGGCATCCTCATGGGCGTCTATGCCGCGCTGAGGCGCGACACCTTGCTTGCCAAGCTATGCCAGGCGGTGTCACTGATCGGCATCTCGCTGCCGACCTTCCTGATCGGCATCCTCCTGATCTATTTGTTCGCGGTGACCTTGGGCTGGCTGCCTTCATTCGGCCGCGGCGAAGTAGTGCGGATCGGCTGGTGGACCACTGGCCTGCTCACGGTCTCTGGCCTCAAGGCGCTGATCATGCCCTCGATCACGCTCGGCCTGTTCCAGATGACGCTGATCATGCGGCTGGTGCGCGCGGAGATGCTGGAAGTGCTGCGCGCCGACTATATCCGCTTTGCCCGCGCCCGTGGACTGACCATGCGCGCCATTCATTTCGGTCACGCGCTGAAGAACACGCTGGTTCCCGTCATCACCGTGGCCGGCCTGCAATTTGGCTCGGTTATTGCATTCTCGATCATCACCGAATCCGTGTTCCAGTGGCCGGGCATGGGATTGATGTTCGTGCAGGCGGTGCAAAACGTCGATATCCCGATCATGGCGGCGTATCTTCTGATGGTCTCGCTGATCTTCGTCACGATCAACCTCGTGGTCGACATCCTCTACACCATCGTCGACCCGCGCCTGCGCGCCACCGTCAGCCGTCCGGCTTGAGGGCCACAGCATGTCCGACTCAGTCGTCCAACACCAGACCGAAGCCGCGCACGCTGGTGCAAGCTGGTTCCGTCGCGCCATCGACAGCGACCTGTTCTATTCCTTCCGCCGCTCGAAGCTGACGATGCTCGCGGCCGCCGTCACCCTGCTGTTCTTCCTGCTCGCGATCCTTGCTTCCGTACTCGCCGTGCAGAACCCGTTCGATCCGGCACAGCTCCAATTGATGAACTCACGCATCTCGCCGCTCTGGACCGCGGACGGCCAGAGCCCGTTCCTGCTCGGCACCGACGAACAGGGCCGCGATGTGTTCTCCGCTATTCTCTATGGCTTGAGGATTTCGCTTATCGTCGGCGTGCTCGGCGTCGTCTTCGCCGGCGCGATCGGGATCACGCTCGGGCTGATCGCGGGCTATCTCGGCGGCCCTGTCGATGCCGTGATCATGCGGATCGCCGACGTGCAGCTCACCTTCCCGGCGATCCTGATCGCGCTGATCGTCAATGGCGTTGCCAAATCCGTGTTCGGCAACCGGCTCGATCCGATGAGCATGCTCGCCGTCCTCGTGGTCGCGATCGGGCTGAGTTTCTGGGTGCAATATGCCCGCACCGTGCGCGGCTCGGTCATGGTGGAGAAGAACAAGGATTATGTCGCCGCCGCGCAACTGATCGGTCTGCCCGCGCCCAAGATCATGCTGCGCCATGTGCTGCCCAACACGATGGGCCCGATCCTCGTCATCGCCACCATCAACCTGGCGCTCGCTGTTATCACCGAGGCGACGCTGTCGTTCCTGGGCTCAGGCATGCCCGACACCATGCCCTCGCTCGGAACGTTGATCCGGATCGGCAACAATTATCTCTTCGCCGGCGAATGGTGGATCGTCGCCTTTCCCGGCATTGCGCTGGCCGGCTTGATCCTCTCGATCAACCTGCTCGGCGATTGGCTGCGCGACGCGCTCAATCCGAAGCTCCGATGACCGTGCCTGTCCTCTCCGTGCGTGACCTGAAGGTGGAGTTCGTCACCCGCCGCGCGACGTTGCGCGCGATCGACGGCGTCTCCTTCGAGATCGCCAAGGGCGAGGTGCTGGGCGTGGTCGGCGAATCCGGCGCCGGCAAGTCGGTCACGGGCCTTGCTGTCATTGGCCTGATCGATCCGCCCGGCCGCATCTCCGGCGGCGAGATCCTGCTCTCGGGCATGCGCATCGATCATTTGCCGCCGGAGGAAATCCGGCGCGTGCGGGGCAAACGCATCGGCATGATCTTCCAGGATCCGCTGACAAGCCTCAACCCGCTCTACCGGATCGGTGACCAGATCGTCGAAACTATCCGCACTCATACCAACCTGTCGGAAAGTGCCGCGCGAAAACGCGCCGTCGACCTGCTCGCCGAGGTCGGCATCCCCGCGCCGGAAAAGCGCGTCGACGGCTATCCGCATGAATTCTCCGGCGGCATGCGCCAGCGCGTCGTAATCGCGCTCGCGATCTGCGCCGAGCCGGAACTGATCATCGCCGACGAGCCGACCACCGCGCTCGACGTTTCCGTACAGGCGCAGATCATCGCATTGATCAAGCGGCTCGGCCGCGATCATGGCACCGCGGTGATGCTTGTGACCCACGACATGGGCGTGATCGCCGAGACCTGCGACCGCGTCGCGGTGATGTATTCCGGCCGCATCGCCGAGATCGGCCCGGTGCAGGACGTCGTCCGCAATCCGCTGCATCCCTACGCCAAGGGCCTGATGGGCGCGATCCCGACGCTTGCCGGCGAGGACAAGCGGTTGGTGCAGATTCCTGGCTCGATGCCGCGATTGTCGGCGATTCCGCCCGGCTGCCCATTCAACCCGCGCTGCGCCTTCGCGTTCGACCGTTGCCGGGTCGAGCGTCCCGAACCGACCCGTCAAGGCGCGCAGGCCGTCGCCTGCCATCTCTACGACCACGCCGCCAAGGAGAGTGCGGCATGACATCGTTCATCGAGGTCAAGAAGCTCCGGCGCGTGTTCGACGTCTCAAAGCCGTGGCTCAATCGCGTGCTCGAAGGCGGCCATCTCGAATTCCTCAGGGCGGTCGACGGCGTCACCTTCGATATCCGCAAAGGCGAAACCTTTGCGCTTGTCGGCGAGTCCGGCTCCGGCAAGACCACGGTGGCGCGCATGGTGGTCGGGCTGTTGCCGCCGAGTTCGGGCGAGGTCGTGATCGACGGCGTCTCGATGACCGATCCGAGGCAAGCGCAGGCGCGGCAGCGCTTGCGCCGCCGGATCCAGATGATTTTCCAGGATCCCTATGCGAGCCTCAATCCGCGCTTCCGGGTCGATGCCATCGTCTCCGAGCCGATCCGCGCCTTCGAGCTGATCCAAAGCGAGCGCGACATCCGTGCCCGCGTCGGCGAGTTGCTCTCCCTGGTCGGACTGCATGCCGATGACGGGCTGAAATATCCGCATGAATTCTCCGGCGGCCAGCGCCAGCGCATCGCCATCGCCCGCGCGCTCGCCTCTGAGGCCGAGTTCATCGTCTGCGACGAGCCGACCTCGGCGCTGGATGTTTCCGTGCAGGCGCAGATCCTCAATTTGATGCGCGACCTGCAGGACAAGTTCGGCCTCACCTACCTCTTCATCAGTCACAATCTGGCCGTCGTGCGCCACATGGCGAGCCGGATCGGCGTGATGTATCTCGGCCGCATCGTGGAGGTCGCGGAGGGCCGCGCGCTGTTCAACAATCCACGCATGCCCTACACCAAGATGCTGCTCGGCGCGGTTCCTGATCTCGCAATGAGCGGCCGCCAGCGCATTCCCGTCAAAGGCGAAATCCCGAACCCGATCGATCCGCCGCCGGGATGCGCCTTCAACCCGCGCTGCCCGCTGGCGTTTGGCCTGTGCCGCCAAAAGGCGCCGGAGTTGATTGACGGCGTGGCCTGTCACGCCGTGAACGCCCCCGTCGAAGCTGCCGCACCCGTGTGACCACAACGATGCGAGGTAGCCATGCCGGCCCCGCCGTTGGCAGCGGCCCGCGCCTGTGATCAAGTGCGCCCGCAAAGAACAACTGGTGGCCAACGATGAGCAATATCAATCCCGATCCGTTCACGACGCGTCCCGAGATCGAAGGCACGTTCGGCGTCGTCACCTCGACGCACTGGATCGCGACCGCGGTCGGCATGGCCACGCTGGAAAAAGGTGGCAACGCCTTCGACGCCGGCGTCGCCACAGCCTTCACGCTGCAGGTGGTCGAGCCGCATCTGAACGGCCCCGGCGGCGACGTGCCTGTCATTGTGCACGATGTCAGGCGCGGCAAGACCGAGGTGATTTGCGGCCAGGGCCCCGCGCCGGCGAAGGCGACGATCGCGCACTATCGCAGCGAGGGGCTGGAGATGGTCCCCGGCACCGGCCTCCTCGCCGCCTGCGTGCCCGGCACATTCGAGTCCTGGATGCTGCTGCTGCGCGATTACGGCACGCTGAAGCTGCGCGATGTGCTCGAGCCCGCGATCGCCTATGCCGGCGAAGGCTTTCCGCTGGTCGAGCGCGCCTGCGCCACTATCCAGACGGTAGAGCAACTGTTCCGCAAGCACTGGCCGACCTCGGCCGAAGTTTATCTTCCGAATAACGAGGTGCCCAGGCCCGGCACGATCTTCACCAACAAGCGCCTGTCGGAAACCTACGCCCGCATCCTGAAAGAAGCGGAAAGCGCAGGCGGCGACCGCGTCGCGCAGATCGAGCGCGCGCGCCAAGTGTGGTCGAAGGGCTTCGTCGCCGAGGCGATCGACAAATTCTGCCGCACCCAGGAGGTGATGGACGTCTCCGGCTCGCCGCATCGCGGCGTGCTGTCGGCTGACGACATGGCGCGCTGGCAGCCGACGATCGAAGCGCCGCTGACCTACGATTACGGCCGCTACACCGTCTGCAAGGCCGGTGTCTGGAGCCAAGGCCCGGTGATGCTGCAGCAGCTCGCCTTGCTGAAAGGCTTTGACCTCGACGGCCTCGATCCCACCAGCGCCGATTTCATCCATCTGCAGATCGAATGCGCCAAGCTCGCTTACGCCGATCGCGAGACGTTCTACGGCGATCCGAACTTCACGGATATCCCGATCGAGACGCTGCTGTCGGATGCCTATAACGACGAGCGCCGCAAGCTGATCTCGAAGGACAAGGCTTCGCTCGACTTCATCCCCGGCTCGGTCGAAGGCTTTGGCGCGATGGTCAAGCTGCGCCGCGCCGAGGGCCATCGCGAGGCGGTCGGTGCGATGGGGGCGGGCGAGCCCACCGTTGGCCGCTTCGGCGAGGTGCGCGGCGACACTGTGCATTTCGACATCATCGACAAGGCCGGCAACATGATCTCGGCGACGCCCTCCGGCGGCTGGCTGCAATCCTCACCTGTCATCCCCGAGCTCGGCTTCTGCCTCGGCAGCCGCGCGCAGATGTTCTGGCTGGAGGAGAACCATCCGGCCGCGCTGGCGCCGGGCAAGCGCCCGCGCACCACGCTCTCGCCCACCATGGCGCTGCGCGACGGCGAACCGTATCTGGCCTGGGGCTCGCCGGGCGGCGACCAGCAGGACCAGTGGATCACGCAATTCTTCCTGCGCCACGTCCATGCCAAGCTCAATCTGCAGGAGGCGATCGACGCGCCGGCCTGGCATTCCGAGCATTTCCCGATCTCATTCTGGCCACGCACCGCGCGCCCCGGCGTGCTCGTGGTCGAAGATCGCGTGCCCAAGGCGAGCATCGACGAATTGCAGCGTCGCGGCCACATCGTCGAGGTCGGCCCGGCCTGGTCGGAGGGCCGGCTGACCGCGGCTTCACGGTTGGGCCGCAAGCGCCGCGCTGCAGCCAACCCGCGCGGCATGCAGGGCTACGCCGCTGGAAGGTAGCGGGCGCTCACGCCTCTCTGCGCGTCATTGCGAGGAACAAAGCGACGAAGCAATCCATGCCTCCACAAGCGGCGAGATGGATTGCTTCGCTCCGCTCGCAATGACGAGGAGAGAGACGCGCCTTAAATCACCAGCTCTCGCAGCACGCGGCGGCAATCCATCTCGTATTCGAGATCGACCACCGGCGGCCGGGCGAAGTGCCAGGTCAGGCCGGCGCGGGTGGCGCCGCGGCGCACCAGTTCGTCGGCGAGATGCGGATGGAAATCGTGCACGGTGTAGACCTGCACGCCGGTGGTGTCCTGCCAGGTGGAACCGAATTCGGCGAGCCGCCGCTCCATTTCGCCGACGGTGAAGCGCACCTTCTCCTTCCAGGCTTCCGCGCTCATGTCGCGATAGCGCACGATGCGCTCGGGATAGCTGCCGGTACCGCCGCGCGCCTCGGCGCCGCCGGCGATGACGAAGGACGGCGAGGTTCCCGTGCTCGGGCGTGTGAACGAGAATGCGTAGAATGACGGCTCGGCGGGAGGATCGATTTCGGGACAGACATTGCTGCGCGCCACCGGATTGGTGCTGCCATCGAACAGCCCCCATTCCGCGAGCGTCTTCACATAATGCTCGTTGAAGGCGCGAAAGCCCTGCTCCGACACCGCCGCCGGCGAACGCAATTCGCAGGCGCAGAACGAGGTCAGCGGCCGACCCGCCGCCTGGATATGACTTGCGATCCGCGCAAAGCCTTCGGCAAGCGGCACCAGCCTGTCAAAGCGCACGCGTTCGACCTCGAATCCGGGATTGGCGGCCGCGCCGCTCGAATACTGGAATACGGCCGGAATGAAGCGATAATTGCCGGGCGCGAAATCGCTGACCATGTCCGTTCTCCCCAAATCTTATTGTGCGCTTGCGTGCGCTTCACTTCTACGCATCTTCCACAAAAACCAAAAGGGCAGCAACGGTAGAACCGTCGCCGCCCTTTCGCTGAGACTTTGGGGCCAAGAAGTCTCAGGTAGGCTTGAGCGCTCCGTCACCGCCGAGCTCGTAGTCGGCGATCTGCTTGTTGCGCTCTGAGGTCGCTTTCGCCCGGTGATCGGTGGCGATCGTGACATAGACCGCGGGCAGCACGAACAGCGTGAACAGCGTACCGATCAGCATGCCCGCGACCACGACGAGACCGATCGAGAACCGGCTGGCCGCACCGGCACCCGACGCGGTCAACAGCGGGAGCAGGCCGGTGACCATCGCCGCCGTCGTCATCAGGATCGGACGCAGCCGGATGCGGGCGGCCATCTCGATCGCCGAGCGGCGGTCGAGCCCCTCGTTGAGCTGCAGTTCATTGGCGAACTCCACCATCAGGATGCCGTGCTTGGTGATGAGGCCGACCAGCGTCAGCAATCCGACCTGGGTATAGATGTTCATCGTCGCCACGCCGAAGAACAGCGGGATCAGGGCGCCGACGATCGCCATGGGCACAGAGACCATGATGACCAGCGGGTCGCGCAAGCTCTCGAACTGCGCCGCCAGCACCAGGAAGATGATGATCACGGCGAACGCGAAGGTGATGACGAGCTGGTTGCCCTCCTGCACATATTGCCGCGAGTCCGCCAGATAGTCATGGCCGAAGCCGGCCGGCAGTTTCTTGGCCTCACCTTCGAGGAAGTCGACCGCCTGGCCCACCGTCACGCCCGGCATCGGCACCGCCGAGAAGGTCGCCGAGTTGAGCTGGTTGTAGTGCGTCAGCGCGTTCGGATCGGTGCCCGTCTCGATCGAGACGACGGTCGAGATCGGCACCAACTGCCCGGTGTTGGTCGGCACGTAGTAGCCGCCAAGCGCCTCCGGCGACAGGCGGACGGCACGCGGCACCTGCGGGATCACCTGGTAGGAGCGTCCCTCCAGATTGAAGCGGTTGACGTAGTTGCCGCCGAGCAGCGTCGCCAGCGTCGCGCCGACCTGCTGCATGTTGATGCCGAGGTCGCTTGCCTTGGAGCGGTCGACGCGGACGCGCACCACCGGCTGGTTGAAATCGAGATCGCTGTCGGAGACGATGAACATGCCGCTCTTGCGGGCGGCTGCCTTCAACTTCTCCATCTGCTCATAGATGGCCTGGAAGCTGACGGTCGAATTGATCACCATCTGCACCGGCAGGCCGCCCGGACCACCCGGCAGCGGCGGCAGGTTGAAGGCAAACGCATTGACGCCTTCGATCTTGGACAGCTCCGCCTGCACCAGCGACTTCAGTGCGATCGACGAACGCTTGCGCTCGTCCCACGGGGTGAGCAGCATCCCGGCGATGCCGCTTTGCGCACTCGGCGTGCCATTCAGGATAAAGCGCAGATCCGTCTCCGGAAACTTCTGGAACGCCTTGTCCATCTTCTCGCCGTAGAAGTCGATGTAGTCGATGTTGGCGTATTTCGGCGCCTTGGTCAGCGCGAACACGATGCCCTGGTCCTCCTCGGGCGCGAGCTCCTTCATCGTGTGCATGTAGAGGAAGCCGACGAGGCCGAGCATGGTCAGCGCAAACAGGCCGGTGATCGGTCGGTAATCGAGCGAGCGGTCGAGCTTGCGACCGTACCAGCGCGTCAACGAACCGAACACGCGGTTGACCGCTCGCGCGAAACGCCCTTCCTCGGTGTTCTTCAGCAGCACCGAGCACATCATGGGCGACAGCGTCAGCGCGATCACGCCCGACACGATCACCGAGCCCGCGAGCGTGAAGGCGAATTCGCGGAACAGCGCACCGGTGAGGCCGCCGAGGAAGCCGATCGGCGCGTACACCGCGGCGAGCGTGATGGTCATGGAGATGACCGGACCGACGATCTCGCGCGCGCCGATGAGTGACGCCTGTACCGGCGTCTTGCCCTCCTCGAGATGGCGGTGGATGTTCTCCACCACCACGATGGCGTCGTCGACCACGAGACCGATCGCGAGCACCATCGCGAGCAGGGTCAGGAGGTTGATGCTGAAACCCATGACCAGCATCAGGCTGCAGACGCCGACCAGCGATAGCGGGATCGTCACCACGGGGATGATGACCGAGCGGATCGAGGCCAGGAACAGGAAGATCACCACGATGACGATCACGACGGCTTCGCCGAGCGTCTTCTCCACCTCGTCGATCGACGATTGAATGAACTTGGTGGAATCGTAGGCCACCTTCATCTTCAGCGACGGCGGCAGGTTGCGCTCGAGTTCCGGGAACAGGGCGCGGACGCCCTTCACAAGGGTCAGCGGGTTACCTTGCGGGGTCGCGTTGATACCGATGAAGATCGCATGCTCGCCATTGAACGCGACGCTCGCGTCCGTGCTTTGGGCGGCAAGTTCGACTTGCGCGATATCCTCCATCCGGACGAAGCCGCCCTCCCTCGACTTCACGATCATGCGCTTGAACTCGTCGATGTTGCGCAGATCGGTGTTGGTCGAAACGTTGGAGACGATGTAGTAGCCCTTGGACTGGCCGGCGGCGGCCTGGAAGTTGTTGGACGCAATCGCCTGCGCAACATCCGTGGGCGACACGCCGCGCCCCGCCATCTTGATCGGGTCGAGCCACAATCGCATCGCAAAAGTCTGGCCGCCGAGGATGTCGGCGGAAGCCACGCCGTCAACTGTCGACAGCAACGGCTGGACCACGCGCGTGAGGTAATCCGAGATCGCCGATCCCGAGAGCTCCTCGCTGGAGAAGCCGAGATACATCACGGCCGTGGTCTGGCCGGTGGTCTTGGTGACGACCGGGTCGTTCGATTCCTTCGGGATCAGGTATTTGACCGAGTTGACCTTGGCCAGCACCTCGGTGAGCGCCTGGTTCGGGTCGAAGTTCAGCTTGATGTAGACCTGGATCGTGGAGGTGCCGAGCACCGAGGACGAGGTGATGTAGTCGACGCCTTCGGCCGAGGCGACCGCCTGCTCGATCGGCGTCGTGATGAAGCCCTGGATCAGGTCGGCCGACGCACCGGGATAGCTGGTGGTGACGTTGACCACCGTGTTCGACAGTTTCGGATATTGCCGGATCGGCAGCACGGTCGCAGCCCGCAAGCCGATCAGGAGGATCAGCAGGCTGACGACGACCGACAGGACCGGCCGCTTGATGAAGATGTCGGTAAAGGACATTACGGGGTCCTGCTTCTCAGTAGCGCGGCGGTTCGGCCGGGATCGGCGGCGTCGGCTCGGTGGAGATCGCAACCGCGGCGCCCGACTGCAGCTTGATCTGACCGAGTGCCACAATACGGTCGCCGGCCTTCAGGCCGCGGACGATCTCGGTGCGGCCGCCAAATCGCTTGCCGGTCTGCACGAAGGTACGCACCGCCGTCAGGCTGGTCTTGCCGTCGTTCTCCTTCTTCTCGGTGATCAGGTAGACCGAGTCGCCATAGAGCGAGTAGTCGACGGCGGTTTCCGGAACCGTGATCACCGGCGGCTTGTCGGGCAGCACCACCGTGGTGGTCGCGAACATGCCAGGCTTGAGGATCTTTTCGGGGTTCGCGACGGTGGCCTGCACGCGGATGTTGCGGGTGTCGGTCGCGACCTGCGGCTCGATCGTGGTCAGCTTGCCCTCGAAGACGCGATCCGGATAGGCGTCCACCTTGATGCGGACGGTCTGGCCGACTTTGAGCTGGCCGCTGTCCTTTTCCGTCACGGTGAAATTGTCGTAGAGCATCGACAGATCGGTCAGCGACACGATCTGGTTGCCAGCGGTCAGATATTGACCGACCTCGACCCTGCGCACGCCAAGCTCGCCATTGAAGGGGGCGCGGACCAGCTTCTGCGAGATCAGCGCCTCGGTCTTGGCAATACCGGCCAGGGCCTGGTCATACGCAGCCTGGGTCTGGTCGACCGTAGCCTGCGGCCCGAAATTGCGCGCGGCAAGCTGCTTGGCGCGATCGAGCGAAAGCTGCGCCACCGTCGCCTGCGCCTTGAAGCTGGCGAGATCGCCCTGCTCCGGCCCGTCGAACAACTGGAGCAGCGGCGCACCCGCCTTTACCTCGGCGCCTGCGGTGAACAGGATATCCGTGATGCGTCCCGAGACGTCGGAGGTGACGTTGACCTGGTGCACGGCCGCCAGTTCGCCGACCGCGGTCAAAAGGTTGGGCACGACTTCCGATTTCGCCTCGGCCGCATTCACCGTCACCGGCGGCGGCTTCATGTTGGCGAAGAACTCGCCGATCATCTTGGCGCGGAAATAGTTGAACCAGACCAGGCCGCCGACGACGAGCGCCAGCAGCAATCCAACGATGATGAACCAGCGCCCCATCCTGACCGGCCGCTTGTGCGGCTTTTTATCGATCGGTTCGCCCTTGATGTTGGTTTCGGTGACGATGTTCATGTCATGCACTTTCTGCTGTTACCGATTGTCCCCGGCTCGGTGACGGCTGACGGTTCAAATAAAAGGAAATCGCGGCTTCGGTGAGCCCGATGCCGCGCAGGATGAATTCGGAAAGCTGGCGCTCGAGGTCGGGCGCGTCGCCGTAGCTGAGGCACGGCGTCGTCGGCAACCGCGTTAGCGCCGACATCAGCACGACGTGGTGCGCGAACCAGAACAGGTTGAGCGGCACGCTGCCGATGCGGGTGGCGTCGCCGGCGGCAACGGCGCGTTCCATCGATGCGGTGAAGACCGGCGCGATCAGTTCACCGACCTTGCCGTATAGCAGGCGCGCGAACTCACCGTCGTCGAGGTGGCTGGAGGTCATCAGCCGGAGCCGCTGCGCCTCTTGCTCGTCCGGCCCCTGTGATACCTCCAGGAAATGCCCGACCATGCCCTTCACAAGTTCGACCAGGGTTGCGGTCGAGGGGTCCTGCCCGAGCAGGTGCGCGAGATCCGGATCGGCCTCGCACTCTTCGGCGAGGATCTCGGCGTAAAGCGCCGCCTTGGATGGGAAGTGCTTGAACAACAGCCCTTCCGAAATGGAAGCGGCGGCCGCCACGCTCTTGGTCGTGGTGCCGGCAAAGCCATGGCGGGCGAAGCACCGCTTGGCGGCGCTGAGGATCAGCTGACGCCGCAAGTCACTTGTCATGCGCAGGGTAGACATGCGCGTGAGTAATCACTCACCTTAAAGATTGTCAAGAATTTACGGCAGTGCAAAAATAGAACTTAAGGTTGGGTTAGGCCCCCACCTCCCGATAAGGTCTTGTACCGTCAGGAAGATAACGCGATGTCACACTTGACAAAAATCGGCAGGCGCGCCCGCCGACCGCTACGGGAACCGTACTCCTCCCACGGAGAGGGTCGAGTCGCAAGCAATTTGAACGAATGCCGTGGCCCGGGTGGAGCGCCAGCATAACCCGGGGGCCGCTCCCTCAACGTTGACTCGGGGATTCTGGGTTGCGCTGCCCTCCATCCGGGTTACGAAACTCCCTAAATCGGCTGGTAGCCCAGCGAGCCGCGCAGGCGGTTGACGATGAAGGTGCCGTCGCGGTTCGACAACACCCGCTCCAGATTGGCGCCGTCGATCTTCACATTGGCGAAGCGCGGACCGTCCGCTTCCTTCAGCGACAGCGCGAACGCTTCGACCTCGGCCATGGTGGTGATCGCGCGGCTGTCGGCGATGCCGCAGGACTTGGCGACGCCGACCAGGTCGACCGAAGTGGCAGTATGGCTGACCTGTCCTCCGGTCTCGCCATAGGCTTCGTTGTCGAGCACGACGATGGAGAGGTTGGCGGGCTTCTGCGCGCCGACGGTGGCGAGGCTCCCGAGCCCCATCAGCATCTCACCGTCGCCGGTGATGACGATCACCGGCAGCTTGGGTTGCGCCAGCGCGAGCCCGAGTCCAATCATGACCGCACCGCCCATGGCGCCCCAGAGATAGAAATTGCGGGCATCATCGCCGGCGGCGGCGATGTCATAGGTCGAGGCGCCGAGGCCGCCGACCGCGATCGCGCCGTTACGGTCCTTCAGCAGGTGGGCGACGACTGCGCGGCGGTCCAGAAGATTGGCCTTGCTCATTTCACGAATACCTTTGCCCCGATCAGCCGCTGCGACAGCAGCACGGCGGTCGGCGTTGCAGCGTTATAGGCCTGCGCCGCGCCGGCCTCGACGACCTCGCGCACTTCCTCGGGATGCGTCGCCCGCAGCACCTTGACGCCGCAGAGCTCGAAGGCGGCCTGCGTGTTCGATCCCATCGGCACCTGCCACGGATTGAACTCGCCCCATTCGCCCCGCATCGTCACCAGCGTCAGGAACGGGAAGCGGAAGATCTGCGTCAGCGACAGCATGTTGATGCAGTTGCCGACACCGCTCGACTGCATCAGCAGCACGCCGCGCTGGCCGCCAGACCAGGCGCCGAGCAGCAGCGCCACGCCCTCCTCCTCCGTCGTCAGCGGAATGCCGCGCATGGTGGAGGAGCCGAGCACGCGCTCGATCAGTTGCGCGTGCCCGGCGTCGGGCACGTAAGGCACCTGGCGGACATCGAAGCGCTGCAATGTCGAGAAAATCTCTTCCGGCCAGGCCGGCTGGCTGTCGGAGGCAGTTTCAGTGCGGGCATGCATGGGCGTTTCCGAAGGAAGAAGCGAGGCAAGCGAACTGTA
Source organism: Bradyrhizobium sp. Ses1 (assembly GCF_059512365.1). NCBI lineage: Bacteria > Pseudomonadati > Pseudomonadota > Alphaproteobacteria > Hyphomicrobiales > Nitrobacteraceae > Bradyrhizobium > Bradyrhizobium sp. Ses1. The sequence goes on from NZ_JCAMOQ010000002.1 coordinate 175,649, forward strand.
AAGCGGGCGGCACTTTCCGGAAGAACAAAAACGGCATATCAGTTCTCAAAAAGAGAATGGCAGCATGACAGGAAACGCACGAGAGCTGGCGGAGAGTTTCGACCTCGAACGGCTGACGCCGGAATTCTATGCCAACCCCTACCCGACCTATCGTGCACTGCGGGATAACGCGCCGGTCAAGCGCCTGCCCAACGGCTCCTACTTCCTGACCCGCTACGACGACCTCGTCACCGCCTATAAAAGCACGAAAGCGTTCTCCTCCGACAAGAAGAAGGAGTTTTCGCCGAAATACGGCGACTCCCTCCTCTACGAGCATCACACCACGAGCCTCGTCTTCAACGACCCGCCGGCGCACACCCGCGTGCGGCGCCTGATCATGGGTGCGCTGTCGCCGCGCGCGATCGCCGCAATGGAGCCCGACCTGATCTGCCTGATCGACGGCCTGCTCGATGCGATCGCCGCCAAAGGCAAGGTCGAGCTGATCGAGGATTTCGCCTCTGCGATCCCAGTCGAGGTGATCGGCAATCTGCTCGACGTGCCCCACGACGAGCGCGGCCCCTTGCGTGACTGGTCGCTCGCGATCCTGGGCGCGCTTGAGCCGGTGATCTCATCGGAGCAATTTGCGCGCGGCAACAAGGCCGTGAAGGACTTCCTCGCCTATCTGGAGACGCTGGTCGAGCGACGGCGCGCCAAGCCGGGCAATCCCGAACGCGACGTGCTGACGCGGCTGATCCAAGGCGAAGGTAATGGTGAGGACAATGGCGAGCGACTGACCGAGCAGGAACTGCTGCACAATTGCATCTTTCTGCTCAACGCCGGCCATGAGACCACGACCAATCTGATCGGCAACGGCTTGGTGACGCTGCTGCGCTATCCCAAGGAAAAGCAGCGGCTGATCTCGCAGCTCGACCTGATCAAGACCGCGGTCGAGGAGATGCTGCGCTACGAGAGCTCGAACCAGCTCGGCAACCGCATGATCGTGGAAGAGGTCGAGCTCGGCGGCATCAAGATGTCCGCGGGCACGCCGGTGACGCTCTGCATCGGCGCCGCCAACCGCGATCCCGCGCAATTTCCTGACCCCGAACGTTTCGACATCGCCCGCACCCCGAACCGCCATCTCGCCTTCGGCACCGGCGCGCACCAATGCGCCGGCATGGCGCTCGCGCGGCTCGAGGGTGCAATCGCGATCTCGCGCTTCCTTGCCCGCTTCCCGAATTATGTACTCGCCGGCGAACCAGTGCGCGGCGGCCGCGTCCGTTTCCGCGGATTCCTCAGCGTGCCGTGCACGGTCGATGCCTAGCGGCTGATCAGCTGGGGCTGCAGCTTTTCTGCGACCCATTCTTCAACACCGTCCCACCGCCGCCCCGTGGCCTCGCCGGAACAGTGCACTCCGAGCAGCATCTGGGGGTGAGCCAGCCCTCTCCTTGCGGTGCCGCGTACGCGGCTTGTGCTCGCCCGTCACCCTGCATTGCAATCGATGTGGGCCATACAAGCGAGAAACGAACGATGTCTGCGCTTGCGCGTTGATGTTTGCGGGCGACCAGAGCCAGTAGGAGGGAGCTGCCATCATGCTTCCGCACGGCGTTCGCCTTACAGCGTTCTTAGTTGGTGTCTGCGCAATCGCTTGGAGCGGCGGCTCGTTCGCCCAGGGGACCAAGGCTTTCCGGGGTGGCGGGGCTGCACCAGCAGCCCGACCAGCAGGACCGCCCCCCGCCATGGCCCGCCCCGCACCGCCGCCGGCGATGGCGCGACCTCCGGCGATGGCGCGGCCGGCCGCACCGGCGATCCGTGCCGCTCCCCCGCCACAGCGGCCGACCATGGCACCGCGTCCGGCGCCGCATATTGCCGCACCTCCGCGCGCGGCCGCACCACGCGTAGCCGGGCCACGACCTGAGATCCGCCGACCCGACATCCGTCCTGGCCCGGCTGCGCCACCGCAGCGTCCGGCCACGGCAGGGCGTCACGGGCCCGACATCGCCGCACCGTCGCGCCCGGCCCCATCGCCCGCTGTGGGCGCGCGGCCGTCGCCACAGGAGCAGATCGAAACGCGTGCGCAGCGAATCCAAAAGCAACAGCAGATGGTGCAGGAACGGCAGCGTGAGATGCTTTCGCGCCAGAACGCAGAGCGCCAGACCCGCATCGATCGCCTGCAGCAGCGCGTGCAGCAATTGCAGTCGCAAAAGCCGGAAGGCGTGCGGGCGCAACGCGCGCAAGAGCGATTGCTCCAGACCCAGAACCGCCTGCTGCAGCGCGAGCAGCTTATGCAGCAACGTGATCAGGCGCGGCTGCAGCGGTTGGCACCGCAGCCTTCAGCCGAGCGACCTGCCGCTGCTGCGGCCCTTGAGGCTGCAGCACGCGGGCGATTTGCCGCACAGTTCCGGAGCAATGATGCCCTGCAAGCCCAAGCGGCGCTCGCGGCCCGGGAGCAGGCCTGGGCGCCCCACCGTGCCTGGGGGCACGGCAAGCAAGCGGTGTTTGTTGCCTGGCTCGGCCCGGTGTTCTGGCCCTATGCCTATTCCGACATCTTCAACTACACGTTCTGGCCCTATGCCTACGAGCCCGGCTATTGGGCTTACGCTTACGACGACTTCGTCGACACCGTATTCTGGGGTGCGGACAGTCCGTATTCCGCCTACGCCCGATACCCGGAGCCCGGCGAGGCGATCACCGGTTACCGAGGCCGCCAACGCCCAAGCGCGAGCCCAGAGACTCTGCGGCAAGTGTGCGAAGCACCGGACAAGGGCGTGACCGCCTGGCCGATCGCCGACATCACGCGGGCCGTCCAACCGACTCCGGAGCAGCGTGCTTTGCTCGATGAATTGAAGATTGCGGCGGCAAAGGCTGCCGATGTGTTCAAGCAATCCTGCAGCGAATCCTATGCGCTGACGCCGCCCGGCCGCTTGCGAGCGATGACGAACCGCATCACCGCCACGCTCGAGGCGGTCAGGATCGTGCGGCCGGCGCTAGAGAGGTTCTATGACTCGCTGAGCGACGAGCAAAAGGCGCGCTTCAATGCGCTCGGTCCCAATGTCGGCGATCGTTCGCAACAGCAGCCGCCGCGGGAAGCGTCCGAGGCCTGCGGCGATCCGAAGTCCAGCCTGACGCAGCTGCCGATCGAACGGATCGAAGCGGTGATACGCCCCGCGGGCAAGCAAAAGGATGCGCTCGACCGCTTGAGCAACGCGACGAAGAAAGCGGTTGCAGGGCTGCAAGCTGCCTGCCCGGACGAGGTGCCACTGACGCCGGTCGGACGGCTTGAGGCGATGGAAAAGCGGCTAGAGGCCATGCTGGAGGCAGCCGATTGGGTGCAAGCCAGACTGGACGAGTTCTATGCCACGCTGAGCAGCGAGCAGAAAGCGCGGTTCAACACGCTGCAGCAGACTGCAGGCCAATGACCACGCTTTCAGGGAGCCTTGAGTACCGCCCCTAAACCGCGGTCCGGTGCCTCTCGATGCAGATCCGCAAGACCTCATCCATCGGCCGGCTCCACCAGTCGTTGGAAAAGATCTCGATCTCCGAATAGCCCGCATACCCTTGTGCTTCGACCGCCGCGCGCACCGACTTGATGTCGATCACGCCGTCGCCCATCATGCCGCGGTCGTTGAGGATGTCCTTGGTCGGCACCAGCCAGTCGCAGACATGGAACGCAAGCAACCGGTCCTTGCCCGCACGTGCGATCTGGCCCATCAACTCCGGATCCCACCAGATGTGATAGACATCGAGCGCGACGCCGAGCATGCCGCTGCGCTGCGGGTCCAGCGTGTCGCAGATATCAAGCGCCTGCCTGGTCGTGTTCACGCAGGCGCGGTCGCCGGCATAGGCCGGGTGCAGCGGCTCGATTGCAAGCGGCAGCTTTGCCCCTCTCGCATATTCCAGCATCTCGGCGATGCCGTCATGCACCTGCGTGCGCGCTGCCGCTATGTCCTTCGAGGCCGCGCTGCCCGGCCGCGAATATTGCGGCAGGCCGCCGACCACAAGGACGATGCAGGAGGCGCCGAGCGCAGCGGCCTCATCGACCGCGCGGCGGTTGTCGTCGCGCGCGTCAAGCCGATGCGCAGCGTCGGCAACGAACATGCCGCCGCGGCAATAGCCCGACAATTCGAGCCCCGCGTCGCGCACCGCGCGCACAGCGCGATCGAGGCCGACGGCCGCGACCTGATCGCGCCAGGGATCGATGGCGCGGATGCCGTGGCGCGCGCAGGCTTCGATGATCTCGACCAGGTTGCCCTGCTTGCGGACCGTCGCCGTGTTCAGCGACAGCCAGCGGTGATCGGAAGAAAAATCGCGCATCAGGGCTCAACGCCGCGCGTTGCCAGCACCGTCTTCATCCGCCGCATCGCCAATTCCGGATTGGCGAGCAGACCCGCAGCATCGGCGAGGCGGAACAGTTCGGCGAGATGCAGCGTCGAGCGCGTGCTCTCCTGCCCGCCGATCATGGTGAAGTGATCCTGGTGACCGTTGAGATAGGCCATGAACACGATGCCGGTCTTGTAGAACCGCGTCGGCGCCTTGAAGATGTGGCGCGACAGCGGCACCGTCGGCCCCAGCACGTCGTGGAAGCCGGCTTCATCGCCCGCGGCCAATCGCGACAGCGCATAGGATGCAGCCGGAGCGATCGCATCGAAGATGCCGAGCAGCGCGTGCGAGAAACCCTGCTCGTCGCCGGCGATCAGTTCGGCATAGTTGAAGTCGTCGCCGGTATACATCTTGACGCGCGGATCGAGCCTCCGGCGCATGTCGATCTCGCGCTGCTTGTCGAGCAACGAAACCTTGACGCCGTCGACCTTGCCTGCGTGAGCGTTGATGATGGCAACCGCGGTGTCCATCGCCTTGTCGAGATCGCTCGTACCCCAATAGCCCGCAAGCGCCGGATCGAACATATCGCCGAGCCAGTGGATGATCACGGGCTCGCGGACCTGCGACAGCACGCGGCCGTAGACTTTGGCGTAGTCGTCCGCACTCCGCCCGAGCTTTGCCAACGCCCGCGAGCACATCAGGATGATGCGGCCACCGACCTTCTCGATCGCGGCGATCTGCTCCTCATAGGCGCGGATCACATCGTCCAGCGTCCTGGCGTCCTCCACCGCGAGGTGGTCGGTGCCAGCGCCGGAAAACACCAGCGCATTGCCTTTGGCCTTCGCCGCGCTCACCGAGCGCCGGATCAATTCCAGCGAGGTATTCCAGTCCAGTCCCATGCCGCGCTGCGCGGTGTCCATCGCCTCCGCGACGCCCAGTCCCAGATCCCAGACATGTTCGCGGAACGCGATCGTCCTGTCCCAGTCGACCGCGGCGGTCAGCCACGGATCGACATCGGCGCGCGGGTCGGCGACGACATGCGCCGCCGAGAACGCGACGCGGCTCAGCGTTCCCTCGAGCTTGGCGGGAAAGGTCCGCGACGCCGCGAGACGATAGGTCTCGAGGCCGCCGCCGGAGGTCGGCAGTTTCAGGGAGAGCGAAGAGATCGGCGGGACGATCCTGTTCATGATCCTGTCCTCACAGCCTGATCGGTTCGACGTCGATCCAGCGCCGCTCCTTCCAGCTCCGAAGCGCGCATTCGGCGAGCTGCACGCCCTTGGCGCCTTCGAGCAGCGTGTATTTATAGGGCGCGTCCTCGCAGACGTGGCGGATAAACATCTCCCACTGCTCCTTGAAGCCGTTGTCGTAGACGGCATTCTCAGGCAGCTTCTGCCAGTCGGCATAGAAATCGTGCAGCCGCTTCTCGTCCGGATTCCACACTGGCCGCGGCGTCGCCTGCCGCGCCTGGATCACGCAGTCGGTGAGCCCCGCCACAGCCGAGCCATGGGTGCCGTCGACCTGGAAGGTGACGAGGTCGTCGCGATAGACGCGCGTCACCCAGCTCATGTTGATATGCGCGATCACGCCGCCCTTGAGCTGGAACGTCGCATAGGCGGAATCGTCGGCGGTGGCCTTGTAGGCGCTGCCCTTCTCGTCATAGCGCTCGGGGATATCTGTCGTGCCGAGGCAGGAGATGCTCTGCACCTCGCCGAAAAGGTTGTCGAGCACGTAGCGCCAGTGGCACACCATGTCGAGGATGATGCCGCCGCCGTCCTCAGCGCGGTAATTCCACGACGGCCGCTGCGCTTCCTGCCAGCCGCCCTCAAACACCCAGTAGCCGAACTCGCCGCGCACCGAGAGCATGCGGCCGAAGAAGCCGGAGTCGCGCAGGAAGGCGAGCTTCTTCAAGCCCGGCAGGAACAGCTTGTCCTGCACCGTGCCGTGCTTGAGGCCCTTGGCGTTGGCGAGCTTCACGACCGCGATCGCCTCCTCCAGATTGGTCGCGATCGGCTTCTCGCAATAGACATGCTTGCCGGCATTGATCGCCTTGGCCAGCAGCGAGGGCCGCGCCTGGGTGGTCGCAGCGTCGAAGAACGCGGTGTCGTTGGGATCAGCCAGCGCCTTGTCCAGGTCGGTGGTGACGCGCGCGATATCGAAGCGCTTGGCAAGCGCGCCGACCTTTTCGGCGTCGCGGCCGACCAGGATCGGATCGGGCATGATGCGGTCGCCATTCGACAGCAGCACTCCGCCTTGGTTGCGGATCGCGACGATCGAGCGGATCAGATGCTGGTTGAGCCCCATCCGGCCTGTGACGCCGTTCATGATCAGGCCGAGACGTTTGGTGGTCATAATGCTTGCTCCTGCAGAATTCTTGCTATTGGCGGCGCCAGCGGCGACAGGGTGGACCAGTCCGGATGCACTGATGTGGCAAAGCCCGGCGTCGTCAGCGATCCCGTCATGAGATCGCCGTCATGGATAGCGAGGCGCACTTTGCGGTCGCGGACGTAGAGATCGGGATGCGCCGACAGGAATGCCTCTGCCTCGGCAGTGGGCGTCTCGGCAAAGCCGTCGACATAGTGATGCCCGTTGCGCTCGGCATGGGTGACGCCGATCAGGGCGCCGAGCGCCAGGTCCTGCTGCACGGCAAGCCCCGCCTGGCAGGTCAGGTCCTCGCCGCTGACGAAAAACGCATCGCCATCCGCGCTCCATTTCGCCGCGCGCGTCGCGTTGACGATCGACTTGTAGAGGCCCTTGCAGGATTTCGAGGAGATGCCGCGATAGCCGAGCGCCCGCGCCGCCGGAAACGCATCGTAGGAATCATCGGCCTCGTCAATGATGAAGCCACCTTTAGCCAGCGCGCCGAGCGGCGAGGCCTTGGTGATGTCGCGCGGCATCGGCTGCTCGATATAGAGCAGCTTTGCAGCGATCGGCTGCATTGCGTGATCGCGGTCGAGGCGGTCGACCAGAGTGGCGAGCGCCGCAAGGTCGGCATATTGCTCGTTGGCATCGAGCGTAACCTCGTAGTCGTAAGGAAGCGTCGCCAGCTCATTGCCGATCCGGATCAGCCGCGCCGCATCATGTTCGGGATCGCCGTTGAGCTTGAGCTTGAAATAGCGCGCGCCGGCGTTTTCCCTTGCGTCGGCAACACCGCCCTCGCCTTCGATCTTGTCGTCGAGACCAACGGTGTGCCGGATCGCGACCCGCTCAAGCCGCTTGCGCCCGGCGAGGAAAGCCGCGATTTCACCGTCAGCCAGATCGGGCGATAGCCGTGCATCGATGCCGGCAACGTTCTGCGCCATGCCGTCGAAGAGATTGACGCCGACGGAGCGGAGCAGCGCATCCAGGATCGCCTTGTCGATTTCCGCCGGTCCATAGGCTGCCGCCAACGGTGGAATGTCCTCGCGTGCGCACGCCGCGACTTGCGCGCCGATGCAGGCCGCATGCAGGCCGAACGCGGTGTCAAAACCGGAATGGGCGAGATAGAACTCGCGCGCGATCAAGAGCGACCGCCGCAGCTCCTGCACCGTTTCGTCCGGCGTAAGCTCTGGCCGCTTGTCGAACCATTTCGGCACAAGGAATTCGGCGCTCGCACCTAGCGCCCGGCCCTTCCCCTCGACCTCGATCTCCACCCGCACGAAGGCTTGGGGAGTCGCGTTGACCACGACCGCGCCGAAGCGGAACGGCCGGGCAAAGCTAACCGGACGTTCGAACAGGGCAATATCTCGGACAACGAGACGGGGCGGCATCAGCTTCAAACCTCGGCAGTCTGATGCATTTTGGATGAACGGATCCGCGGGCCCCCACCTCTCCCCAGCGGGGAGAGGTCGAATTGCGAAGCAATTCGGGTGAGGGGGCTCAAGTCCCTCGATAGAGCACTCCCCCTCAGCCGGAACGCATCTATCGATGCGTTCCGACCTCTCCCCGCTGGGGAGAGGTGGGAGGATGCCGCGCCAGGGTGACTCGATCCCTGCATGTCCTAGTCCAGCGATCCCTGGGTGAAGAAGTGCTTGCGGATGCGCTGCACCAGTTCGGTGAAGACCGGATCGGACATTGCATCCAGCGAGCGCGGCCGCGGCAGCGGCACGTCGTAGATCGCCGCAATCGCGCCGGGACGCTCGGTCATCACGAGCACACGGTCGGCAAGGAACACAGCTTCGGGAATCGAGTGCGTGATCAACAGTACCGTCTTGCCGGTCTCGCGCTGGATCCGCATCAATTCCACATTCATGCGCTCGCGCGTCATCGCGTCCAGCGCGCCGAACGGCTCGTCCATCAGCATGATCTTCGGGTCATGCACCAGCGCGCGGCAGATCGAGGCACGCTGCTGCATGCCGCCGGAGAGCTGCCACGGCAGCTTCTTCTCGAAGCCTTCGAGGCCGACCAGCTTCAGAAGCTCCTTCGCGCGCGGCAGGTATTTTTCCCGCGGCAGCTTCTTCATGTCGATCGGCAGCATCACATTGGAGAGGATGTTCCGCCACGGCAGCAGCAGCGCGTGTTGGAACACGATGCCGACATTGCCGTGCGGCTTGGTCACCGGCTCGCCCTCGACCAGGATCTCGCCTGATGTCGGCGGCAGCAGTCCGGAGATCATCTTCAGCAAAGTCGATTTGCCGCAGCCGGATGGGCCGACCACGACGAAGAACTCGCCTTGATTGATATGGAAATCAAGCGGCCGCAACGACGGCACGTCGCCGTCGCGCGAGCGGTAGGTCTTGGAGACTCCGGACAGCTTGATGCCGGACGTCTCGGCGGCGGCACGGTCGGACACCAGCCGCAGATGCGCGGCTGGTTGATCCACCTGGCTCTGTGTCGCCGGCTTCATTGCAGGTGCTTTCACGAGTCGCCCTTCGGCAGATAGTCGTTAGTGTAGAAGGCCTTCGGATTGTCCTTGGCCTTGGCATCGAGCCCGCCATATTCGACCATGAGGTCGACGGAGTCTTTCATGTTCTGGTCGGTGACCTGGAACGGCCGCTTGGTCTTGGTTTCATCGGTGCGATAGAGCGGGATCGTCAGTTCAAAGCCCTGCGTCAGCGTGTCGATCTTGCCGCCCTTGGGGTTGGCATCGAGGATCGACTGCGCCGCCGCCTTCGGCTCCTTCTCGGCGGCTTCCACCGCCTTGGTCGTCGCCGACATGAAGCGGCGAACGAGATCGGCATTCGCCTTGACATAGTCGCTGTTGGCGATGATGCCCGAGGAGACCAGATGGATACCGTAATCGGCGAACTTGATCGGATAGACGTCCTTGCCGGTGGCGTCCTTGATCTTCATCGACTGGTCCATGACATAGCCGAGCAACATATCGGCCTGACCGTTGATGACCGCATTCAGCTTGGTCTGGCCGTCGCCGGCAACCGTCTGGAAATCGCTCTCCTTCAGGCCGGTCTTCTTCAGGAACAGCGGCCAAATCTGCGTCATCGAATCGGCCGGCGTGATCGCAACCGTCTTGCCCTTGATATCCTCTGGCTTCCTGATGTTCTTGTCGACGAAGCCCATCGCCGACATCGGGCTGGTCTGCAGGAGTACGCCGGTCGCGATGACGGGCGCGCCCTTCACCGCCGCGCGCATCATGGTGGGAATGTCGACATAACCGAAATTGGCGGTCTTGGCGGCCACCGCCTGCGTGGTCGCGGCCGAGCCGCGGCCTTCCTGGATCTCGAGATCGATGCCCTCGGCGGCATAGATGCCCTTGGCCTTGCCGTAATAGAACGGCGCGTGCTCGCCATAGACATACCAGTTGAGCATCAGCACCACCTTGTCCGCGGCCGATGCCGGAAGCACCGACATCGCCGTCCAGGTCAGCGTCGCCAAGACCACAGCTATCAATCGCATCTTGTTCTCCTCCCTCTCCCCGTCATTGCGGGCAAAACCTCTTGTTGTTGTCCTTCCGGATAACTCACGAAGCGAAAATAATGTCCTCGCGCTGGCTGACATGCCAGGGAATAACCAGGCGTTCGATGCGGTCGACGATCCAGAACAGGATGACGCCGAGCAGCGCCAGGATCACCAGCGCGGCGAACATCGTGGGCAGGTCAAAGGTTCCGATCGAGCGCTGCATCACATAGCCGATGCCGGAATTGGAGCCGACGAACTCGCCGACGACGGCACCAACCACCGCCAGCGTAACCGACACTTTCAGGCCGGAGAAGATCGCGGGCATCGCATGCGGCAGGTTGACAGCACGGAACACCTGGAAGCGGCTGCCCTGCATCGCACGCGCGAGATCGACCATGTCAGGGTCAACAGACTTGAATCCCTGCACCGCCGAGACCACCACCGGGAAGAAGCCGAGCAGGAACGCCGAGATCACTTTGGGGATGATGCCGAACCCGAACCAGACCACGAACAGCGGCGCGATCGCGATCTTCGGCACCGACTGCGAGAACACCAGAAGCGGATAGACATAACTCTCCACCGTCCTCGACCCCGCGATCAGCATCGCGACGGGAATGCCGAACAGTGCCGACAACAGGAAACCACAGACCGTCGCATAGGTCGTCGGCCACGACTGCCGCAGCAGCTCCGGCCAGTCCGTCTGCAGCACGGCGACGACGTCGCCCGGCGACGGGATCTGGTAGGCGGGAATGTGGAACAGGCGGATGGCGAGGTCCCACGCCGCCACAATGAACACCAGGAACAGAAATGGGCGCACCCACGCCGCATTCAGCAGCCTCGACAGGCCACCCGCTTCCTTGCTCTCCGCCACGTTCCGCTTCCCTGCTTGACCGTTTCTAGGACCGGAAATTAACCCGTTGGATAAATACTGTCCAGCCCGATTTCGCGCGGCATTTTGAGTGCATTTGGTCGTCATGCCCCAGCTTGAACCCGGGCATCCACGCCTTATGGACTTGGAAAAACGTGGATGGCCGGGTCAAGCCCGGCCATGACGACGCGATGCAACAATTTCGAGCTTCGCTAAACCGCCTGCTGCGCGGTCACCTGCAGCTTCGGCGCCTTGCTCTTGCCGAACGCTGCGATCGACTTCCCCGTCAAGGCCGCCAGCACCAGCGCAATCATGTGCTCCAGCCGTTCATCGCGGGCGTCCTTCGACAAGAGATCACGGCCGAAGATCACGCTCAGCGTCGCGCTGTTGGAGAGATAGAAGAAGGCAAGCGCGGCGATCGATATATAGAGCTGCACCGGATCGACCGCGGCGCGGAAATCGCCGCTCTTCACGCCGCGTGTGACCACCGTGCGGATCATCTCGACGAACGGCGAATGCATCGATTTGACCTTGGTCGAACGCTTCAAATGCCGCGCTTTCGCAAGATTCTCGGTATTCAGCAGCGCCAGGAATTCCGGATTGCGGATGAAATAGTTCCAGGTGAAATCGATCAGCCGCGCGATCGCCTCCGGCGGCTCGAGATGTTCGAGATCAAGCCCGCGTTCTTCGGCGCGGATCTTCTCATAGGCGCCTTCGAGCACCTCTAGGTAGAGGTCCTCCTTGTTGCCGACGTGGTAATAGAGCATGCGCTTGTTGGCGCCGGCCTTCTTGGCGATGCTGTCGACGCGCGCGCCGGCGAGCCCATGAGTGGCGAACTCGGCCTTCGCCGCCTCCAGGATGCGCAGCCGCATCCCCTCGGGGTCACGCTGCCACTTCAGAACTCGCTTTGCCTTGGCCAATCGGATCGCTCAATTCAGTCGGAATGTTGGATGTAGCACGCCCGACGGCGTTTGAGAATGAATCACGCATGCCCGCCAGCCGTCATTCCGGGGCGCGCGTACGCGCGAACCCGGAATCCATCTGGCCACAGCGCAGGCGGCGACATGGATTCCGGGTTCGTCCTTCGGACGCCCCGGAATGACGGCATCGTTCCGGGCTTTGCCCCGGACGACAACGGCGGCAGGCGTGAGTGAATCGCTACGCAGATGCAAGCGGCGACGGCTGCACGAGCAGCGTCGGCACGCTGCAGGTACCGGTACGCACGGTCATCACGCGCGTGCCCGGCTTGCGGCCGGTGCGGATTTCGGAGACGTCGACGCCGGCGGCAACGAGCCGCGCATGGGTGGCATCGATGTCGGTGACGCGCCAGCAGATGCCGCGCAGGCGGTCGGGTGCATCGGCCTCCGTCTTGCCGGGCTTGTGCGCGACCTCGACGATCAAATCGCCGCAGCGGAAGAACATCAGCCGGCCCCAATCTGCGTGCGAACGATCGAGTGCCATGTCGAGGCCAAGGCGGGCGCCATAGAGCGCGGCCGCGCATTCGGGATCGGCGGTCGCAACCACCACATGATCCATCGCGGCGATCCCTGCGGGCTCGGTGCGGACCGAAAGCGGGCGCTCCTGGTCGCGCTCGAGGAAGAACATCCGCACGCCGCGCGTCGCGTCGGTGGCGGCGCGGGTGCGCTTCCACGATAGCGTCGCGCCGGAGATCTCGTCCTGGCTCTCCACCTCCGAGACCGGCTCCGGCCGCAGCGTCAGCCGCTCCAGCCTGCGATGCATCTTTTCGATATCGTTGGTGCGGAAGCACAGGCTCGCTAACCCCTCGCCCTGCGATGCCAACACGGCGCGAATCCGGCCCGCATTCTCGCCCTCGCCGCTCGGCGCCATCAATTCCACCGATGTGTTGTCCAGCGTGAACAGCACCCGCGCCGCGCCGTCGCTGACGTTCTTCCACGCCGGCGAGCGTGCGAACAGCGTCTCATGAGCCGCCGTCGCCGCCTCGATATCGCCGGTGAGGACGACGATATGGTCGAGCGCGGTGATCATGGGAACAGCCCCCGCGTGTTCTTGGCGGCACGGACTTTCTCCACACCGATCGCCATCGCCGCGGTGCGATGCGGGATGTTGTCCGTCTTCGCGCGCTTCAACATCGTCTCGAATGCGCGGTCGAGGATCTGGTATTCGCGTCGCATCACCTCCTCCTCTTCCCAAAACAATTGCTGCAGATCCTGCACCCATTCGAAGTAGCTAACCACTACGCCGCCGGAATTGCAGAGGATATCGGGAATGAGGAATATTTCATCTCGACGCTTGTCCAGGACAAGATCGGCCTCCGGCGTGGTCGGACCGTTGGCGCCTTCCGCCAGCACGCGGCACCTGAGCTTGGCGGCGACGCGAGCGTCGATCACGCGCTCCATCGCGGCCGGTACCAGCACGTCGCAGGGCAGCGTCAGGACCTCGGCGGGATCGAAATGCAGTTCGTTGGAGAAGCCCGCGATGCTGCCATGGAGCTGCGCATGGTGCATCAGCGCCGGGATGTCGAGGCCCTTCTCGTCATAGAGCGCGCCGGTGTGGTCGGAGACCGCTGTTATCTTGAGGCCGTAGTGATGCAACTCCAGCGCGGCATAGGAACCGACATTGCCGAAGCCCTGGACTACGGCGGTGGCGCCGGAGAGATTGATCCCAAGCTCCTTCAGCACGCGCCTGGCGAGATAGGCGACGCCGCGGCCGGTCGCCTCGCGCCGGCCCAGCGTGCCGCCGGAAGAGACCGGCTTTCCCGTGACGATCTCGGTCACAGTCTGGCCCTGGTACATCGAGTAGGTATCCATGAACCAGGCCATCACCTGTTCATTGGTGCCCATGTCCGGGGCCATCACATCGGTGTGCGGGCCGACGAAGGGAATCATCTCCTGCATGTAGCGCCGCGACAGCGACTCCAGTTCACGCTTGGAGATCTGCGTCACATCGACGTTGACCCCGCCCTTGGCGCCGCCATAGGGAAGACCGACAAGAGCGCATTTCCAGCTCATCCAGATCGCGAGTGCGGCGACCTCGCCGATATCGACGGAGGGCGCAAAGCGGGTGCCACCTTTGGTCGGGCCCATGGTGAGATGGTGCTGGACGCGATAGCCCTCGAACACCGCCACCGTGCCGTCATCGCGGTGGATCGGGCACGAGACCGTAACCGAGCGTTTCGGCATCAGCAGCCGGTCGCGCTCGTCCATGGGGATTTCGAGATGGTTGGCGATCACGTTGAACTGGTTCGCCGCCATCTCGAACACCGGCCCGGAATATACGGTCATCGCCCTACCCCCTTTGTATTGCAACCAGGAACTCAGGACAGCCACCGTCCGTTATCGGACGGCATGCTGGCAAACGCGGGAACGGTGGTAGTCCGCTCACTTGGCCATCTCAAGCCGCAAAGACGGCATGGTTGCGAATAATTTCGGCGAACGCACATAATATCCGGTGCTAAGCTGAAGCTGCCGCCGGGACCACCCATCACCTCACGACGGAAAACGAATGCAGGCCCTCTTCATCGGACAGACCTATATCGACGTCACCTTCATCACCGACCATCTGCCGACCGGCGACGAGAAACATGTGGCCGACGCCTATGCGGTCTCCTTCGGCGGCAATGCCGTCACTGCGGCATTTTGCTGCGCCAAGCTCGGCATCGTGCCGGACCTGATCGCCACGATGGCGAATGATTGGCTCGGGCGGATGTTCTGGGACATGGCCGCGAAGTACGGAATCTCCGTCCATCCGCGCAAGGTCAACTCATCCTCGCTGTCCTTCATCATGCCGAAGGATGGCAAGCGCGCCATCGTCCGCTGCCGCGACGACGAGCATATTCATCCCTTCCCGCTGTTGAACCTGAAGGGCTGCCGCGCGCTGCATATCGACGGCCACCAGCCGGACGCTGCCATTCATTATGCAAAGCTTTGCCGCGAGGATGGCATCCTGACCTCGCTCGACGGCGGCGGCCTGCGCACCAACACCCATGAGCTATTGGAATATATCGACGTCGCGATCGTCGCCGAGCGCCTCTGCGAGCAGATGGACCTGACGCCGGAAAAGATGCTCGATTACCTCAAGGGCCGCGGCTGCCGGGTTGGCGGAGTGACGCAGGGCGAGAAGGGCCTGCTCTGGTATGACGAAGCCGGCGTGGTCCGCACCATGCCTGCGCTGCCGATCCCGCGCGAGCGCGTGATCGACACCAACGGCGCCGGCGATGTGTTCCATGGCGCTTATATCTATTCCTATCTCGCGCATCCCGGCAAAACCTGGAGCGATCATTTCGAACTCGCGCGCGCGGCGTCGACCTACAAGATCCAGAAGCTCGGCAACGAGGCAGGCCTGCCGACGCTTACCGACATCGAGGCGGTGAAGCAGGAGTTCCAGATCAACGCGTAAGGGAGCGCTCTTGGCATGCGGCGGGTTTTCGTCGCCGGCAGCATCAACATGGATGTGGTCGCAACCGCCGAGCGTCACCCGCGCGTCGGCGAAACCGTTGCGGGCAGCGCTGTGCTCTATTTCCCCGGCGGCAAAGGCGCCAACCAGGCCGTCGCCGCCGCCAAGCTCGGCGCGCCAACCACGCTGATCGGCCGGCTGGGCAAGGACGCTTTCGGAGAGCAGTTGCGGACGTTCCTCGCAGCCCAAGGCGTCGACCTCAGCTTCGTCAAGGACACGCCCGAGGCGCATACGGGCACCGCGATCATCACCGTCGCGGATGCGGATAACACCATCGTCGTGGTGCCCGGCGCGAATGCGCTGGTCGATGCCGACGACGTCGCAATGCCCGTGCTGGCAAAGGGCGACATTGCGGTGAGCCAGTTCGAAATCCCGCAGGCGGCTATCACCGCCTTCTTCAGGAGCGCCCGCGCCGCCGGTGCTACCACGGTCCTCAATCCCGCACCGGCCAGGAAATTCGACGGCGAATTGCTCGACCTGGTCGATATTCTCGTCCTCAACGAAACCGAACTCGGCTTCCTGACGGGACGCGAGCTGCGCGACAACGACGATTACACCCGCTTTATCGATGCCGCCCATTCATTGGCGGGAAGCGACAGAATCATCTGCGTCACGCTCGGCAAACGCGGCGTGCTGGCGCTGGTCAAAGATGAGCCGCTGATCGTGGCCGGGCGCGAGGTCAAGGCGATCGACACCACGGGCGCCGGCGATTGCTTCGTCGGCGCACTGGCCTCGCAACTCGCCGGCGGAAACAATCTTCGTGATGCGCTGGGTTACGCCAACGCCGCCGCATCCATCTGCGTGCAACGAATGGGCGCCGCGCCATCGATGCCGACTGCGGCAGAGGTTGCGAATATACTCAACACGTAGGAGGCAAAGCGCAGCGTGCCCACCATTTCATGCTGTGCTCTCGAAGGTGGGCACGCTGCGCTTTGCCCACCCGACAAATTCACATCAATGCGCTCTTGAGATCAAACGACGTATCGGCTGCCTGCTCCGGCGTGATCGAGCCGCCAGCGCCGAGCAATCTTCGACCGAACATATGGTCGCCGGCGCGGTTGACGGATTCGATGCCGACGAGATGGCCATCGCGATAACAAAATGCCGAGAACTGTCCCTGCTCGCGGTCACCGCGCACCACGACGCGATCATAGCCGGTGGTCAGGCCTGCCATCTGCAATTTGTCGGGCCCCTGGTCGCTCCAGAACCACGGCAGCCCATCATAGGCTTTCGCATGGCCCGTGAGCCGCGCGGCGACGCAGCGGGCATGGTCCGTCGCGTTCTGCACCGACTCCAGCCGCAGCGAGCCGCCGAACCGCTCGCTCCTGTAGAGCGCGCAATCGCCGATGGCCGAGATATTCGGATCCGAGGTGAGCAGATGCTCGTCGACGATGATGCCGGACGCCACCGGCAAGCCGGCTTCCGCCGCGATCTCGACATTCGGTAACACACCGACGCCGACCACGACGAGGTCGGCCGGGATATGCCGGCCGTCGCTGAGGCTGACGCCCGTCACCCTGGCGCCATCGGCCTCGATACTCGTGACCTGAACGCCGAGGTGGATGCGGATGCCCGTGGCCGTGTGGCGCGACTGGAAATAGTCGGAGATTTCCGCCGTCACCGCGCGCGCCATGACGCGTGCCGCCAGTTCGACCACATCGACCTCAAGCCCCTTCGCGCGCGCGGTTGCGGCGAACTCCAGCCCGATGAAGCCGGCGCCGATCACGACGACGCGCAGGCCGGGCTTGAGCAGATGTCGCAACGCTTCGCTCTCGTCCAGGGTACGCAGGTAGCGCACCGCTTCCAGATTGGCATTGGGGATATCGAGCAGCCGGTTGCGTGCGCCGGTCGCAAGCACCAGGTGCCCGTAATCGAGCGACGCGCCGGAATGGAGCATGATCTTTCGCGCAGCACGATCGATCGACACGGACCGATCGGTGATCAGTTCGATGCCCTGGTCGAGATAGAATTTTCCCGGACGGAACATCAGCGTCTCCGGCCCGCCGGTTCCCTTGAGGTAAGCCTTCGATAAAGGCGGACGCTGGTATGGCAGATGACCTTCGTCATTGATGAGCGCGACGCGCTCGGCAAAGCCGTCCTGCCGCAGAGACGCCGCTAGCTGGAAGCCGGCATGCCCCGCGCCGACGATGATCACCGGTCCTGTCGTCATCGCAACAATCCAGTTACGAGCGCGCTGAAGCGACCCATGCCATTTCCTCACTTAGATGTTGGCTTGTTCGCGTCGTCCGTGCGGCGCTCGTGTCCGCGTCCCGAACGATGGCAGGCGCCATTTGGCCTCATGCTTTGCCGCGATGCAAGAGTGTTTTCCGGCGGCAAAACCAAATAAGGCGGCATTTTATGGAGAGTGGGATTGTCACCCCTCCGATCTGCGCCTTAAATGTCGGCCAACCATCCCGGAGGCCGCTCATGCCGACACCCGACACCACTGCCACCGATCCGGCACTGCTCACCATCGACGGCGCAATTGCGACGATCACGCTCAACCGGCCGGCGGCCTTCAACGCGATCGACCTGTCGATCGCAAAGAAGCTCGAGCAGTTTGGCGCTGAAGTTGAGCGCAACGACAACATCCGCGTGCTGGTGATCGAAGGTGCGGGCCGCGCTTTCTGCGCCGGCGGCGATCTGCAGACCATTGGTGCTGCGGTCGAAGCTGACAAGGTCAAGCCGGTGGTCGGCGAGTTGCTCAAGCACTATCACGCCTTCATCGCGACGCTGCGGCGGATGCCCAAACTCGTGCTGGCGAGCGTGCATGGTTCGGCGGCCGGCGCCGGGCTTTCGCTCGCCTTCGTTGCCGATCTCTGCATCGCGGCCGAAGACGCCCGCTTCACGCCGGCCTATGCCAAAATCGGCGTCTCGCCCGATGGCGGCGGCACGGTCGGACTTGCCGCGAGCGTTGGGCCTCGCCGTGCGCTGCAGATCTTCCTGGCCGAGGACGGTTTTTCGGCGGCGCAGGCTTACGATTGGGGCCTCGTCGCGAAGGTCGTTCCGGCAATCGAGCTGAAGGCAGCGACGCGCGAGTTTGCGCTGAGGCTCGCGCAGACCGCGCCGGCCGGACTTGCGGCGACAAAGGCCTTGATCCATCGCGCGCCGACGACGCCGATCCAGGCGCAGCTCGACGCCGAGCGCGATGCCATCATCGACTGCATGAACACGGATGAATTCCGCATCGCCGTGAAGAAATTCACCAGCAAGTCGAAATAAGTTGGAGTCCTACTCCTTCCCACCGACGCGCATGAAATCGAAATCGCAGCCTTCATCGGCCTGCAAGATGGTCTCGTTGAAGAGGTGCGCATAGCCGCGCTTCGCCCAATCGGGCGTAGCCCGCGGCGGCAGCGCGGCGCGGCGCTGCTGCAATTCGGCCTCGTCGACCAGGAGATCGATACGGCGCTTTGCGACATCGAGCTGGATCATGTCGCCGTTCTTCACGAGCGCCAGCGGACCGCCGACGGCCGATTCAGGCGTGATGTGCAGCACGATGGTGCCGAACGCCGTGCCGCTCATGCGCGCATCCGAAATCCGCACCATGTCCTTCACACCGGCACGTGCAAGCTTCCTGGGGATCGGCAGATACCCAGCCTCGGGCATGCCGGGCGCACCCTTGGGGCCGGCATTGCGCAGCACCAACACGTCGTCGGCGGTGACATCCAGTTCGGGATCATCGACGCGGAGCGTCATGTCTTCGACGGATTCGAACACGACGGCGCGCCCGGTATGCTGCAACAGCTTCGGGCTCGCGGCGGACTGCTTGATGACTGCGCCGCGCGGCGCCAGATTGCCGTGCAGGATCGCCATCGCGCCCTCGGTCTTGATCGGATTCTGGCGCGAGCGGATCGCATCCTGCCGTGGCACGTCCTCGGCGGCCGCAACGACCTCGCGCAGCGTCTGCCCGGTAATGGTCTTCGCATCGAGATCGATGAGATCGCCGAGCTGCGCCATCAGCTTCGGCACGCCGCCTGCATGATGGAAATGCTCCATGTAATGCTCGCCCGACGGCTTCAGGTCGACCAAAACAGGCACCTCGCGGCCGAGCTTATCGAAAGCTTCGAGGTCGACCTTGTGCGGCGAGCGATGTGCGATGGCAGTCAGGTGGATGAGACCGTTGGTCGAACCGCCGATCGCCTGCATCACGACCTGCGCGTTACGGAACGAGGCCGGCGTCAGGATTTCGCTCGGCTTCGGCCCTTTGGCCTTTGCCATCGCGGCGGCGGTCCTGCCGCTCGCTTCCGCGGAGCGGAAGCGCTCGGCGTGCGGCGCCGGGATCGTCGCACTCATCGGCAGCGACAGTCCGAGCGCCTCGGTGACGCAGGCCATGGTGGAGGCGGTGCCCATCACCATGCAGGTGCCGACCGAAGGCGCGAGCCGGCCGTTGACCGCCTCGATCTCGTTATCGTCGATCTCGCCGGCGCGGTATTTCCCCCACAACCGCCGGCAATCGGTGCAGGCCCCTAACACCTCGCCCTTGTGATGACCGACCACCATCGGTCCGACGGGGATGACGACCGTCGGCAGATCGGCGCTGACCGCGGCCATGATCTGCGCCGGCAGCGTCTTGTCGCAGCCGCCGATGACGACGACCGCGTCCATCGGCTGGGCGCGGATCATCTCCTCCGTGTCCATCGCCATCAGATTGCGCAGATACATCGAGGTCGGATGCGCAAAGCTTTCTGCGATCGAGATCGTCGGAAACACGAATGGCATCGCGCCTGACAGCATCACGCCGCGCTTCACCGCCTCGAGGATCTGCGGGACGTTGCCGTGGCAGGGATTGTAGTCGCTATAGGTATTGGTGATGCCGACAATCGGACGATCGAGCGCGTCGTCCGAATAGCCCATCGCCTTGATGAAGGCCTTGCGCAGGAACAGCGAGAACCCGGCGTCGCCATAGCTCGTCAGCCCCTTGCGCAGTCCTTCAGCCATTGTCTTCTTCCTCTTGTCTCGTTACGGGCACTAACGGCGTGCGGCGGTCATTGTCAACTTTGGATCCCTGAGTGCGTCACTTCCAATCGATGACCCGGCTCGTGTCACCGTCGAACTCCATGCCGCAGAACGCGCCGCCCTGGTAGAAGTCGCCGACCGGATCGGGCGGCAGCTTGGCCTGCTCGGCCATTGCGTGCTCGCGGAACTCCTCCGCGCGGCCGGTCGGGCGATAGCCGAGATCGTAGGCACGGTGATTGTCCCACCAGGCGCGTTCGTTGCGGGAGGCGCCGTAAAAGATCTCGAAATGGATGTCGCGATGCTCGAGCCCGATGCGGCAGAGCTGCACCAGATCCTCCGGCTTCAGCCAGATCGAGAGCCGGCGATGATCGAGCGGTTTGTCACCGAAATTGCCGATCCGCAGGCAGGTCACCTTCAAACCGTGCTTGTCGGCATAGAGCGCGCCGACCGCCTCGCCAAAGACCTTGCTGACGCCGTAACGGCTGTCGGGACGCGCAGTGACATCGGTGCCGATGCGATGATGGCGCGGATAGAAGCCGACCGCGTGGTTCGAGGAGGCGAAGATCACGCGCTTCACACCCTTCTTGCGGGCGGCCTCGAATAGATTGTAGCAGCCGATGATGTTGGACTGCAGGATGGAATCCCAGGGGCCCTCGATCGAATAGCCGCCGAAATGCAGGATGCCGTCGACGCCCTCGCAGATCGCCTCGACCTGCGCGAGGTCGGCGAGATCGGCAGGCTTGAATGTTTCGTTTGCGCCCAGATCGGCCGGCGTCTTGAGATCGCTGAGCACGAGGTCGGGATAGATCGGCGGCAGCAGCTTGCGCAGGCTGGTGCCGATACCGCCGGCCGCGCCGGTCATCAGGATGCGTGGCATTTCGTCCCCCGTTTCTTCGCTCGTTGTTTCCGCCGATTTGCGGTCGGTGTCTGACAATGATAGCAAAATGAGGCGCGAGGAACATCACAACGAGAACAGCAAATGTCCGATACGCATCCCGCCGGCTGGCGTCCGGCGACGTTCTATCCCGATCCCGCGATCCATGCGCTCGATCCGCGCTTCGAGAAATACTGGCTCAAGCTCTCGGCGGTGGAACGGCTGACCACCGGCCTGCGCTGGGCCGAGGGCCCGGTCTGGTTCGGTGACGGGCGTTATCTCCTGTGCAGTGACATCCCCAACCAGCGCATCATCAAGTGGGAAGAGGAAACCGGCGCGGTCAGCATCTTCCGCAAGCCCTCCAACTTCGCCAATGGCAACACCCGCGACCGGCAGGGTCGGCTCGTCACCTGCGAGCACGGCGGCCGCCGCGTCGTGCGCACCGAGTATGACGGTTCGATCACGGTGTTGATGGACTCCTTTGGCGGCAAACGGCTGAACTCGCCCAATGACGTTGTCGTGAAGTCCGACGGATCGATCTGGTTCACCGATCCCATCTTCGGCCTGCTCGGCAACTATGAAGGCTACAAGGCCGAGCCCGAGATCGATGCCAACGTCTACCGGATCGACGGCGAGACCGGCGAAGCGACCATCGTCGCCGAGGGCGTCCTGGGGCCGAACGGGCTGTGCTTCTCGCCCGATGAAAAGATCCTCTACATCGTGGAATCCCGCGGCGTGCCGAACCGCAAGATTCTTGCCTATGACGTCGCGCCTGGTGGCGACAAGATTGCCAACAAGCGGGTCTTCGTCGATGCCGGCCCGGGGACGCCCGACGGGATGCGCTGCGACATCGACGGCAACCTCTGGTGCGGCTGGGGCATGGGCGATCCCGAGCTGGACGGCGTCCTCGTGTTCGCGCCCGACGGCGTCATGATCGGCCGGATCGCTTTGCCGGAACGATGCGCCAACCTCTGCTTCGGCGGCTTGAAGCGCAACCGCCTGTTCATGGCCGCCAGCCAGTCGATCTATGCGCTTTATGTGAACACGCAAGGCGCGCTCGGCGGGTAGAAACACGGCGCCGGGGCGAAGGCCCCGGCGCCGCAATGGTGTCGTGAAAGGGTTTACGCCGCGTTGAAGCCGGCGACGGCCTTCACCTCGAGATATTCTTCCAGGCCGAACCTGCCCCATTCGCGGCCGTTGCCGGACTGCTTGTAGCCGCCGAACGGCGCGGTGCGCTCGTTCGGCACGCCCTGCAGGTTGACGTTGCCGGCGCGGATCTGGCGACCGACCTTGCGCGCGCGCTCAACCGTGCCGGCGGAGACGTAGCCCGCGAGACCATAGGGCGTGTCATTGGCGATGCGCACGGCGTCTTCCTCGTCCTTGGCGCCGATGATTGTCAGCACCGGTCCGAAGATTTCCTCGCGGGCGATCGTCATCTCGTTGGTGACGTCGGCGAAGATGGTCGGGCGGACGTAGAAGCCCTTGTTGACGCCCTCCGGCAGGCCAGGACCACCGGCGACGAGCGTTGCGCCTTCGTCGATGCCTTTCTGGATCAGCGCCTGGATCTTGTCCCACTGGCCGCGGTTGACGACCGGGCCGATGGTGGTGCCGTCGGCGCGGGGATCGCCGGCCTTGGTCTTGTCGGCGACGCCCTTGGCGATCGCGGCCACTTCCTTCATCTTCGACAGCGGCACGATCATCCGCGACGGCGCGTTGCAGGACTGGCCGGAATTGTTGAACATGTGCATGACGCCGCCGGTCACCGCCTTGGCGAGGTCGGCGTCGTCGAGGATGACGTTCGGCGACTTGCCGCCGAGTTCCTGGCTGACGCGCTTCACCGTCGGCGCGGCGCGCTTGGCGACATCGACGCCGGCGCGGGTCGAGCCGGTGAACGAAATCATGTCGATATCAGGATGCTCGCTCATGGCGGCGCCGACTTCGGGGCCGAGGCCGTTGAGCAGGTTGAACACGCCCTTCGGCACGCCGGCTTCATCGAGGATCTCGGCGAAGATCAGCGCCGAGGTCGGCGTGAACTCGGACGGCTTCAGGATCATGGTGCAACCGGCCGCAAGCGCCGGCGCGACCTTGCAGGCGATCTGGTTCAGCGGCCAGTTCCAGGGCGTGATCATGCCGATGACGCCAACCGGCTCGCGCACGATCACGGCGGTGCCCATGGTCTCCTCGAACTCGTACTTTTTGAGCACTTCCAAGGTGTTCATGAGATGGCCAAGGCCAGCGCCGGCCTGCAGCTTCTCCGCCATCGGCAGCGGGGCGCCCATCTCGTCGGAGACGGCGGCGCCGATCTCCTTCATGCGGCGCTTGTAGATCTCGACGATCTTGGTCAAAAGCGCGACGCGCTCCTCGCGGCTGGTCTGCGAATAGGTCTCGAAGGCACGCTTGGCGGCAGCCACGGCCTTGTCGACGTCGGCCTTGGAGCCGAGCGCCACTTCATACATCGCCTCTTCGGTCGCCGGATTGATGACGGGGGTGGACTTCTTGACGACGGGATCGACCCAGGCGCCGTCGATATAGAATTGCAGGCGGTTGACCATCGGAAACCTCTTGTGCGGGGCGTATGGAGAACAGAACGGAAGCGTTCGGCAGGCATCCTTGCACGAAAGCTTGATCAGTTGAACCCGCCATATGCGGTGGCGCCGCGATGCGGCGGACACCGGATATAAGATCAGCCTTGCGATGGTGGCAAGACGGCTCGCTGTCGCTCCTTCCCCTCTCCGTCCTCCTGCCTTACACCGCCATTTTGCGGTGCCGCACCGGGGCCCCGATGGTTACCGCTTCGGCGGCGTCGATAATGGCGTTGGCGTCGATGCCGTGGTGGCGATAGAGGTCGCCGATCGTGCCGGTCTGGCCGAAATGCTCCACCCCCAATGCCTCGACGCGATGGCCGCGCACGCTGCCTAGCCAGCCGAGCGAAGCCGGATGGCCATCGAGCACGGTGACGAGACCGCAGTCGCGGTGCAGGACCGAGAGCAGCTTTTCGACATGGCTGAGATGCTGCACGCCCCGCCGGTCACGGCGCAAATTCCGTGCCGCGGTCCATCCGGCATGAAGCCGGTCGGCGGAGGTGATGGCGAGCAGGCCGACATCGCGATGGCTCTCGCCGATGAAACCAACCGCCTCGATCGCCTCCGGCGCAACCGTGCCGGTATAGGCAACCACGATATCACAGTTCGGCCCCGGCCGCCGCAGCCAATAGGCGCCGTCGGTGATGTCGCGCTGCAGTTCGCCCGTCATGATCCGCTGCGGCTGCTCGATGGTGCGGGTCGACAGCCGCAAGTAAACCGAGCCGCCCTCGGCGCCCTCACGCTGCATGTGCTGGAAGCCCCATCCCATCATCACCGCGAGTTCGTCGACGAACGCAGGCTCGAATGCGGTGAGCCCATCCTGGCCGATGCCGATCAGCGGCGTCTTGATCGACTGATGCGCGCCGCCTTCGGGCGCCAGCGTCACGCCCGATGGCGTCGCCGCCACCATGAAGCGCGCATCCTGGTAGCAGGCATAGTTCAGCGCATCGAGGCCGCGCTCGATGAAGGGATCGTAGAGCGTGCCGACCGGCAGCAGCCGCTCGCCGTTGATCTGGTGCGACAACCCGAGCGCCGAGAGCAGGATGAACAGGTTCATCTCGGCGATCCCGAGCTCGAAATGCTGTCCCTTCGGCGAATATTCCCAGGTGTAGGCGGAGGGAATCTTCTCCTGCCGGAACAGATCGTGGTTCTCCGCCTTTGCGAACAGGCCGCGGCGGTTGACCCAGGCGCCGAGATTGGTCGACACCGTGACATCGGGCGACACCGTGACGATGCGCGAGGCGAGCGCACTATCACCACGGGCGATCTCGTTCAGCACCAGGCCAAAGCCCTGCTGCGTCGACATCTGCGCCGACGGCTTGTAGGCAAGCTGCGGCGGCACCTCAATCTGAGGCGCCTCCAGCCGGCGCCGTCCCTCGCGGTTGAATGGCGCCTCGCCCAGGAACGCTTCGAGCGCGGCCGCATCCTGCGACAGGCCTTCGAACTTCTCCCACTCATGGCCCGGCCGGATGTTCTGGCTCGCGCGCCATTTCTCCATCTGCGCGACCGTCATCAAGCCGGCATGGTTGTCCTTGTGGCCCTGGAACGGCAGGCCGACGCCCTTGATGGTGTAGGCGATGAAGCAGACCGGACGATCGTGATCGATCGCCTCGAACGCCTCGATCATACTCGCCATGTCATGGCCGCCGAGATTGGACATCAGCGCCAGCAGCTCCTCGTCGCTGCGGCGGTCGATCAGGGCCGAGACCGGTCCCTGGTCGCCGATGTCGTCCTGCAGATGCTTGCGGAAGGCAGCGCCGCCCTGGAAGCAGAGCGCGGCATACATCTGGTTCGGGCAATTGTCGATCCAGCGCTTCAACGCCTCCCCGCCCGGCTCGGCGAAAGCCTCAAGCATCAGCTTGCCATATTTGACGATGACCACGTCCCAGCCGAAATTGCGGAACATGGTTTCGAACTTGGCCCACAATCCTTCGCGCACGACGGCATCGAGCGACTGCCTGTTATAGTCGACCACCCACCAGGTGTTGCGCAACCCGTGCTTCCACCCTTCGAGCAGCGCCTCGAAGATGTTGCCCTCGTCCATCTCGGCATCGCCGACCAGCGCGATCATGCGGCCTTCGGGACGGTCCTGCATCCAGCCGTGCGATTTGACGTAGTCCTGCACCAGCGAGGCGAACAGCGTCTGCGCCACGCCGAGCCCGACCGAGCCGGTGGAGAAATCGACGTCGTCGACGTCCTTGGTGCGCGAGGGATAGGACTGCGCGCCCTTGTAGCCGCGAAAATTCTCCAGCTTCTCGCGGGTCTGATGCCCGAACAGATACTGGATCGCATGGAACACAGGGCTCGCATGCGGCTTCACCGCGACGCGGTCCTGTGGGCGCAGCACCGAGAAATAGAGCGCCGACATGATGTTGGCGAGCGAGGCTGATGATGCCTGGTGGCCGCCGACCTTCAGCCCATCCGCATTGGCGCGGATGTGGTTGGCGTGATGGATCGTCCATGACGACAGCCAGAGCACCTTCCGCGCCAGCGCGGACAACAGTTCCAGGCGAGCGGGCGCAATTCCCATGATCGTGCTCCGGGCGTGATTCAAATATGCGCCGATTTTAGCGGTGTCGCCATCGGCAAAAATCTCAATTTCTTGCGACATACCGTCCAGGATTGGGATAAATTCCCACGTCCTGCTTCCAAACTGCGAGTTCATCCCAATGCCAGCGCTAGACGCCATCGACCGCAAAATCCTCAGCCTGCTGCAGACCGACAGCCGCATGACCATGCAGGAGCTCGCCGACAAGGTCGGTCTGTCGGTCTCGCCGTGTCACCGCCGCGTGAAGCTCCTGGAAGAGCGCGGCGTGATCACGCGCTATATCGCCACCGTCGACCAGAAGGCGCTCGGGCTGCATGTCAGCGTCTTCATCTCGATCAAGCTGGCGCGGCAGAAGGAGGAAGACCTCAACCGCTTCGCGCGCGCGATCTCGAAATGGGACGAGGTTCTGGAATGCTATCTGATGACGGGCAACCGTGACTATCTCCTGCGCGTCGTCGCCGCCGACCTCTCCTCCTATGAAGCGTTCCTGAAGAACAAGCTGACGCGGCTCGACGGTATCGCCTCGATCGAGTCGAGCTTTGCATTGAGCCAGGTGAAGTATTCGATCGCGCTGCCGGTGTGAGGCGTGTTGCGATTCCATAGGATGGGTAGAGCGCAGCGAAACCCATCATTCGCGCAGCTTGCTCCATCCCGATGGGTTTCGCTTCGCTCTACCCATCCTACGATTCCCGCGAAGGCGGGCACCCATAACCACAGGGAGGTGTTGTGGCGCGAGCCACCGCTCTTTCCACCGTCATTGCGAGCGCAGCGACGCAATCCATTTCTCCGCAAGCGGCACTATGGATTGCTTCGCTGCGCTCGCAATGACGGGGATGGGTTCGGATTCGAATTTCAAATAGCGTGAGGATGTGAGTTCGCGTTCTCGCAGCACGACGTGCCCGAGCTTTGCTTCAGTTTCCGCCCTCTCAATCAGCAGAGGGCGCAGGGAAAGCCGGGTGCCGGTTGCACCCATGGGTCCCGTGCAACAAAAAGCACGGGGGTAGGACCACAGGTTCAACCGAAGCATTCCGGCTTTCCCTGCGCGATGGTGTTACGGTTTCCTTCGTGCTCTCCCCGGTGACCGGGCTTTTTTGCCACCGTCACTTCGCAAGAAGCTTAGCGCCAGCGTCGGGGCGCCAGGACCACACGACTTCGCCGTCCGCTGATGTCGCGTTCGCCTATCGCAACACCTGCGTCCACCGCATCTCACCGCAACGTTCGTGACGATCGCGAGCCGCCCCTCATCCGCCGTGAGACGCGCGGAGTTAAATCACTGATTTGCCCGACGACGGAAGCGGAATGTTTTTCGCGCGAGGGCTGGACAGACTTTTGATGATTTGCCCGTCGGGTTGATTTGTCGCGGGTCGCGTGCCAAATCCATGCTTGTCATTCCGGGGCATCGCGAAGCGATGAGCCCGGAATCCATTTCTCCGCTTGCGTCTACGGCTCGATGGATTCCGGGTTCGTGCTTCGCACGCCCCGGAATGACGGCGGAATTTGAGGCTCGAGAAGCGGTGGGGTTACGCTTCGCTAACCCACCCTACGAACCACGGACTGCGAGGCTCTTCATCAGGGCCGATATCCCAAACGTCCAGGGTTCGCATTCGTCGCTTGAGCGCATGCGGTTGACGAGCTTGCCGAGCTCGGGGGCCGCGATCGTGACGATGTCGTCGCGCTTGTGGGTAAAGCCCTGGCCCGGCGTATCGCGGTCCTTTACGGGCGCGAACATGGTGCCGAGGAACAGCGCAAAGCCGTCGGGATATTGATGGACCGGTCCGATGGTCTGCGCCACGAGGTCGGTCGGATCGCGGCTGATCTTGCTGATCGACGAGTGGCCATCGAGGACGAAACCATCCGCTCCGTTCACGGTCAGGCCGACATCCATGTTGCGGACATGGTCGAGCGAAAAGCTGGCATCGAACAGGCGGAGCAGCGGGCCGACCGCGCAGGAGGCATTGTTGTCCTTGGCCTTGGACAATAGCAGCGCCGAGCGGCCCTCAAAGTCGCGCAGGTTGACGTCGTTGCCGAGCGTGGCGCCGACGATGTTGCCGCGGCTCGAGACGATAAGCACAACCTCCGGCTCCGGATTGTTCCAGGTCGATTTCGGATGCAGGCCGGCATCCATGCCGGTGCCGACCGAGGACAACACCGGCGCCTTGGTGAACACCTCCGCATCGGGGCCGATGCCGACTTCCAGATACTGGCTCCAGGCCTGCTGCTCGATCAGCACCTGCTTCAGCCGCATCGCCTCCTCCGATCCGGGCTTGAGCTTGGAGAGATCGTCGCCGACCAGCCGCACCACCTCTTTGCGGATGGCCTCGGCAGAAGCGGGATTGCCGCGCGCTCGCTCCTCGATCACGCGCTCCAGCATCGAAATGGCGAAGGTGACGCCCGCGGCCTTCAACACTTGCAGATCGAGCGGCGCGAGCAGCCACGGCTTTTGCCGATCGCGGCGGTCCGGCGGCGCGTTGGCCACGATGCTGTCGAGGTCGCCGACGGGCTCGCCCTTGAAGGCGCGCAGCGCAGCGGCCGGATCGCTCTCCTCGCACAATGCGCTGACAGTCGGAAAGCGCGCGGTCACATCGAACACACCGTCGCTGCGCACGGCGACCACGGCCGGTCCGTCGCGCCGCGGCAACCAGACGCGCCCGACCAGCGTGCCGTTGGTGCCGTCCTCCGGCAGGATGTCTTTGGCAGTCAGCGTGATCATCGGGCTATCTCCCATCCCTTTTCGTTGTTAGCGGCGCTTCTTAGCACGCCTGCGACGCCAGTGTAGAGACGCTCGTCATCCCGATGTCACAGAAGCAGCGTCAATTCCGGCACTCCACATCCCGACTGTGAGCAGCCGAGAGACAGCACTCCATGACCACATCCACTCCGATCGACGAAGCCGCCCTGCGCGAGCGCATCAACCAGGAAATCGCCGACAATCTTGACGAGGAACTCGAGCTCGAACTCGACGATACGCGGCTGGACGATCTCGACGATGTCGCGCGGGCCGGGCTGCCTGTGCTCGATCGCAAGCTCTATTTCCGGGAATTGCTACGGCTGCAGGGCGAGCTCGTGAAGCTGCAGGACTGGGTGCAGCACGAGAAGAAGAAGGTCGTGATCCTGTTCGAAGGACGTGACTCCGCCGGCAAGGGCGGCGTCATCAAGCGCATCACCCAGCGCCTCAACCCGCGTATCTGCCGCGTCGCGGCGCTGCCGGCGCCAAGCGAGCGGGAGCGGACCCAATGGTACTTCCAGCGCTATGTCGCGCATCTGCCCGCCGGCGGCGAGATCGTGCTGTTCGACCGGAGCTGGTACAACCGCGCCGGCGTCGAGCGCGTGATGGGCTTCTGCACCGACGAGCAATACCAGGAATTCTTCAAGTCGGTGCCGGAGTTCGAGCGCATGCTGATCCGCTCCGGCACCATCCTGATCAAATACTGGTTCTCGATCACCGATGACGAGCAGCAATTCCGCTTCACGATGCGGATCCAGGATCCGCTAAAGCAGTGGAAGCTGAGCCCGATGGACGTCGAGGCACGGTCGCGGTGGGAGCAGTACACCAAGGCCAAGGAGACGATGCTGGAGCACACCCACCTGCCCGACTCGCCCTGGTGGATCGTCGATGCCGTCGACAAGAAGCGCGCCCGGCTGAACTGCATCTCGCATCTGCTCAGCCAGATTCCGTATCAATCGGTGCAGCACATCCCGGTCGTGCTGCCGCCACGCGTCCGCAATCCTGACTATCATCGCGGTCCGGTCCCGCCGGAGATGTACGTCCCGGCGGCGTTCTGACGGAAGACATTGTAGGGTGGGCAAAGCGCAGCGTGCCCACCTTTCTTGCACCGATCGTGGATGGTGGGCACGCTGCGCTTTGCCCACCCTACGACTCTTCTCCCTCTCCCCGTTCTTACGGGGAGAGGGTTGGGGTGAGGGTGCCTCCGCGCAGACGGTAAGAGACCAATCCGCGGAGACAGCCCCTCACCCGGACCGCATCTGTCGATGCGATCCGGCCTCTCCCCGCAAGCGGGGCGAGGCAAGTAGACGGCTACCAGGAAAAGCGCACGACGCCCTTGCCGGCATAGGATTGGCTGATGCCGGAGAATTCGCCTTCGAAGGTGCCGGCCGCGGACCAGCCGTTCAGCCACTTCATCTCCAGCGACGCCGTGGTGAGCGCGGAATCGGGCGCCTGCGCCGCGCCGTTGACGACGAAGGCTGCGCCCGGCAGCGTTTGGAACACGGCGCTCGCGGCGCGGTCCGGATTGAAGTCATGCGCCCAGGCGGCGCGGCCGCGCAGCGTCACTATTCCGTCCTCGACGGCGAACGACTTGTCCGCGCGCAGGCCGAGCTCGGTACGCGTGTCGGTGACGCTCTTGGCGCTGTAGTTCAGTGCAAAGGCGTTGGCGCCGGAGACCACGGCCTCGGCGTAGTTCGGCAGCTCGAAGGTCGTCGCCTGCGCCGCGGCGTAGGGCGTGAGGCCCAGCCACGGCGTGGCGTAGCGATAGCCACCCTCGAGCCGGCCGGAATAGGTGTTGGCGTTGAACTCCGCGCGGAGATGGTCGACACCTGCGACGGTGACGAAGCGGTCCGTGGTGACATCCTGCCAGCCATAGGCGAATGCGGCGGAGAGATAGGCCGGGCCTGTGGTAGTGCGCGCGAATGCGCCGGCCTGGAACAGGTCGGAGCGGCCCCAGCCGAGGCCGTTGACGCTGAAATTGGTGCCGCCACCGGCAAGCGCAAAACCTGCGAGCAGCGACGGCGAGACGCGATAGTCGAAACCGACGGCAGTGCCATAGACGCTGCTGCTGGCGTTGTTCGAGCCGAGCACGGCGTTGCCGTCCGTGGTCTGCGAACCGCCAAAGCCTGCGGCCCACACGCGCCAGCGCGGATCGAAGCCCGGCGGCGCGGCAGGCGCTTTGCGATAGACGGCAGCATAGGCATCGCGTTCGCGCTTGCTGCGCGCCGTGCGGGTCGAGGCGTAGGCGTTGGCGCCGTCCACATCGGCAAAGGGCGTTGCGCCCGCGCCGTCACCGGAGCCGCCGTCGCGGCCGGCGATGAACGGATCGGTCAGCAATCCCAGGAACAGGTTCATCGCGTTGAAGGTCGCCTGCTGCGATCCCGTCGCCACCTCGCCGGAGGCTTGCGTCAAGCCGGCCGGCGTCAGCGACGCGAACGGCAAGGGAATGCTGCCATTGGCATTGAAGAAGTTGGTCAGCGCGTTGGCGACGTTGTGCTGATTGATGGTGAGATTGGATTTGGCGCCGAAGTCGAGGCCGAACGTCAGGTAGGCATTGGTCGCGTCATAGCTTAGCGCGGCCGTGAGTGCGCCGGGCAGACCGGACACGCTGAGGCCACTGAATGTCGTCCCGCCAAGGCCGCCATCCGCGGTCAGGATCGTATAGGGCCGCTTCGAGATCGAGCTGCCGGGCGAGAGGCTGGCGGCGACGGAGCTGCCGAGCGTTGCGGTGCCGGTCACGTGGGCGAAGGAGGATGCGGTAGAACTAAGCTGCACCAGATAGAGCGCGCCGGACTGCAGCGCGAGATTGCCGGCAACCGTGGTGGAGGCGCCTGGCACCGCATTGCCCGGCATGAACGCGCCGCCGCTTGCGATCACGGTGTTGCCGACCGTGCCAATGCCCGAGAGCACGCCGCCGGCGCTGACCGCCACGCTGCCGTTGATGACGCCATCGACCGCGAGCGTGCCGCCGAGCACGTTCCAATCCTGGGCACCGGTGCCGGTCACGGTCCATTTCGAGCTGTCGACCTTGTTGAAGGTCGAGAAGCCATCATACTGATTGCCGGGTCCGATCAGGCTGAGGTCGAACGTGCCTGTGCCGGTGCCGCCGAGCTGGAAGGTGTCGCTGCCGTTGGCAAGCACCAGGCCGTGGATGACGCTACCCGGGCCAAGCGTCAGCACACTGGCGGAGCCGGGGGCGCAGCCGCAGAATTCGATCGCAGCGAAACCGGCGGCGGCGTTGATGGTGCCCGAGTTGAAGACAGAGCCGCCACCGTTGACCACGATGCCGACGGCGTCGCTGCCGACATTGATGGTCCCGGTGTTGATGACCTGGTTGGTGCCGGCAGGTCCGGCAGTCGAGACGTTGATGCCGGCGGCCGGCGCGCCGTTTCCGACGGTGATTGTGCCCGCGTTTGTGACGGTGACGGAATCGCCGACCGCGAAGATGCCAACCGCGCTGTCGCCGCCGACAATGCTGCCTGTGTTGGTGATCGTGCCGGACGCGCTGAGAGAGTTGGGGAACAAGACGATGCCGTAGCCCAACATGCCGACGTGGATCGCGCCGCTGTTGGTGATCGCGGGGCGGTCGCCCACACCGTAGATGCCGACGGCGCCGTCCGCGCCGGTGATCGATCCGCTGTTCGTGACCCTCGCATCATCGCCTTGCACGGCGAGGCCGATGCCGGCTTGGCGCAGCGTGATGGAGCCGGCGTTGCTGATCACGGCATTGTTGCCCTGCACGGACATGGCCGCAGCACCGTCGCCGACTGCAATGCTGGCGCCTGCGGCATTGATGAGCGTGTTGTTGTCGTTTATCGCGCTAATGGCTCCGAAGGGCGAGAGCGAAACACCCATTGTGATGGTGCCGGCATTGGTCACCGTGCTGTTGCCCGCGACGAAGATGGCGCTGCCCTCGTCACCGATCGTGATGGAGCCCGTCGCGGCGTTTATGATCGTGTTGTTCCGACCCGCGAAGATGCCGGTGCCCTGTGTTCCCGCAGAGAGCGCGCCGCTGTTGGTGACGACGTTGCCGTCGCCGACCGAGATCGCGATTCCGTTCGAGATGGCGGAGATGATCCCGTTGTTGGTGACGGTGTTCGAGTTGCCGGCGCTCAGGCCAGTCCGCGAGGGATCCGGATTCAGCGTGCCCTTATTGATGACGGTGTTGGAGTCGTTGAGACCGACCGCCGCCGTGCCGTTGTCGTTGAGGATTGCCCCCGACTGCACGGTGACGGTGAGATTGTTGACGCCGGCGCCGGCCTCGAAGCCATCCGGGAGGAACCCGCTGCAGGTGACGGCCTGGCCGCTGGTCGCCGGATCGGGCAGGCATTGCGCATGCGCCGCTACGGTCGACAGACACAGGCCAGCCAGGATCGCCGCCACGGCAGCCATGTGCGCGCCGAGACCGGCAGGCAACCGAAACCACACGCCAACGCCCCCTCATTCCCCCTGCGCCCTGCGGCGCTTCCCTGGAACTCAGGTAGCATGCGGTTTCCCGACCGGTGGCAAGAATCCGGCCGAATGCCGCTGATCGCTCAGTTTTCGCGGCGCCACTGTGGCGCGGTCGCAACGATTGCGCGGCGATACGTCTCACTCCGCGCACGAAGTCAGGCGTTCGGCGAAGGCTCGCCGGGCACGGTCAGGAGCTGCGAGCGACGGATTCGCTCGCGGTGGGCGGTGTAGAGGCCGGACGCGACGATGAAGGCGGCGCCGATCACGGTCCAGATGCTCGGCACCTCGCCGAAGATGAAGAAGCCGAGCAGGCTGACCCACAGCAATTGCGTGTAGGAGAACGGCGCCAGCACCGAGGCATCCGCATAGCGGAAAGCCAGCACCACGATCCACTGGCCGGCGGTCGAGGCCACGCCGACCAGGATGCCGAGAAGAATGTCGTGCCAGGTCGGCGTGACCCACGCGAACGGCACCATGACGGTCATGATCGCGAAGCCCACGATGGCGGAATAGGTCATGGTGGTGATGGCGGCATCGCGGCCGCTGATCATGCGCGTCATGATCAAGGTCGACGCCCAGCAGAAGGCCGACAACAGCGGGAAGAAGGCGGCGACGTGGAACGCGCTGGTGCCGGGCCGCAGGATGATGAGGACGCCGATGAGGCCGAGCGCGGTCGCGATCCAGCGCCGCAGGCCGACCTTCTCGCCCAGGAAAACGATCGACAGCGCCGTGACGTACAGTGGCGCCACGAAGCCGGTGGCGGAGGCTTCCGCGATCGGGAGGAAGGCCAAGCCGGAGATGAAGAACAGCGACGAGCCGAGCAGCGTCGCGCCGCGGAGGAACTGCAAGCCGACCCGGCCGGTTCGCAGCGCAAACAGCGGCGAGCCCGGCAGCATCGCAGGCGACATGATCAGCGCGAACACCAAGAAGCGCATCCAGGTGATCTCGATCGATGGCAGCGTCGCCGACAGATATTTCGAGGTGACGTCGGACGTGCCGAGAAAAATCGTCGACAGCAGGATCAGCGCGATGCCCTTGAACGGCCGATCGGCGCGCGCGGGGGCTTTGCGGGAGACGGATTTCTTCGCAGGCGAAGATTTCTTTGCAGGCAATGGCAAAGGTGCGCTGTCCAGCCTGGCGGCTGCGGCGGGGGGCGGTGTCACGGCAATCTCGGAGGCACAAATAAGCGAATCTGCGAGCCTCAAAAAACGCCAAATGGCGGCGCGCGACAAGGCCTGAAAACAGGACTCCGATATGCGCGAATGTGCGCGGCCGCACGCCACGAAGGTTGCAACACTTTGTTAAGAATCGTGTTCGCTATCGCTAGAGCATCGGCAAACTTCGCGGCTTGGGACCGCGCGGAAAAGCCTTGTCTAAAGCTTCGATCTCGCTGGCGCTGAGCACGAGATCGCCGGCCGCCGCATTCTCAGCGGCGTGCTCCGCGCTCGACGCTTTCGGGATCGAGAACACGGACGCCGCGCGGGTGAGAAAAGCCAGCGCGACCTGGCGTGGCGTTGTGCGCCTTCGCGACCTCCTGCAGCACCTCCCCGCCCTTGCTCCGTGGCGAAGGAAAATCATTGTGGCCGAACGGCGAGTAGGCGACCACGGCGACGCCATGTTTCTCGCACCACGGGATCACAGCATGCTCGATCGCGCGCTCCTGCAAATGATAGAGCACCTGGTTGCAGGCGATCCTGCCCTTACCCGAAACTTCCAGGATCTCGCCGAGATCATCAGCGTCGAAATTGCTGACGCCCCAGGACCGTATTTTCCCGGAGGCGACCAGTTCCTCGAACGCTGCGACGGTGTCTTCCAGCGGATAGGATCCGCGCCAGTGCAACAGATAGCAGTCGAGGTGGTCGGTCTTCAGCCGCTTCAGCGAGCGCTCGCAGGCAGTGATGGTGCCGCGGCGCGAGGCGTTGCTGGGCAGGACTTTCGAGACCAGGAACAATTCGTCGCGCCGGCCTTGAATCGCATCCGCGATCACGAGCTCTGCGTCGCCATACATCTCCGCAGTGTCGATATGGGTCATGCCAAGCTCGATGCCACGGCGCAGCGCCGCCACCGCCGCCTTGCGGTCGCCGCGGTCGAGATACCAGGTGCCCTGCCCGATCACGGAGACATTGGGGCCATTTGGGCCGAATTTTTTCGTGCGCATGATCGCCTCGCTCATCGGGAGAGACCAACCCTAGACGATTGGTGAGGCGATGTCGCGGCAATACGCCCTGTCGTTCCTGCGAAAGCAGGGACCCATAACCACAGGAAGATGTTGTGGCGCGAGCAAGCAGTTACAGCCACGCATCTCATCAAGTCCTGTGGTTATGGGTCCCGGGTCAAGCCCGGGACGACAGCGGAGTTTGTGGCGCGCGCATGCATGTCGCCGTCAGACGTTGAGGTTCATCCAGACCGCCTTTGGCTCGGTGAAATTGTCGATCGCGGCGGTGCCGTGCTCGCGGCCGAGGCCTGAATCGCGCTCGCCGCCCCAGGGCAACCGCACATCGGTGTAGCCATAGGTGTTGATCCACACCGTGCCGGCCCGCGCGCGCTTGGCGAAGCGCTGCACGCGGCCGATGTCGCTGCTCCAGACACCGGCGGCGAGGCTGTAGGCGGTGCCGTTGGCGATCCGAAGCGCATCGGCCTCGTCCTTGAACTTGATCACGCTGACGACGGGCCCAAAGATCTCCTCCTGCGAGATCCGCATCTCGTGCTTCACATTGGCGAACACAGCCGGGCTGATGAAATAGCCGCGATCGCCGACGCGCTCGCCACCGGTCACAAGCAACGCGCCCTCGTTCTTGCCGATGTCGACATAGTCGAGAATGGTCTTCATCTGCTTGTCCGAAATCACCGGTCCGAGCGCCGTGGCGCGGTCCTGGGGATCGCCGATGCGGAGCGCGCTTGCGCGTGCGGCCAAGCGTTCGACCACCTCGTCATAGACGCTCTCCTGTACAAGGACGCGCGAGCCGGCCGAGCAGACCTGCCCGGCGTTGAAGAAGATGCCGGCGGCCGCAGCCTTCGCCGCGGCATCGAGGTTCGCGTCCTCGAAGATGACGTTGGCCGACTTGCCACCGAGCTCCAGCGACACGCGTTTGAAATTGCCGGCTGCGCCGCGCATGATTCCGCGACCCACACCGGGCGAGCCGGTGAACGTGACCTTGTCGACGTCAGGGTGATTGACCAGCGCCTCGCCGGCGATGCGGCCGGGGCCGGTGACGATGTTGAGCACGCCGCGCGGCAGGCCGGCTTCAAGCGCGAGCTCGCCGATCCGGAGCGCTGACAGCGAGGTCAGCTCGGCCGGCTTCATCACGATTGTGCAGCCGCACGCCAGTGCCGGCGCGAGCTTCCACATGCCGATCATCAGCGGAAAATTCCAGGGCACGATCGCGGCGACCACGCCGACCGGCTCGCGGACCGTGTAGGTCAGCGCATCGTCGCGGGTGCTCACGACATCGCCGCCGATCTTGTCGGCCCAGCCGGCGTAATAGGTCAGCGTGTCGATCGCGGCCGGAAAGTCCTGCCGCAGCACCGCCGCGATCGGCTTGCCGGCATCGAGGCTCTCGAGCTCGATGATCTCGTCGGCATGCTGCTTCAAGAGCTCTGCCCATTTCAGAAGGATGTGCCCACGTTCGGCGGCGCCCATGGTGCGCCATGGTCCCTCAAAAGCGCGGCGCGCGGCAGCGACAGCGCGATCGACGTCCGCCGCTCCGCCTTCCGCGATCGTCGCGATCACGTCCTCGGTCGCGGGGTTGAGGGACTTGAATGTGCGTCCGGAGATGGCCGGGACGCGGGCGCCGTCGATCAGCAGCAACTCTTCCGGGGCGGCGGAACGGCCGAGGGCCTCCTGCGCATATTCATATGCAATTGACATCATATTTCCTCCTGGTTGGTATACCAAACCTAGGAGAAGAGGCCCCACAGTAAATATGATATGTTCTGCCTATGGCTCGCGAAAATATGAAGTTCATTTCATAATGAAAAGCTTCGACGATGCTGCACATCGAGATTGAAACCATCTGGCGATTTCACCGCGAAGGCAGCCCGCAGACGGCTGTGGTGATCCTCGGCATCCTCAACGAGATCCGCAAAACCGGGAAAATCTCCAGCGCGGCCACTGACGCGCACCTGTCCTATCGCCACGTCTGGAACCTGATCGACCAATGGTCGGAGTTCTTCGGCGTGCCGCTGGTGGAGACCCAGCGCGGCAAGGGCTCGAAGCTGACGCCGTTCGGCGAGAAGCTGGTCTGGGCCGGCGAGCGCATGCAGGCTCGCCTTGGCCCGCAACTCGAAAACCTCGCGCAGGAGCTGGTCACGGAGATCAAGCCGTTCCTGCACCAGCGTCCCTCGGTGATCCGCGTTCATGCGAGCCACGGTTTTGCGGTGTCAAAGCTGCGTGAATTCCTCGACCGCGAGCCCGGCATGGGCGTCGACCTCCGCTATGTCAGCAACCAAAACTCGCTGGTGTCGCTGGCGCAGGGCGCCTGCGACCTCTCCGGCGTGCACCTGCCACGCGGCGAATTGCGCGCGCAGGGCATCAAGGCGTGCCGCGACTGGCTCGATCCGCGCGAGGACCGCGTGATCAGTTTCGTCACGCGCGAAATGGGCCTGATGGTCAAGCGCGGCAATCCGCTCAAGATCAGCTCACTGAAGGATCTGGTCGATCGCAAGGCGCGCTTCGTCAACCGCGATCACGATTCGGGCACAAGGCAGCTTTTCGACCAGCTGCTGGCACTGCACCGGATTGCCGAGAGCAGGATCAATGGCGCACAGCAGATGGAATTCACCCATGCCGCCGTTGCCGCCTATGTCGCCAGCGGCATGGCGGATGCGAGCTTCGGCGTCGAAGCGGCCGCCCGCCAATTCGGGCTCGATTTCATCCGGCTACTGACGGAAGATTATTTCTTCGTCTGCAAGAAGGCGTTCCTCGAGTCAGAGCCGATGCGGCGCCTGCTCGAGATCATGAAGAGCGGCGCTTTCCACAAGGCCATCGACGCCCTTCCCGGCTACGTTGCCTCCGAAACCGGCAAGGTCAGTGGCGTGAAGGATTTCCTGGAACGCATGCACTCTGATCGCTGAGGCCGCGCCGGCCGTTCGCTGGCCGAAATTGCACTGCTCGAGCACCGGCTGCAGCAGGACCTGCCGACGCTCGGGATCTACCTCGGTGCCCAGCTCATGGCACGCGCGCTCGGCAGCCGCGTATTCGCCGGCCATGCCAAGGAGATCGGCTGGGGAACCATCGACCTCACGGGCGAAAGCGCCTCGTCCTGCCTGCGCCGCCTCGGGAAAGGGCCGACCGTGCTGCACTGGCACGGCGACACTTTCGATCTTCCGCAGCAAGCTGTGAGGCTCGCTTCAAACGCCAATTACGAGAACCAGGCCTCCGCCTATCGGCAGAACGCGCTTGCGCTCCAGCTCCATCTCGAGGCCGACCGGCGTCAGCTGGAAGAGTGGTATGTCGGCCACGCGGCCGAATTGTCGGCGTTAAAAACGGGGTGGCGGTTTGAGGCGGTCCATGATTCAAGCTTCTGATGTGGACAGCATGAATCGGACCCAGACGGCCGCCGGTGTTGGGGGCACCTCAAGCGTCCGTTGTTGGACTCGGCGACACCTTGGAGATTGGACACATGGCGCTCAAGCGGATGGACAACGTAGGAATCGTCGTCGAAGACCTCGGAGGGACGATTGATTTCTTTCGCGAACTCGGCCTCGAGCTCGAAGGGCGTGCCACGATCGAAGGAGAATGGGCCGGACGTGTCACCGGACTGGGCGATCAGCGTGTCGAGATTGCCATGATGCGCACACCGGACGGCCACAGCCGGCTCGAGCTCTCCCGCTTCCTCACGCCGCCTGTCGTCGCAGATCACCGGAACGCCCCGGTCAATGCCCTAGGCTACCTCCGCGTCATGTTCGCCGTGGACGACATCGACGAGACGCTTGAAAGGCTCCGCACGCGCGGCGCGCAGCTCGTAGGCGACGTAGTCCAGTATAAAGACGCGTATCGGCTCTGCTACATCCGTGGGCCTGAAGGGCTTCTGATCGGACTCGCCCAAGAACTCGGCTGAGCGCAATACGAAGACAAACGGCGAAGAGTGACCAATTTCGGCGAGCGCGTCCGAGGCCGCCCCGCCTGTTCGAGGTCCATCCCTCCAACCGACGGCCTCTGCCGTCGTTACACCGCGGCCGCGATACTCGCTGACTGCTTGCTGCCAATATGATACGCTGCTGCTCCCAATCGAGGAGAATGGATGCCATGGTACGTGGCCCCTGTTGCGGGGGCGGGATGAAATAGGCGGCTAGGCCGCACGATGGGAGGAAACTATGACCATCGAAAGCATTCTGAGGCGGAAGGGCACCGAGGTTACGACAATAGCTCCGGACGCCAGCATCAAGAGGGCGGCAGACTGGCTCCGCGCAAAGAATATTGGCGCTCTCGTGGTGACAAGTGAGGACTCTGTTCTCGGCCTGATTTCCGAACGTGAAATCGTTCATGCATTTTCTCGCTATGGCCAGACAGCCGGGTCGATGCTGGTCAAAGAAATCATGCAATGCGGTGTGACCACCGTGTCTCCAGACGAGAGTGTCAATCGCGTGATGAAACTGATGACGCACCATCGCGTGCGCCACATGCCGGTACTGCGCGCTGGCAAGCTGGCCGGCATCATCAGCATCGGCGATGTCGTCAAAGATCGACTCGAGGATCTGGAGCTTGAGACGAAAATTCTGCGTGACGTCTACCACGCAGCGCGTTGACGGCCCGGCGGCGGCTCATAGGTGCGCTGTCAATCGTCCGGCGCGCTTTCATATGGGCATCGCCGGGCTCGCGCCAGGCCAATGGAGCCGGCACCTGGCACAGCTCGGAACGAAGGCTCGCTTCCGCCCGTGACTCATTGGACACGTTCGCGGTCCACATGGAAAGGGTCGAAGTTGAGCGACCTTGGGATCGCGTGTACTGATTGGTAAAAGTCGAGGGTGCAATGGCGAGGCTTATCGCGCTGGCGGGCTTGCCTGGGGTCGGCAAGTCAAGCATTGCGCAGTATCTGGCGCGGCGCTGCGGAGCCATTTGGCTACGAATCGACTCAATGGATCAGGCGATCTGGGCATCGGGTACAGCGCCGAGCGATCTCTTTGACTGGAGCTACCGAGCAGCCCAAGCAATCGCCGCCGACAATTTAGCTCTCGGCTTGGACGTAATCGCGGACTGTGTAAACGATTGTCAGGAGGCACGGGACGGTTGGGAGACGGCAGCGCAACGTACCGGAGCCGAAGTTAAATGGCTCGAAGTCGTGTGTAGCGATTCCTTCGAGCACCGTCGGAGAATTGAAACAAGATCAAGCGACATTGTGGGACTGGCGTTGCCCGACTGGGATGCGGTCACCATCCGCACCTACGACAAGTGGAATCGGGATCGTCTTGTTATCGACACAGCACATCGCAATTTGGAAGTGTGCGTGGAAGAGGCTCTCGAACTCCTACGTGGATGACAACCGCTATTCGCCCCGAAGCGGAAAAGCTCAAAGCTCGACGAGGCCGATGGCCGGACGCAGCTGACAGCACAGGAACGGCGATTTCAAGCAGACGCCGAGAGCCTAAAGCTTGCCTAGGTGATATTCCCCCGCGCCGACAAAGCTGCGGAAAGCGTCGCATCCAATAAAAACGTTGTGGCTGTGAACGAGCTCACAACGCAACCAGCGCGATCATGTTTTGATCGGGCTGCATCAACCATTGATAGAATGGGATGCGACGGTCGCCGGAGGGCTTCCCCAGGAAAGGGGTAAGACATGAACAGCAAACCTCCCACTCCGAAGCGGGGTGCTTTCCCTACGCCGAAAGAGGTGCGCGACAAAGCACCAAAGTACAACCCTGACGCATCCGACACAGCCGACGATCAGGAAGGCAAGGAGACAGACTCTTCGCTGGACCAGCAGCGGCACGAGGATGCTCAGCGTGGACCGAAGGACGAAGCAATGGAGCCTAAGCGGAAATAATCGAAGTTCATTTCAGCAAACGGAGACTACCATGGCAATTCAGCTTGGAGGAAGCGGACAAGGTAGATATCCCAAACGCGGAGCGACTCCCACGCCGAGGAGCGTTTTGGCAGCCGCCACTCCACATAGTGTCGTTGGCCTTGCAGCGGCACCTCCCCATTTCATCACGATCCCTCATAGGCTGTCCTCTTGGGGCAATTTCGATCACGGCGATTGCGTCACTGCCGAAGAAGCGTTCGCGAAGGCGTGTCATAATCCGGAAATCTTCATTTCGGACAACGAAGTGATACGATGGGCGACGAAACATGGGGTGCTGGAGGGGGCCTATCTGCATCAGGTGATGCTTTGGATGCAGGAAAACGGCTTCCATCAGAACCGGCACATCTATGATGACGGCCAGATCTATTCGGTCGACTGGACGAATCCCTCCACGTTAAACAGCGCAATTGCGACAGGTCCGGTCAAGATTGGCGTTGCCGCAACCCAAATCCAGACCGCATGGAACTCAACGAACGGCAAGACCGGATGGTTTGCCCTTGGATTCAACAAGGACACCAACGAGGACCATTGCGTCAGCCTTTGCGGATACGGCTCGCTCAACTGGCTCGCACAGCAGCTTCAGGTCACCGTGCCGGCCGGTGTCGACGGTACAAAGCTCGGCTATGCGATGTTCACATGGGACTCGATCGGTATCATCGATCAGCCTTCCATGATCGCCGTTACCGAAGAGGCATGGCTCAGAACCCCGACGACGATCGTCAAGCCCGCAAAGACGCCCGCGCAGGAAAGCGTCACGGCGTAGCACGCTTCAGTGGAATGACGGCACCGGCGCGGAGCCTGCTTCACCGGCAGAGCTTCGCGCCGGCTATCATCGCCCACACGCATCTCGGCGTTCGATCCTCTGTTGACGCCTGGCGTGCGCAACTACTGGAAGTGCCACGATTTCGCCGATCTTCCGGACACCGCGATCAAAGTGATCGTCGACGCAGTGCGCACGTTGCCGTCGCCCGAATGCGAGGTTTTTATCGCCCACGTCGGCGGAGCCATGGCTCGTGTCGCTCCTGACGCCACTGCGTGGCCAACCTCAGTCATTCCGGGGCGATGCGTTAGCATCGAGCCCGGAATCCATTGAGCCACATACCCAGCGGAGAAATGGATTCCGGGCTCGCGACTTCGTCGCGCCCCGGAATGACAGTGGTGGGCGTGGCGGGCGGACAGCCAGTAGGTAGTCCGCCCCTACAAATCCGCGGGGCGTCTCTTGCAGGCAAAGAACGCGGTGACGGCGAGCGGGATTGCGAGCGCGATCCATGAGGTCGTGTCCCAGATGCCATCGCCGAGCAAGGCGGACACAAGGCCGAAAGCGACGATCACCGCGATGATCGCCGGCAACAGAAAGATCTGGGTGAGCGAACGACGGGCGTTGATCATCAGAGGTGCTCCGGAACTTGCACGGCGGGATATCGGGATTCGGCCAATTCACCCACCACTCTACTCCGCGGGCGGCGCATGCGGTGTTTCAGCCGGTTTGCCGAAACGGCGTTTCGCCTCTTCGCGCCAGCGCTGGAAGGTGACGTAGAGCATCGGCACCAGGAAAATGCCGATCGAGCTTGCGGCGAGCATGCCGCCGAACACCGCCGTGCCGACCGCCCTGCGGCTGATCTCGGCGGCACCGGTCGCGACCACCAGCGGCACCAGGCCGAGGATGAAGGCGATCGAGGTCATCATGACCGCGCGGAACCGCATCTGGGCGCCGAGCTCGGCGGCCTGCGCGATC
The DNA here is from genome assembly GCF_059512365.1 of Bradyrhizobium sp. Ses1. Taxonomy (NCBI): domain Bacteria; kingdom Pseudomonadati; phylum Pseudomonadota; class Alphaproteobacteria; order Hyphomicrobiales; family Nitrobacteraceae; genus Bradyrhizobium; species Bradyrhizobium sp. Ses1. Next base: position 218,972 of record NZ_JCAMOQ010000002.1, read on the forward strand.
GGCAATCCGCCCTCGCGCTGCTCCTTGGCAAACTCGACGATCAGAATGCCGTTCTTGGCGGCGAGCGCGATCAGCACCACGAGGCCGATCTGGCCGTAGAGGTCGAGGTTCAGGCCTGCGACCTTGATCGCGATGTACGAGCCGAGCACACCGACCGTGACCGCCAGCAGGACCGGGATCGGAATGGTCCAGCTCTCGTAGAGCGCAACCAGGAACAGATAGGCGAACAGCACCGCAAGCGCGAGGATGATGCCGGTCTGCCCCGAGGCCGCTTGCTCCTGATAGGCGGTGCCGGTCCATTCGTAGGAATAGCCGGCCGGCAGCGTCGCCCGCGAAATCTCCTCCATCGCGGCGATCGCGGTGCCTGACGAGACGCCCGGCGCCGGACTGCCGTTGATGGTGACCGAGCGGTAGTTGTTGTAGCGGGTGATGACCTGCGGTCCGGTGACGATCCTCACGCTCGCGATGGAGCGCATCGGCACCATCTCGCCGCCGCTGTTGCGGACATAGATCTGCCAGATGTCGGAGATGTCGCCGCGATTGGCGGCCTCGCCCTCCACATTGACCTGCCAGGTGCGGCCGAACAGGTTGAAGTTGTTGACGTAGATGCCGCCCAGCGTCGCCTGGAGCGCGGTGAACACGTCGGCCATGTTCAGCCCGAGCGCCTGCGCCTTGGCGCGGTCGATGTCGAGATAGATCGACGGATTGGTCGCGGTGAAGGTCGAGAACACGCGCGCCAGCCGCGGATCGCGGTTGGCCGCATTGATCAGGCCGGTCATCGTGCTGCCGAGCGCGGCCGGATCCTGCCCCTCCAGCGCATCGAGCTGATATTCGAAGCCGCCGGAGGTCGAAAGCCCGATGATCGGCGGCAGGTTGAACGGCAGAATATTGGCCTGCCGGATCTGCGCGCCCTCCCCGAACATCCGCCGGATCGTCGCCTGCACCGAATCCGCCGCGGCCTGCCGATCGGCGAACGGTTTCATGCGCGCCACCATGAAGGCCGAGTTCGGCTCGCTCGCGCCGTCGAGCAGCGAGAAGCCGATGATCGAGAGCACGTGCTCGACCTGCGGCATGTTCTTCAAGAGCGCCTCGACCTGCTTGGTCACCTCGCTGGTGCGCGACACCGACGCACCGTCAGGCAATTGCACCGAGATGAAGAAGGCGCCCTGATCCTCCTCGGGCAGGAAGCCCGTCGGAGTTATTCGCGACACGCCGAGAACGCCGCCGGCAAACACCAGCACCGCGACCAGCGACAATATCGCCACCCGCAGCAGCCGCCGCACCATGCCGGCATAACGGTCGCGCACCCAATCGATGCCGCCGAGCACGCGCCCCATGATGCCGCGGCGCGGCCCGGTATGCCGCAGGAACACGGCGCAGAGTGCCGGCGACAGCGTCAGCGCGTTCAGCGCCGAAATCACCATCGCCGCGCTGATCGTCACCGCGAACTGGCGAAACAGAGTTCCGGAGATGCCGGGGATGAACGCGATCGGCACGAACACCGACAACAGCACCAGCGAAATCGCGATGATCGGCGCGGTGATCTGCGTCATCGCCTTTTTGGTGGCCTCCGCCGGCGACAGCTCGGGCTCGCTCTCCATGACGCGTTCGACGTTCTCGACCACGACGATGGCGTCGTCGACCACGATGCCGATGGCAAGCACCATCGCAAGCAGCGACACGGTGTTGGCGGAATAGCCGAGGATCAGGAGAACCGCAAAGGTGCCGATCAGGCTGACCGGCACCGCGACCGCCGGGATCACCGTGGCGCGCAAATTGCCGAGGAACAGGAACACGACGATCACGACCAGCACGAAGGCTTCGCCGAGCGTCTTCAGCACTTCCTTGATGGTGTCGGAGACGAAGGTCGTGGAGTCGTACTGCACCAGATAGGTCAGGCCCGGGGGAAACCGTTCCGACAATCTGGTGAGCGTCGACTGCACCGCGGCGGCGGTGGTCACCGCATTGGCGCCCGGCGCAAGATAGATGCCGATCGGTACGCCGGGCTGGCCGTCGATCCGGGACTCGCTGTCCATGTTCTGGGCGCCGATCTCGACCCGGGCGACGTCGCTGACCCGGAGCACCGAGCCGTCCGGATTGGCGCGCAGCACGATATTGCCGAACTGGGCCGCCGTCGTGAGCCGCCCTTGCGTCTGCACGTTGAACTGGAACTGCTGGTCCTCGGCGATCGGACGGGCGCCGATGCGGCCGACCGGCGCCTGCACGCTCTGCGCCCGGATCGCCGCGATCACATCCGAGGGCGCCAGATTGAGGCTGGTGAGCCGCTGCGTATCGAACCAGATCCGCATCGAGTAGTTCAGCTTCGCGAACAGCGAGGCCTGGCCGACGCCCGGCGTGCGCGAGATCGCATCGAGCACGTTGATGATCGCGTAGTTGGTGATGAACAGCGGATCCTGCTGGCCGCTCTTGCTGTACAGCACGATGAACTGCAGCACGGCCGAGGATTTCTTCTGCACGACCAGGCCTTGCGCCTGCACCTCGGTCGGCAGTTGCGCGAGCGCGCTCTGGACGCGGTTGTTGACGTTGACGGTGTTGATATCAGGATTGGTGCCGAGCGCGAACGAGACGGTCAGCGTGTAGCTGCCGTCATTGCCGCTGGTCGACTTCATGTAGAGCATCTTGTCGACGCCGACGACCTGGGCTTCGAGCGGCTGCGCGACGCTCGATTCCACCACTTCGGCGGAGGCGCCCGGGAAATTGGCGGTTACGGTGACCTGTGGCGGCACGATGTCCGGAAACTGCGCCACCGGAATTTGCAATAGCGCCAGCGCGCCCGCGATGGTGATGACCAGCGCGATGACGATGGCAAGCCGCGGACGATCGACGAAGATGGCGGAAATCATGGGCTGGTGCCCGCAGGCTTCGGACCGATCGCGCCGCTGCTCCGGGGCGAGCCAGTGTTTTCCGCCGTTTCCTTCAGGCTCGACTGGATTAGCGCGCTCGCCGGTGCCGGCGCCACCGGCTGGCCGGGCCGCACCCGCTGCATCCCTTCAGCGATCACCTTCTCTCCGACCGAAAGCCCAGAGGTCACCGAAGCGATGGTCGCGGTCGACTGTCCAAGGACGATCCGCCGCTGCTCCGCCTTGTTGTCGGCCCCGAGCACGAAGACATAGTCGCCCTGCTGATCCGACAGCACGGCCGAGCGCGGGATCGCCACCACGTCGACCGGCTGCGCGCCCTCGAGCAGGACGGTGACGAACTCGTTGTCGGTGAGCTGACGCACCGTGACGTTGTCCGCCGACGACAGACGAGGCAGTATGGGATTGGGGATAATGCCGCGCAGCGTGATGGTATCGGTGTTCTGCGCGATCGTGTTGTTGACGAAGTTGAGCTCGCCGACCTGGTCATAGAGCTTGCCGTCGGGCAGACGGATCCTGATCACCACCGCCTTGAACCCGCCCAGCGTCGCGTAACGGTCTCGCAGCACGAGGCCTTCGCGCACCGACACCGGGAAGGTCACATACATCGGGTCCTGGCTCACGATGGTCGTGAGCACGCCTGAACTCGGGCTGACGACGTTGCCCTCGGTCACGGCCGTGCGGCCGATCTTGCCGTCGATCGGCGAGCGGATCTGGGTGTAGTCCAGATTGATCTTTGAGAGATCGACCTGCGCCTGGGCCGCCTGGACCTGTGCTTCCAGGCTCTGCTCGTTGGCGAGCGCGGCATCATAGGTGGACTGCTGGCCGGCCGGGCCGCCGAGCAGGGCCTTGGCGCGGCCGGTCGTCAGCTTGGCGTTGACGAGGGTGGCCTGCAATTGCGCGACTTGCGCCTTCTTGGACTCAAGGTCCGCCTCGAACGGGCCGCGCTCGAGCTCGTAGAGCATATCGCCGGTCTTGACCTCGGCGCCTTCGACGAAGTTCCGCTTTTCCAGGAAGGCGGTGACGCGGGCGACCACGTTGACCCGGTTGGTGGCCTCGATCCGCCCCAGAAACTCGTTGGATTGCGTCACGGGCCGCTTGACCGCCTCGATGATACCGACCGCGGGAGGTCCCGCGGCCTGCTGGGCCTCGGCGGCGGTCAGCGCGCCGAACATGGCGCTGCCCAACGCGACGACCCCGGCGAGCCGGGCCATTGTTATCCCTGCAAGATTCACTGTTCGCGCCTTTGTCCCGTTTGACCCGGATCAATAGCATCCGCATCGGGAAAGCCAACGGTATGAACGTATGGCAGCGCTCAATCGATGCTCTCTCGATGGCCAGATCGCCGTGTCGCACCAAAATGTGATGGCGGAGGAAGGGATCAGGTCCGCAGGCCTCCGCTGGTAGCGCTGTGTGGCCCCGCCGCTACTGGAACGAACTTTTTTGGCTGGGCGCTGCATAACCTGTTGAATGTTGCTTGCTGCACGATGGGCCAGCAAGCCAAGCTTGGCCAGGCGCCGTGGGGCCGGTCGCCGGGGAGCTTTCCGATGGCAAAGCTCGGGATTTGCACGGCAGTCCTTCTTGCGATTGTCGGCGGATCGGAGACAAGGGCGGCCGACGTCGCGCCGACCAAGGCGCCGCCGGCAGCGTCCACGACGCCGCGCCCCTGCACCGACCCGTCGGACTTCGTCACGACCAACTGCCAGCTCACCTGGGAAGGCATCACGGTCTTCGGCATCATTGACACCGGCTTCGGCTGGCAAAGCCACGGTGCCTCGTTTGATCCGCGATCTGCAGTCGCAGCGTCCTACCTGGTCCAGAAACAGAACCGCTTGGCGACATGGACGCTCGCACCCAATGCCTTGAGCAATTCGACCATTGGCATCAAGGGAACCAGGCCAATCGGCGAGGACTTTTCTTTCGTCTTTGACCTCGATGCCGGCTTCGACCCCTATTCGCTGCGATTCTCGAATGGACCCGGAGCTATCGCCGCGAATGCCGGCCTGCCGCAAAACCTGCAAACCGCCTATTCGGATTCAAGCCGAGCGGGTCAGTGGTACAACGGTCAGGGTTACGTCGGCGTCAGCTCCCCCACCTATGGCACGCTGACCCTCTTCCGACAGAACTCGCTGACGCTGGACGCCGTGTTCGATTACGATCCGTTCGGCGCCTCCTACGGTTTCTCGGCGATCGGCTTCCAGGGAATCACCTGCGGCGGCGGCAACACCGAAAATTGCAGACACTCGACGTCGGTGAAGTACCGGTACAACTTCAACCATTTCCGGGCGGCGGCGCTGTGGCAGTTCGGCGGCTATGACGAGAACAATGCGTCCAATGGCGCCTATCAATTCCAGCTCGGCGGCGACATTCCGATCCGCGGCAATGACGTGCTCTCGGTCGATGCGATCTACAGCCATGTCAAGGATTCCGTGTCGCTCGCGCTTGCACCGGGAGCCAACAACGCGTTCGGGACGCCGATCGCCCCGTTCCTGCCGCAGACGCTGACGGCGACGATCTCCGACAACACCGCCGCGATGTTCGTGGCGAGATACACGACCAAGTCGCTGAAGCTGTACGCCGGTTACGAATACATCCGATACGAGCCGCCGAGCAATCCGCAGGCCGCCTTCACCGACATCGCCGGAAACTTCCTTTGCCAGGGCTGCGATGCCTTCAACGGCACGAACATCAATAATGCGGCGTTCGGCGTGAACGGGCTCGGCAACAAGACCTTTCAGGTCATGTGGGCCGGCATGAAATACTCCGTGAACGACGATCTCGATGTGATCGCCGCCTATTATCACTACATCCAGAATTCCTTCTTCGGCACCGCCGCCGGAGGCGCCTCCTTCTGCTCCTCCAGCGCGCACGCGCAATGCGCCGGCACGTTCGACGCAATCTCGGCCGCGGTCGATTGGAGATTTGCGCCGAAATGGGATGCCTATTTCGGCGTGATGTTCACGCAGGTCAATGGCGGCCTGGCGTCTGGCTTTTTCCAGCACAGCAACGTCGCGCCCACAGCCGGGCTGCGCTTCCGCTTTTGAGACGGCGGATCTACGCTGACCGTTGCGACCAGCCTACCGGCGCCTCGATATCGAAATTGGCGAGCTCATAGCCGCGGCGGAAATCGACGATGTGCTTGTCCATCCAGGAGCGCGCCTCGGCGGGATTACGCATCGAGAGCGCCTGCAGGATCTTCTCATGGGCGAACACCAGGCGTTCGCCGGCATTCAGGCGGGAGAACACTCGCAAGAAGGCCGGATAGAATAGCTGGCTCATCGGCTCGCGGCTGAGCTGCAGGGCACGATTGCGCGAGGCTCGCGCGATGATCTGGTGAAACTCGATGTCGAGCGCGACGAGGCTCTGCTTGTCCTCGAGCGCGGCCTTGGTCCTGTCGACATTGACCCGCAGCGCGGCCAGCAGGTTCTCGTCGATCCGCATCGCGGCGCATTCGGCCAGCACCGGCTCGAAACAGCGCATGCTTTCCCAGAGTTCGAAGAAGCTGATCTCCTGCAGTACGATCGCGGCCGTCACCTTCTCGGAAATGTCGGCCTCGCGCGGCGCGGTGACATAGAGCAATTTGCCGCCATCGTGACGGCGGACGAGGCCGTTCTGCTCCAGCACCCGGATCGCTTCCCGGACCGTCGAGCGGTGGACACCAAAGCTTGCCGCCAGCGCGATCTCCGCCGGCACCCGGTCGCCGACGGCCCACTCGCCCGACATGATCTTGGCCTCGATGCTGCGCACCACCACCCGGTAGACCGGCTCGTTGCGCTCCTGGGCGTTGTTGCTGAGATCCGCTACAGACATCAGGCGACGCCTCGCGCGAACTCGCGGTCGCGCAATTCGCGGCGACGGATCTTGCCGGTGATCGTCAGCGGAAGCTCGGCGATATACGCGATCGCGCGCGGATATTTGTAAGGCGCGGTGACCGACTTGACGTGGTCCTGCAATTCGCGCGTCAGCTCCGGCGACGGCGCATGGCCTTGCCGCAGCACGACGAACGCCTTCACGATCTCCCCACGCTCGGCATCGGGGCTGCCGACCACCGCACACATCTGCACCGCCGGATGCTCGGCCAGCGCGTTCTCGACCTCGATCGGGCCGATGCGGTATCCGGCTGAATTGATGACATCGTCCGAGCGCCCGCGATACCAGAGATAGCCGTCGGCATCCTTCTCCGCGCGATCGCTGGTCAGAAACCAGCGCCCGTCGGGACCGTCGACAAAGCACGCCGCAGTGCGCTCCGCATCCTTCCAGTAGCCGAGCATCAATTGCGGGTGTGGCACTTTCAGTGCGAGGTCGCCCTCCTGCCCCGGCGGCAAGCGGTTGCCCTTGGCGTCGATCACATCAAGGTCGGAGCCCGGCGATGGGCGCCCCATCGAGCCGTAACGGACCGGCTCGGTTGGATAGTTCAGCGCGACCATCAGGGCTTCGGTCTGCCCATAGGCTTCATCGATGCGGATGCCGGTCGCCGCTTCCCAGCGCTCGGCGACGACGGGGTTCATGGCTTCGCCCGCAGTGACGACGCGGCGCAGCCGGCCGAGATCATCGCGCGCGCGGACTTCGCCGACGACCCGCGACAACTCCGTGCCGGGCGCGCAGTAGACGGTGACCTGGTGCTTGCGCAGCAGTGCGAGCCGGTCCTTCGGCACGAACGGGCCGTCGAAGAAAAACGAGCAGGCGCCGCAGCTCAGCGGCCCGAAGATGATGCTGGTCCCCGCCTTGCTCCAGCCGGTGTCTGCCGTGCACCAGATCACCTCGCCGGGACGCAGATCGAGCCAGTAGATCGCGGAGACCCGCCACGCATAGATCGCGCGCGCCGCATGGACGACGGCCTTCGGGTGGCCGGTCGAGCCTGACGTATAATACATGATCGCGGGATCTTCGGCCCGGACGATCGCCGGCTCGATCGTCTCGGAGGCGCGCGCCATTTCGCTGTTCCAATCGAGCCAGCCTGACGTCTGGCCGAGCGCGATCCGCACCGGGATGAGCTCCTCCACGGATGCGAATTTGCCGGTCTGCTCGGGACGGCAGATCGCCGCCTTGGCCTCGGCATTGGCGACGCGATATTCGATATCGCGCGCCGTCAGCATCTCGATGCACGGGATCGGCACCGCGCCGATCTTCATCGCCGCAATCAGCGCGACGAACCATTCGGGTAGCCGCGGCAGCATGATGATGACGCGGTCACCCTTTTCGACGCCGTTCGCCCGCAACACATTCGCGAGCCGGTTCGATAGCAATGACAGATCGGAATAGCTGTAGCGTCGCGTCTCGCCCGCGGCATTCTCCCAGATCAGCGCCGGCCCATCCTGCTCGCGGGCGCGGCGGTCGATGATGTCAGTGCCGAAGTTGAAGGTCTCCGGCACCTGCCAGCGGAAATTGGCGCACAGGCTTTCATAGCCTTCGACCGCAGGCTCTTTGGGCGGTGACCAGACATCTCGCATCGTTTCCTCCTGCTCGCGCGTTTTGCGCTTGTTGTTCTGTTTCTGCGGCGCGCTCTTACCGCCGCCTATCTCGCGCCGTGAGTCACGATCCGCCGTCCGATCGCCCAGCGGTGCACTTCGGACGGGCCGTCATAGATGCGGAAGGCGCGGACGTCGCGATAGAACCGCTCGACCACCGTGTCGCGGGTGGTGCCGAGCCCGCCGAGGATCTGCAGCGAACGGTCCGCGACGCGCGCGATCGCTTCCGAGCAGATCACCTTGGCCATCGAGCTCTCGGTCGAGGCCCGCTCGCCTTTGTCGAGCAGCCAGGCCGTATGCCAGATCGTCAGTTGCGCCTGGTGGATATCCATCGCGTTGTCGGCCAGCATGAAGGAGACGCCCTCGTGCTCGCCGAGCGGCTTGCTGAACGCCTTGCGACGCCGCGCGTACTCGGTCGCGATCTCCTGGGCGCGGATCGCTGCGCCGAGCCAGCGCATGCAGTGCGTGAGCCGCGCCGGCGCGAGGCGAACCTGGGCGTGGCGAAAGCCCTGTCCGATCTCGCCGAGCACGGCGTCGGACGGCACGCGAAGTCCATTGAAGCGGACCACCGCATGCCCGCCGACAAAGCTGGAATCGATAGTGTCGAGCGTGCGCTCGATCGTGATCGCGGGGTCGGACATGTCGGCGAGGAACATGGTCGCGGCCCCCTCCATTCCTGCGCCGCTCGTCTTCGCCATGATGATCGCAAAGGCCGCGCCTTCGGCGCCGGTGATCAGCCATTTCTCGCCGTCGATGACCCAGTCATTGCCGTCGCGCCGCGCCGTGGTCTGCAACTGGCCGGGATCGGAGCCCGCGCCGGGAGCGGGCTCCGTCATGCAGAAGCAGGAGCGGATATCTCCGGTCGCGAGCGGCTTCAAATAGCGCTCGCGCTGGTCCGGCCGCGCCACGACATCGAGGAGATGGATGTTGCCCTCATCAGGCGCGGCGCAATGCAGCGCCACGGGACCGAGCATGGAATAGCCGGCGGCGGTGAACACGGCGGCGCGGCCGATATGCGACAGATGCTGGCCGCCATATTCCGCCGGCGCATGTGGCGCGAGTACGCCGGTCTTGCGCGCGAGCGCGTTGAGCTCGCGCCGTAGCTCGTCGGTCGGCCCATGGGAGGTCCAGCGCTTGTCCTTCTCGAACGGGACCACCGTGTCCTTGACGAAGGCTTTGACGCGATCGGCCAATTCGGACACGCGCGGCGGCAGCGAAAAGTTCATGTCGAGTTGATGCATCGTCAGTTTCCTCGCTCAGTTCCGGTCGCTGCGTCGCGCGCGACCAGGAGAATGTCTTCGCCAAGACGGGCGAAGTCGGCATAGCGACTGTCCTTCACCGCGCCGTTGACCCATTGCCGGTGCAGTTGCAAGAATACGATCCCGAGCTTGAACAGCGCGAGCACGCGCATCGCCGGCAGGTCATCGATATCCAGCCCGGTCAGGTCGGCATAGCGCCGCGCAACCTCGGCACGCCGCCAGAATCCAGCATGAGTCGTCGGCATCTGTTGCAGGCGCTGCAACGCCGGCGGATCATCCGGCTGCGCCCAGTAGCTCAAGAGCGTCGCCAGATCGAACAGCGGATCGCCCCGCGTGCCCATGTCCCAATCGACTAGCGCGACCGGCGAAAGCGTCTGCGGATTCAGGATCAGATTGTCGAGCTTGAAATCGCAGTGCAGCAGCGTCGACGCCCGCTCGCGGAATGTCTGCCGGGACAGCCACTGCGAAATGTCCTGCAGCAGACCTCGCAACGCGCCGTCCTCGGCAACCAGCGCGCCGCGTTTCGACCAGCCGGCAATCGCGCGGGCGATGAACCCCTCGGGGCGGCCAAGATCCTCGAGTCCGACCGCGCGCGCATCGACCCCGTGCAACGCGGCCAATGTTGCAACCATCATCTCCGAAAGAATCCCGGGTGCATCGTCGCGTCCTTGCAGCGGCGACAGATCTGCGCCGCGGATGACGAGCCCTGCCCGATACTCGATCAGTTGGAAGGGAACGCCGATGACGCTGCGGTCGCTGCAATAATGCAGCCCCCTCGCGATGAACGGGAGCGCATCGGCAAGGCGCGACAGGATGCGATGCTCGCGCGCCATGTCGTGGGCGCCCGGCGGCAGATCGCCGTCGGGCGGACGGCGCAGGACAGTCGGTGCGCCGTTGACGATCAGGAGATAGTTGCGATTGGCGAGGCCACCGGCGAACTGCCGGATCGGCTGCGCCAGATCGACATTCATGCCGTGGGCTTCCAGATAGCGCGCAAGGCGATCCCAATCGGCCGGCGCGGTTTCCGCGGCCGACAGCAGTCCCGGATTTCCTGATAGCGACGGATCAGCAATCACGCGCGCCTCGACCTCCCTGTTCCGAATATCAAGGTTGGAGCCCTCGCCTCCCGCCGCTTGGACGGCCCGGGATCCATTATTGTCGGACCAAAAGTTAGCGACAGGACAGCCGAACTTGCAACTGGCAATAGCGAAATCGACACTTCGCGCCAAGCTATTCTCATAAGCTTTTGTGATTTATAGATATTTTTCGAAACGGCTTCCGAGAAGCCAGATCCACCGGAACGCATATGTCGGACAATAAATTAATGCTCCCGGGCACCGAAGCGATGACGGTAGGCGGTCGGGCTGATGCCGGCGACTTTCCGGAAGCGCGATCGGAAGGTAACCGCGGATTCGAATCCGACCGAGCTTGCAATCTGATCGACCGAAGCCACGCTGGTTTCGAGCAGTTCCTGCGCCCGGCGAATGCGCATCTTGAGCAGCCATTGCAGCGGCGTCGTTCCGGTCTGCTCCTGGAAGCGTCGCGCCAGTGTCCTCGGACTCATGCGCGCCCGGTCGGCCAGCGACCGAACCGTGAGCGTGCGGTCGAGATTGGCGCTCATCCAGTCGAGCAGCGAGGCCAGGCTGGCGGCGGATTTTGGCGGTTCGTGCCTGATGAACTGGGACTGGCCGCCGTCCCTGACCAGGGGAGCAACGGCGAGCCGCGCCGCGTCGGCCGCGACCGCTTGACCGTGATCGCGTCGTAGCAGATGCAGGCACATGTCCACTCCCGCTGAGGCTCCGGCGGAGGTGATCAGGCGCCCCTCGTCGACGAACAGCACGTTTGGATCGACCTGGATGCGCGGATAGCGCCGTGCGAACTCGTCTGCGCAGATCCAATGCGTCGTGGCCCGGCGTCCATCCAGGAGGCCAGTTGCCGCCAGAACGAAGGCTCCCGAACAGATCGACGCCAGTCTGGCGCCGCGCTCCCAGGCAGATTGAAGCGCCCCAAGCACGGCCGGGGAGACCGGAGCGGTCGGATCTTCCACTCCCGGCACCAGGACCGTATCGGCCGACGCGAGCTCCTCAAGGCCCCACTCCGTTTGTAACGTGAAATTCCTCGACCGAACTTCGCTCGCTTCGCTGCACACGCGGACACTATAGCTGGCGACGCCCGCCGCTCCACTCGCGCGGCCGAACACCTCGCACGGGACCGACAGGTCGAACGGCACGAACCCGTCCATCGCGAGAACTGAAACTTTATGCATGACCACCTCGGAGCGAGCATTTTCCAGGGCGAACATAGCCGAAACGCGTTTTGGCAGGAAATGATCGCAGGTTGTCATTTCGGTCACTCACCGAATGCGCGAGGCATTGTCTATGCATGCCGGCGGTCTCGAAGCGAGAAGGTGGGCGTGTCCAACGATTACGAATCGACGCAGTTGCGGTGGCTTGGAATGCTGTCGGTCCTCGAGGCGACAACGCTGGTCCTGCTTGTCGCAGTCGCCGTGCCACTGAAGCATATCGCCGGCTGGAACGTCGCCGTCCATGTCATGGGGCCGGTCCACGGCCTTGCGTTTCTCGGCTATTGCTGGGCTGCGATCCAGGCGATCGCGGAAGGCGGCTGGAGCCGATCGGAGGCGGTGCGGCTGTTCGCGGTCGCGTTCATCCCGTTCGCGGGCTTTGCCAATGCGCGGCTCATTGCACGAAAGTCCGCGGCCTTGCGCACCGGTGTGGTCCAGTGAGCCTTGCTACGCTTTACCCATGGCTGAAGGCGTTGCATGTCGTCAGCGCTTTCTTTTTTGTAGCCGGTACCGTCACCACGTCGATGGTGCTGGCAGCGGAGCGCGCGAATCCGGGGTCGGTCGAGCCCGTTGCGGGTTTTCTGGCCAAATCGGAACGCTGGCTGACCACGCCGGCCATGCTGCTGGTCTGGGCTTTCGGCTTGACGTTGGCGGTCACGGCCGGGTGGTTCTCAAGCACCTGGCTGCAAATCAAGTTTGCCTTTGTCGTTGTGCTCTCGGCCGTACATGGAATCCAGTCAGGCCAGCTCCGGCGCCTTGTCAGGAATAAGGCGCTAAAACCCCGGACAACGCTGCCCTTGATCCTCGTCTGCGTGATGGCGGTGGTCGTGCTGGTCGTGGTCAAGCCTTAGCCGCGCCCGCCTTGGGGCGCAGGCCATCCTGAGAGTGGAGCGAGATCTGCTGCCGAAGCAGCCAGCGGATCTCCGAAGGGGTATCGATCTCGCGAATGTCCTCCGCCAGCGACGCTGCGCGCTGGCGATATCTCGGATCATCCAGCACCGAGCGTACAGCGGGACGCAATTGCTCTGCGGTGGGTGCGTTGGTCGCCAGATTGACGCCGACCCCGGACCAGGCGACGCGGATGCTGACATCGCCGCGGTCGGCTGCCGTTCCCGCTGCGACGATGGGAACGCCGTAACTCAAGGCTTGATTGACACTGCCGTAACCGCCGTTCGTCACGAATGCATCGGCTTTCGACAACGCCCACTCAAACGGGAGATACTGCGCGACCCGCACATTTCCAGGCAGGGGTCCACCGAGCGCGTCGATCGGACGCCCGCCGGTCGTCACCATGACGAGAACATCCCGCTCGTTCGCCAGCGCCTCCAGCGTCGGCAGGGTCAGCTCGCTGAAATCGTTGTTGGTCAACGTGCCCTGGGTCACAAGGACGACCTTGCGTGAACCGTCCAACTCGTAGGCCCACGACGGCACTGGCGCCTGGTTCGGCGTAATCGGCAGCGGGCCGACGAAGTGCACCGAACTTGGCAGCCGGCGGCGCGGCAGTTCGAACCGCGGCACCGTGAGCTGCAGATAGATATCGGGCAGCTCCACCATCGCGTCATAAAGATTCAAACGCAGCGGCCTGCTCCCGATCTGGGCCAGGTACTCGTTCACGCATCGTCCGGCCGGGCCAAAGACGGATTGTTCGTAGGTTTGAAAGAGCGAGGCATACTCCCTTAGTTGCTGGTCGTTGCGCGCGGGCCGAATGCCTGCATCGTTCGGGGCGCCGTCGTCTCGACGTGACAGGAGGTAGGTGGTTCCAAGCAGGGCCACGGACGGCCGCTGCGCACGAGGACCAAGCAGCATCGGCAACACACCCAGCATGAGATGATCGCCGATGATGATGTCGGGAGGAAACTCCTGCATGACGATTTTGATGCTCTCATACTGAGCCAGCATAAAATTGGCGAAACCCTGCTCCAGGATCAGCCGCAACTGCTGTGCGCCCGGCGCCGCTGTCATGATTTCCGGAAACAGTTTGGCGGCGTCTCGCGTATCGACGTCGGCCGCCGGCACGAAACTGCGGAATTGAGCGCCGATCTTTTCGACACGGTCTCGCAGATAGCTCGATGTCAGGCCCATGACATTCCAGCCGTCGGCGATCAGTATCCGCCCGACTCCCAATACTGGATGGAGATGTCCCATCATCGGGGACGAGACGAGAAGCGCCTTCATGCACGGTCTCCGTTGAGCTGAGCAGTTGAGCCGCGGTCATTGACGGCTCGTCGGCTGCGACGGGCCAAGCACGGCGTCTCATTATTGTTCGGTCGCTGTTACGGCAAAGTCACCGGAATGGACGAATGCGCTACAGCCGCAACAATCGGTCGAATCAGCTTCGCGTTACGGAAGTAACAGAGCGCGTGCGGACTGAAATCAACGCGCAATATTGCGCTGACAGTGTTGGGCGAGGTCCTTCGATCCGGCGCTCAGTTGACTGACAGAACTTCGACAAGCTCAATCCAAATGACGGCGCTTCCAGGCAAGACGGACTCGCTCGCGTTCACGTGCCTGCTCGGTTTGATGGCCACCCTTCCGGGCTTCGGCACCGACATGGCACTGCCGGCCCTCGCGGACACAGCCACGTCTCTTGCAGTTCCGGTACATAGTGCCGGCCTGACGATCAGCAGTTACATGATCAGCTTCGGCCTTGCGCCGCTGCTGTTCGGGCCGCTGTCGGATCGATACGGTCGCAAACCGATGGTCACGCTTGGCACCATCATCTTCATCATGGCATCGGTCGGATGCGCGCTGGCACCGTCGCTGCCGGTGTTGATTGCATGCCGCGTCATCCAAGGCATCGGCGCGGCGGCCATGACCCTTGCCATCGCGATCGCCCGTGACGCGTTCGACGATACTGTCGTCCGCCAAAAACTGTCGAATATCGTGATGGCGATCTACGTCTCCCCGATCGCCGCGCCGATGGCCGGAGCGGCTTTGCTCGACCTTGCGGGCTGGCGCGCGATCTATGCAAGCCTTGCAGCGCTCGGAATTGTCTTGCTGGTAGGCCAGCGCTTTGGCCCCGACTATGACCTGAAGCCGCGATCGGCGACCCGCTTGAGCCTTCTGGCGCTTATCGGAGATTATCGCTGCGTCCTGTCGCATCCGACCTGCCGCGCATATCTCCTTGCCGCCGCGGCGTCCTTCGGGGTTCTCGCCGCCTATGCGACCGGATCGGCCCTTTTCCTTGTCCAGGTCGCCGGGATGAGCTCAAGTCAATATGGAATCATATTCGGCCTGACTGCATTCGCCGGAATGGCTGGAGCGTTCGTCGACGGCCGGCTCAACGCGCGCGGAGTTCCATCGCATTATTCGTTGTCGATCGGATTTGCCATCCAGGTTCTTACATCGTCGATCCTGCTGGCCATGACGCTGCTGAGCTGGACGCCGACCACCGCCGTCATCCTGCTATTCGTCACGCTCACATTCAGCGGAGGGATCGCGGCGCCGGGCCTCATGCAGGGAGCGCTGCAAGCGCTGCCGGACATGGCGGGCACCGTCAGCGCCGCAACCAACAGTCTTGTGATGATATCAGGCTCATTGACCAGCGCGCTCACGGCCGTTCTCTTCGACGGCCGGACGGCACTGTCGATGGCCGGCGTGATGGAATTCTGCGCTCTCGTTGCGCTGCTATTCTTGGGAATGGCAGTCGGGCGAGCCAGGCAACAGGCCGTGATACACATACCGCCGTCATCCCGGGCTTGACCCGGGACCCATGACCACAGGCCCCTGTTGTGTGCTCGGCTGCAGCCACTTGCTTGCGCCACAACCACTCCCTGTGGTTATGGGTCCTTGCTTTCGCAGGGACGACAGCGCGGCTGAGGTCTGCGCCTTGTACCACTAACATAGGCCAACGAGCGAAACTCGCTCGTTGGCCCTGGACCTCACGCTACCTCACAGCGCCTTGTCGACCTGCGCGTAGCCGCCTTTGCCGTCCCACTTATAGACGACATAATCGATGGCCTTGATGTCACCCTTTGCATCGAAGGCCAACTTGCCGATCACGGTGTCCCATTCGCCGGCCTTTATGGCATCGACCACCTTCTTCGGGTCGGTCGTACCGGCCTTCGCCACCGCCTGCGACCACACCTGGAACGCCGCATAGGTGTAGAGCGTGTAACCCTCGGGATCGATGTTCTTGGCCTTGAACTTCTCGACGATGGCCTTTGCGGTCGGCTTTTCGCGAGGATCGGGACCGAAGGTGAACAATGTGCCCTCCGCAATAGGCCCGGTGATCGAGGCGAACTCGCGGTCGTTGATCGCATCGCCCGCCATCAGCACCGTCTTGAGCCCTTGATCGCGCATCTGGCGCAGGATCAGGCCCGCTTCCTGATGATAGCCGCCGACATAGACCAGATCGATGTTCTCGCGCTTGAGCCGAGACACGATGGAATTGAAATCCTTGTCGCCCTTGTTGAAGGACTCGAACATCTTCTCGGTGACGCCGGCCTTGTTGAGCGCCTTCTTGGTTTCGTCGGCAAGTCCCTTGCCGTAGGTGGTCTTGTCGTTGAGGATCGCGATGTTCTTGCCGGCGAAGTTCTTGGCGATGTAGCCGGCGGCAACCAGGCCCTGCTGGTCGTCGCGGCCGCAGACCCTCAGCACGTTCCACAGCTTGCGCTCGGTAAGCAGCGGATTGGTCGAGCCCGGCGAAATCTGCAGCACGTTGCCGTCCGCATAGGCTTCCGAGGCCGGGATCGACGACGAAGAACAATAGTGGCCGGCGACGAACGGAATTCTCGCGCTGGCGATCTTCTCGGCGATCGAGCGCGCCTGCTTCGGATCGCAGGCATCGTCGTTGACATCAAGCACTAGCTTCCTGTTGAGGAGACCGCCGGCGGCGTTGATATCGGCCACCGCCTGCTCGGCGCCGTTCTGGAACTGGCGGCCGAACGCAGCTTCGCCGCCAGTGATCGAAGAGGCAACCGCCACCCTGATGTCCTGGGCCAGCGCTGCAGAGGACAGCACAAGTGACACACCTAGTGTTAGACCGAAGAGCTTGACCACTTTCATACGAAAGTCCTTGGGGTTGTTTTAGAGAGACGGCGACTGCGCCGGTCCCTTCATAGCATGGCCGGCTGACATCGGCGCGATGTCAGCGTATTTTTTTACCAATGGTGCTGGCTGCATCGAGGGCGAGGTGGCGTGAGCTCTGTTATGCGTTATCGCCAGGAAGGCCGCCGCGGCCCCGCGTTACGGCCGTAGCCGTATTTTCCCGCGTCGGAATGTTCCGGAAACATGGCCGCGCCAGAGTCTCGGCGACTGATATTTGCCGGGAGATATCGATGTCGCACATCGACCAACTGTTCTACACCCGCCCATATCCGAAACAGATCCAACAGGCGCCGAACGCTCCGCGATGGTATGTCTCGATCAGCGCGATGGTGACGTTCCTGCTGTCGAAGATGAGGGAAGAACTGGCGATACGCCAGGCCATGGCAGAGCTGCGGGATCTCGACGACCGAATGCTGCGCGACGTCGGATTGTCCCGCTACGATATCGCATCAATCCGCAGGCGCGAAACCTAGCCCGTTACACAGCGCGCAAGGACCTCGATCGCTGATGATCAACGGCGCGCACCGCGCGCCCGTTGAATTCGCGCGCCGACACGGTTTGCATTTCGATAGGACAGCATCATGAAGCACGAAACTGTGTTGCAGACATCGGCTGCGACCTCAGGCCTGGTCAGAAGGTTGGTTCGAGCCCAGGGTGATCCGGCGAAGCAACGTATACGCGCATGGCTTGGCAATATCTGTGACGAGAAACTCTTGAACTTCGGACTCTCGGCGGCCGATATCGCGCTCTTGCGGGCGCGTTGCCCTGAGAACCCTGATGCATCGGGTCGCAAATTGGAGGCCCGACGAATCGCGTGAGAGCTTCAGCGAGACGAATCGCGCCGGCACTCTGTCGGCGTGACTCCGAAACGGCGGCGGAACCGCTGGTTGAAGTAGGAGACCTCGCCGAAGCCGCATGCGAGCGCGATCTCGCTGATCTTGAGACGATCTCCCTGCTCGCTCGTAAGCATCTGCCGCGCCTGCTGCAGGCGACGCTCCAGCAGACGCTCCGTGAAGCTCTGGCCCGTCTCGTGCAAGAGATCCTGCACATATCTGGTCGAGAGACCGAGATGGCGGGCAACGTTCGCTGCCGAGAAACCGGCACTCATGAAGCTTCGATCGATCTCGGCAATAATGTCGTGAATGCGCGATGCCCGCAGGCCACGCGTCGTGGCGATCTGCGCGGCATCACCGCGCGCGCCGAGCACCAGCGCGATCAGGTCGAGAAGAGTGGTGCGAATATGCCCGTCGAGCTGCGGATCGTGGGGCGCACGCGACAGCTTCACGACGCTTTCGATATAGCGCCGCAAGTGCGCAACGGCCGGCCGCTGCGGATCGAGCGGCCGCGCCAACAGGTCGTCCGCCTGGCTGACCAGCGCAGTCAGTTGGTCCCGGCTGACCGTCAACGTCGTCCAGGCAAAGGGCGTATCGGACGCCATGTCGGTCGGCACGCCATTTGTCCCGAGAAATACGCCGCCGGAAGGGAGAGTCGCTTCGCGATTTGACTGATCCACCCGCAGCGTGCCGGTTCCGCGGTGGAAGACGAGGCAGAAATCGTCATCGGGGCCGCGAGAAATGGCGCTTCTCGATCGCTTCACCCTGCCGAAGGTGCCGCCGAATCGTGTGACGTGAATGTCCTGAAAGCCGGACCAGCGAAGAAAGCCGGAAAACGGTCGGTCCTCGAACCTCGTGATGTCGACGCAACAGGTGAGCGCCTCCACTTTCTCGTACCAGAGGGAAAACCTTCGATCGTCTTCGAGCGGCGGATCGAGATTGTCGGAGTGGAAGCTTGATTGATGCATTGTTCTTGAAATTGCACTTACACACGCATGCTACCGGGGCTAATCGACGCGGGCCATGAGTAACTCTGCCGCAGCGCGCCGCGAATCGCTGATGCCGCTTCGGGTTGTTGCACAACAGCCACATGGACGAACGGTTTAGCGGGAGCGCGCTCGGGCTAAAATCCGGTGCGGGCGAGAACAAGACCATCGGTGCAACCCCTGCCATGTTGCGACACGGCTGCTGCGAGGAACTGCGTCGAGCTCACCCCCTGCGAGGTCGCGACGCGCTCGCCCAGCCTTCACATGTCGCCGTTCCATGACGGCGATGCATTGGAAAACCCTTTCTCCAGGGAAATTTAGGGGCGTGGTAATGAAGACGTTTCTACTCGGCACTGTCTTTGGTCTTGGCCTGGCGGCGGGCCCGACTTTTGCCGCCGATCTGTCCTATCCGGTCAAGGCGCCGCCCATCGCGGCCGTCCCAGTGTTCTCCTGGACCGGCTTCTATATCGGCGCCAATGTCGGCTTTGGCGGCGACAAGTTCAACTATCCGTTCCAAGCATTCCAGCGGCAGCTTCAGGCGGAAGCACCTGCGCTCGAATCGAGCATCGCCGGCAATCTCAACCTGAACTCGAGCGGTTTCTTCGGCGGTGGCCAGATCGGCTACAATTATCAGTTCGCCAACAATGTGGTCGCCGGCATCGAAGCCGATTTCGAATGGTCGGGTATCGAGGGCAAGCTCGCGGGCGCCGCGCTCTTCACCGCTCCGGGCGTTGTCGGCAACGCAGGCTTCGACATCGGATCCGAGATCGAATGGTTCGGCACCGTTCGCGGTCGCCTCGGCTACACCTGGGACAGGGTCCTTCTCTACGCGACCGGCGGCGCGGCTTACGGCAAGGTCAAATCGCACGCCAGCTTCAACGCCAATGGACTTGTCGGTCCGCTGCCGGCCGTGATCTCGGCGAGCGACACGCAATGGGGCTGGACCGCGGGCGCCGGTCTCGAATACGCCCTCGCGCCGAACTGGTCCTTCAAGACCGAATATCTCTACGTCGACCTTGGCAGCCACACCGTGTTCAACAGCGCGGTCGATGACGTCGCCAACGGCTTCTTCTCGAGCGCCAGCATGGACGTCAGCACCAAGCTTCACACGGTCAAGGCCGGCGTCAATTACAGGTTCTGAGCGAATCCACGATCTTCAATGACCTGAAGGCTGCGGCATCGCCGCAGCCCTCGCCGTTTCCGGCTCTGCTCAACCGCCACCGAATCGATCGAATTGTAGTGAATTCGCTCTCGTTACTTTAAGGTCGGGCGGATAGCTGGTCGTGCTGGGGAAAGGTCCGGAGTTGTGGTCCTTGTTCGATATGTTCACCGTCGGGCTGTTGGCCGAGGCCGCATGCGCGATTGGCTGCTTGATCGTTGTGATCACATGGGTGCGGGATCGCTCCACTAAGTCCTATTCCTGGTGGATCCTCGGGTTCCTGCTGTCCTTTCTTGGCGTCATCCTTGCCGCACAGCGCCAGACGCTGCCCCAGCTCTCGGCCTTCGGCGTTCCCGGCTTTTTCGCCCTGTTTGGCGCGGGCGCGCTCTGGTGCGGTGTGCGTGTTTTCGACCAACGACCGCTACCTGTATTGGCCTTGCTGCCGCCGCTGATCTGGGCAGTGGGCCTGCCGTTCGCGTATCCAAGCTACGCGCTTCGCCAGATCGATTACAATCTCGCGATCGGCACGATGACCCTGCTGATCGGCCTCGATCTCTGGCGTTCATCGTCCCGGGAACTTTCGCCGTGGCTCTGCATCGCGCTGATCTGCCTGTTTGAGACGGTGGTCAGTTACAGCCAGGCCATTGCCATCTTCGTCATGCGCGACGAAATCGGCGCGGGCCCGCTCCGGGGGTGGCTCACCTTTGCGCCGTTCCAATCCGCCGTCGCGATGGTGGCGATCGTCGTCCTCGGCATTCTGATGATCGGCGAGCGTTCCGAACGCCGGCTCCGCGATCTCGCGATGAACGATCAGTTGACCGGCGTCCTCAATCGACGCGGCTTCTTCGACACCAGCGCAGTCCGCCTCGCCAAACTATCCGGAAAGTCCTGCGACATCGCGATTGCCCTCTTTGACATCGACTACTTCAAGGCCATCAACGACAAGCATGGCCATCCTGCCGGAGACGAGGTCATCGCCGAGTTCGCCAGGCGTGCCGCGCGGGCGATCCGCCAGGGCGACGTCTTCGGCAGGATCGGCGGGGAAGAGTTCGCGCTGCTGCTGCCGAACACCACGATCAACGATGCAAGGCTCGTCGTCGATCGAGTTCGCGCCACGTTCAGCGATGCGCCGATCCTTCATGACAACATTCAAATCATGGCCACCGCGAGCGCCGGGATATCGATCGCCGACGCTCGAGACATCGTCTTGGATCGGCTGATGTCGGCAGCCGATTCCGCCCTGTACGCGGCGAAGAAGGCGGGACGCAATCGGACCAGCATCCTGCACCCGGTGGCGCCGACCGATCGCGACGCTGCGCCGATCGTCCGCAGCTCGCCCTGACTTGTCTGGAGCCTAGCCGTCGAATCCCGCCGGGATGAAGGCCGGCAGCTTCTCCTCGATGAACTGCTTCACCTGCGGCGAATTGAAGACCTGGATGAACGCCTTCAGGCGCGGATCGTCCTTCTTGTCGGCACGTGCGGTGAAGCGCAGGACCAGGCCGTCATCGAGGGTGCGGTCGATGATCAGCGCCGATTTCGGATCGCCGCCGGCCGAGATCAGATAGGTGACGTTGACGAGCGCCAGCGTGACGTCGTCAAGCGAACGGTAGGTCTGCGCGGGATCGAGTTCGACGATCTTCAAATTCTTGGGATTTTCGATGATGTCGAACTTGCTCACCGAAAAACCCTTGCCCGGCGTCAGCTTGATCAGGCCGGCGCGTTCGAGCAGGATCAATCCGCGCGCCCCGTTCAAGGGCTCGTTGGGAATCGCGACGCTGTCGCCGGACTTGATCTCGTCGAGGCTCTTGATCTTCTTCGAGAACAATCCGACCGGCGCGATCACGCCCACCTTGTCGACCTGAACGAGATTGAAGCCGCGCTGCTTGTTCTGCAGCGCCAGGTAAGTCCCGTGCTGGAACAGGTTCGCATCGACATCGCCGCTGTTGACCACTTCGTTCAGCGCCACCCAGTCGCTGAGCTCGACAATCCTGACGTCCTGCCCCTTCTCCTTGGCGAGCTTGGCCGCATAGCCAGCCAACTGCCCGACCGGGCCGGCACTGGTCGCGATCTTCAGCGGCTCGTCGGCAACCGCAGCAGTGGTCAGGGCAAGCAACAGGCCGGCTGCCTGCGCCATACGCACGAACATCTTCATCTTGTCAGGTCCATCGCTTCTCGAAAGATCGTATCAGGCGGCCTCGCGGCGCCGTCGACGAATGATGCTTGCCGATCTCTGCTCTGTCGAGAGATCCGAGAAAATAGCGATGCGCGTGCTGGCGCTTTGCCCTGGGGCGGCGGTAATCTTTCATCCGGTGCGGCAAATTGAAAACAACGTCGTCCGGCTGGCGTGATAGTTTCCGTGAAACACGAACCCGTTGCGGAGAACGGCTGATGACGAGACCGCGAGAACTTCGCTTCAACGCGTTCAACATGACCGCGCCGAGCCACAACTGGGCCGGCCTATGGTCGCATCCGCGCGATGCGTCGATCGACTACAACACGCTCGACTATTGGACCGACTATGCCAGGACCGCGGAGCGGGGCCTGCTTGACGGCATCTTCCTTGCCGACGTATTTGGCGTCTACGATGTCTATGGCGGCAATCCGGATACGGCGATCAGCCACGCCGTCCAGTTGCCCAACGCCGAGCCGACGCTACTGGTCTCCGCAATGGCGCTGGTCACCAAGCATCTCGGCTTCGGCATCACGTCGAACCTGACATTCGAGCATCCCTATCAATTCGCGCGCCGCTTCTCGACACTCGATCATCTCACCAAAGGACGGATCGGCTGGAACATCGTGACCGGCTATCTCGACAGTGGCGCGCGCGGGATGGGTCTGCCCACCGCCCGCGCCCATGACGAACGCTACGACGCGGCGGAGGATTTTCTCGCCGCCGTCTACAAGCTCTGGGAAGGCAGTTGGGAGGATGACGCGGTCCGCCGCGACCGCGAAACGCGCGTGTTTACCGATCCGGCGAAGGTCCATCGTGTCAGGCACGAAGGCTCGCATTATCGCGTCGACGGCATCCATCTCGCCGAACCGTCGCCGCAGCGCACGCCATTGTTGTATCAGGCGGGAACGTCACGGCGCGGCCGCGCCTTCGCCGCGAGGCATGCGGAAGCGATCTTCCTCAACGGCCAGACCAGGCCGATCCTCGCGCGAGCCGTCCGCGAGATCAGGGAGGCCGCAAAGGAATTCGGGCGCGATCCCTATGACATCAGGCTGTTCGCCGGCGCCACCGTGATCGTCGCGCCGACGCGCGCCGAAGCCAACGATCTGCTCGCGGACTACGCCCGCCATGTCGACCAAGCCGGGCAACTCGCGCTGCTCTCGGGATGGACCGGCATCGACTTCTCGACCTACCGTCCCGAAGAGGCCGTGCAATATGTCGAGAGCAATGCGATCCAGTCGATGGTCGAGAATTTTACGCTGCGCAGCGAGCGGCCGGTGAAGATCGGCGACCTTGCCAGCTTGAGCCACCTCGGCGCACGCTCACCCTTCGTGGTGGGCTCGCCGCAGGACGTGGCCGACGAACTGATCGCCTGGGCGGAAGAGACCGACGTGGACGGATTCAACCTGTTCCGTCTTGTCGTGCCGGAATCGCTGAACGCGTTCGTCGATCTGGTGGTGCCCGAACTGCAATCCCGCGGCGTCTACAAGACCGCCTATCGCGACGGCACCTTACGGGAGAAGCTGTTTCCGGGACGCGGACCGCGCCTGCATGCGACGCATCCGGGCGCGGGATTTCGCCGCCAGCCGACCGATGCCGTTCGATCCAACGCCGCCGAATAGTGCACTAACTGTTCGGCAGTGCGAATCGAACAAACGCCGCGTAGGGTGGGCAAAGGCGCTCTTTGCGCCGTGCCCACCATCAAGCACTCCGCTCGCAATGGTGGGCACGCTTCGCTTTGCCCACCCTACGTCAGGTCTATCACCACGTCGCGATATAGGTCCCCTTGAAGCGCTTATCGAGGAACTCCTTCACCTGTTGCGAGTGATAGGCGTCGACGAGTTGCTTGACCCAGGGCTTGTCCTTATCTTCCTCGCGCACAGCGATGATGTTGACCCACGGGCCATCTTTCGACTCATGCGCGATCGCGTCGGTCGCGGGATTGAGGCCGGCCTGCACCGCGTAATTGTTGTTGATCGAGACGAGGTCGACATCCTGCAGCGAGCGCGGGAGCTGTGCCGCGTCGAGCTCGACGAAGCGCAATTTCTTCGGATTTTCGGTGATGTCGGCAATCGTCGAGGCGACGTTGTTCGGGTCCTTCAGCTTGATCACGCCGTGGAGGGCAAGGATCATCAGTCCGCGCGCGCCGTTCGAGGGATCGTTGGCGATCGCCACCCGCGCGCCCTCCGGCAGATCCGCCAGCTTCTTGTATTTCAGCGAGTAGACGCCCTGCGGCGAAGCGATGCTGGTGGCGACCTTCACGATCTTCCAGCCGGTCTTGGAGATCTGGTTCTTCAGATAAGGCTCATGCTGGAACGAGTTCGCTTCCAGATCCTTCAGCGCCAGCGCCTGATTGGGAATGACGTAGTCGGTGAATTCGACGACCTTGATGTCGAGGCCGCGTTCGGCGGCCACTTTCTTCACCACCTCGATGATTTCGGCGTGGGGCCCGGCAGTGACGCCAACCCGGATGGTTTCGGCCCGTGCGGCGCCGGCAAACAATGCGGCTGCCGCAACGATCGCGGTAAAGATTCGCATAAAGCTCTCCAAAGATCACACAAACGTAACTCGGCTGGCACTAGCGCCGATCATTGGTGGCTTCAACCGCCTGCGCGACAAAACGACGAAACGGCTGCGATCATTCAACGTGGGGAACAAAACATTTGCTCTGCATGGTGCAGCGCGATGCTTCTGTTCTCCGCAGCCGATCGGTCCTCCGTACGAACGGATGATGCAGCACGGTGACAGCATGTCACGCGAAACGTAATTCTCTTAATTGTGGGCCGCGGAGAATTTTGCACCACATCGGACGACTTCTCCGGAATTGCCACCGGCACGCGATTGATCGCAAATGAGGTTCCGGAATTCATCCGCATTATTTTGGAAGCCACAGATATGTTGTTCTCGTCTCGCCCGCGTTCGCAAGTTCCAGCCGCCTCCCGGATCAAACCCATCACGCGCCGGCTCGCCATGAGCGCGCTTGGCCTGCTGGCGATGATCTCGCTGGCGCGGCCTGCGATCTCGGAGGAAATCCGGATCGGTTACCAGAAATCCTCGACGCTCACCGCGATCCTCAAGACCAATGGTGAATTGGAGAAGGCGCTCGCGCCGCTCGGCATCACTGTGTCCTGGCACGAATTCACCAGCGGATTGCCGCTGCTCGAGGCCATCAATGTCGGCAGCGTCGATTTCGGCGCCGACGTCGCAGACACCGTGCCGATCTTTGCGCAAGCCGCCGGCGCCAAGCTCGCCTATGTCGCCGAGGAAGCCGCATCGCCGTCGGCGCAGGCGATTTTGGTGCCGAAGGACTCGCCCGTGAAATCTGTGGCCGATCTCAAGGGCAAGAAGGTCGCGGTGACAAAAGGCGCCGGCAGCCATTTCCTGTTGCTTGCAGCGCTCGCCAAGTCCGGCCTCACCTTCAAGGACATCACGCCCGCCTACCTGACGCCGGCCGACGGCCGCGCCGCCTTCGTCAGCAACAATGTCGATGCCTGGGTGGCCTGGGATCCCTTCCTCACCAGCGCCAGCCGCCAGTCCGGCGCGCGGACCCTTTCCGACGGCAGCAACGGGCTCGCAAGCTATAAGCGTTACTATGTCGCCTCGGCTGCCTTTGCCGATCGCCGCGGCGACGCGCTCAACGTGATCTTCAACAAGCTTGCCGAGACCGGGAAGTGGGTGAAGGCCAACCCCAAGGATGCCGCGACCATTCTCGCCGGCCTCTGGGGCATCGACGCCGCGGCAGTGGAAGAAGCCAACAGCCACCGCTCCTATAACGTCGGCGCAGTCACCGTCCCCGGCCTGTCGGAGCAGCAGCGCATCGCCGATGCGTTCGTCGCCGAAGGCTTGATCCCGAAGAAGGTCAATACCACCGACGTCAAGATCTGGGCGCCGAAAGGATCCTGACGGCGCCCGCGAGGGCTCAACGATGGCGCAGCCGGCGGTTGACCCGGCGCGCCAGATAGTCGCCGGCGGTCTGCACTGTCTGCACCAACGCGATCAGGACCACCACCACGGCCAGCATCATGCCCGGCATGAAGCGCTGATAGCCGTAGCGGATGCCGAGATCGCCCAGCCCGCCGCCGCCGACTGCGCCGACCATCGCCGAATAGCCGAGCAGGCTGACGACCGCGAGCGTCAGCGACAGCACGAGCCCTGGCAGCGCCTCGGGGATCAGGACCTTGAGCACGACCTGCAGCGGGGTGGCGCCGAACGACGACGCGGTTTCGATCAGGCCGGCATCGACCTCGCGGATCGCGCCCTCGACAAGGCGCGCGATGAAGGGCGTCGAGGCGATGGTGAGCGGAACGATCGCCGCTCCCGAGCCGATCGAGGTTCCTGCGACAAGGCGCGTGAACGGGATGATCGCGACGACCAGGATGATGAATGGCGTGGAGCGCGTCGCGTTGACGATCACGCCAAGGATCGCATTCGCAGCCGGCGCGGCAAACAATTCGCCCTTGCGGCTGGTCGCGAGGAACACGCCGATCGGCAGGCCGAACAACGTGCCGAGCGAGGCGGAGACCGCGACCATGAACAGGCTTTCGCCGGTCGCCTGGATGATGAGATTGATGAGTTCAGGCGACATAGCCGAGGCGCTCCGCGGAAAACCGATGTTGGGCAAGGAAGGACAGCACGCGCGCAACCACGGTCTCGTCGCCGGGCACGCCAAGCGTCAGTGACCCGACCTGCTGGCCGCCGATCTCGTCGATCCGGGCCGACAACAGCGCCGCGTCGATCGCAAGCTCGCGCGACAGCCGCGCCACCAGCCGATCGCCGCCATCGCCGCGGACGAGCACGCGGATCACGGCCTGGCCACCTGGCGTCGGTTGCTGCTGCAGCCGGCTCGACAAGGAAACCGGAACCGCGTCGCCGAGGACCTCGGAGAGAAAGCTCTGGGTAATCGCATGTTGCGGATGGGTGAAGATGTCGGCGACATGACCGCGCTCGACGATGTGCCCGGCATCGAGCACGATCACCTCCTTGGCGAGCTGTCGTACGACCGACATCTCGTGAGTGATTAGGATGATGGTCACGCCGAGCTCGCGGTTGATATTGGCGAGCAGGTCGAGAATCGAGCGCGTCGTCTGCGGATCGAGGGCCGAGGTCGCCTCGTCCGACAACAGCACGCTCGGCCGCGTCGCCAGCGCACGCGCGATGCCGATGCGCTGCTTCTGGCCGCCGGATAGCTCCGACGGATAGCGATTGCGCTTGTCGGCGATATCGACGAGGTCGAGCAGCTCGGTGACGCGCGCGGCGATTTCGGCTTTCGACCAGCCGGCGATTTCAAGCGGCAAGGCGATATTGTCCGCCGCCGTCCGCGACGACAGCAGGTTGAAATGCTGGAAGATCATGCCGATCGAGCGTTGGGCCAGCCGCAGCTCGCGACCGGAAAGCGCCGAGATGTCGCTGCCATCGACGATGACGCGGCCGGTCGTCGGTTTCTCCAGCCCGTTGATCAGCCGGACCAGGCTCGACTTGCCGGCGCCGGAACGACCGATCACGCCGGTGATGGCGCCGTGGGGAATTGCGAAGTCGATGTCCTGCAGCGCCGTGACGCTCGGCTTGCCGCGATAGGCGGGGTAGGTTTTCGAGACGGCCGCGAACCGCACCATCGCCTCCTTGGAGACGACATCGGGGGCGACGGGCGGAAATGCCTCCGGCGGTCGTGAGGCCGCGAGAGATTGATGCACATTCATTGCTGAAATCCGGTCTTTCGGCTGCGCGCTGCACTGCAAAATTACGCGAGCAGGGGCCGCTGGCAATTCCAGATATCGGCGGAGACGTAGGCCAAGCTTTCGTCGCTCGCCTCGGCAAGAGAAATTCCTTCCGCCAGACTGTGTGCTGGTTTTTTTGGGCACCGACCGATCGCTAGCGTGAACCTGCCAACAATGCAGTTCCGTCGGCCGCCGCCGCGGACTGCGCCTGCCGCACGCGCGGGATGACCTCCCTGGCAAAGCGCTCCATCTCGGCCTCGAACGGCTGGAACTGCAGCATGAACAGCTCGATGCCTGCCGTGTGGAATGCAAGGATGCGCGAGGCCACCTCGTCATAGCTGCCGACGAGGCCGGCCGCCGTGCCGCCATTGCTGCCGACCCGCGCGGACTTCTGCATCGTCTGCATCATCACGACCTTCGGATCGGTGTTCTGCTTCTGGATCGCCCGCATCGGCGCATCCTTGGCGGCGAGGTCCAAGAGCCGCCGGTACGCCGTCTGCGCCTCGTCGTTGGTCTGCCGCGCGACCACAAACGCCGAAAGGCCGAAGCGCAACGGCGCCGAGACCCGCGGCCGCGCCGCGACATCGGCAATCAGCGCCGCGACATCCGCCAGCGGCTGGCCGTTGATGAACCAGACGTCGCCGTGATCGGCGACCAGCGCCCGCGCCGGCTCGGATTCGCCGCCGACATAGATCAGCGGCCGTTGCCGGTAGAGGTCGGCGGGCCGGAGCGCATAGTCGCGCACGTCGAAATGCTCGCCCTTGTAGGTCAGGCGTTCGCCCTGCATCAGGCGCGACACCACACTGATCCATTCGCGGCCATAGGCATGGCGCGCGTCATGCTCGGCAAAGCCGATGCCCGCCTTTTCGAGCTCGGGCTTATTCCAGGCATTGACGAGATTGATCGCGAAGCGGCCGCGGCTGATGTTCTCGATGCCGAGCGCCATCTTCGCCAGCACCACCGGATGATAGAGATACGGCTTGATCGCGGCGATGATCTCGATCCGGCTCGTCAGTGCCGCAAGCGCCGCCGCCGCGCTCCACGCCTCCAACTGATCGAGATCCTCCTGATGCGGATTGATGGTGTGCTGCGCGACCAGCGTGGAGTCATAGCCGAGCCGCTCCGCTGCCAGCACCAGATCGCGGTTGCGTTCCCACGACGCATCATACGGCTCCTCCGGATCGTGATGCGCGGCACGCGGTCCATGAACCAATGCCCAGATGCCGAAACGAAGCGGTCGTGCCGTCATTTGTGATTTCTCTCGAATTGCGCGCATCATGCCGTGGCGGAAGCGCGGCTGTTTTCGCCAAAGCGCGAAGCGAGATCAAGCGCAGCCGCGGTGAAAGATATTCTTTGCCGTCTTGCGCGCGCAAAGAAACCAGAAAACTCTCCGGCACCAGACAATTGGAAAACCGCTCTATTTCTGTCCGGCTAAATTCGTGGGACATTTTGCGACGTATGGAAGGGCGTGCACTCACGCGGCGGAGCGCCGCAGTTGGGTGGGTGCTCCGATGTGCCTCGCGCGTGGCATCCTGATGTCGCTTCATCGGCGCGCGCATCATGCAACACCATGAAGCGAGGACGACGTTGTCTTGAGCAACCTGGAACAAACCGTTTCCCCGGCCGAATTTGATGGGACCGAGAGCAAGGACGGCGCGGCTGCATCCCCGCGGAAACCATTCGAGCTGAGCCGCCGCGGACTGCAACTGCTCTCCTGGCTCGCGCCGGTGACGCTGCTCGTCGTTTGGGAAGTGCTGGCGCAGGCCGGATGGCTGTCGCCTCAGGTGTTGCCGGCGCCGAGCAAGGTCGTCAGGACGGCGTTCAAGCTTCTGACCACCGGAAGCCTGCTCAACGATCTCGGCATCAGCCTGCTGCGTGCTGTGGCCGGCTTTGCGATCGGCGGCGCCATCGGATTTGCGCTTGGCACGCTGGTCGGCTTCTCGCGCATCGCGGAGGCCGCGATTGACCGCAGCGTGCAGATGATCCGCGCGATCCCGTTCCTGGCGGCGCTGCCGCTCGTGATTGTCTGGCTTGGCGTTGGAGAGGCCGAGAAGATCTTCCTGGTCGCGCTTGGCGTCACCTTTCCGATCTACATCAACACGACGTTGGGAATCCGCCAGGTGGATCCGAAACTGATCGAGCTCGGACGCATCCAGGGACTTGGCACGCTTGAATTGATCCGGCGGATCATCCTGCCGGGCGCCCTGCCCTCGATCCTGACCGGCGTGCGCTATGCGCTCGCGACCGCATGGCTTGCCTTGGTGGTGGCCGAGACCATCGGCGCGCAGTCCGGCATCGGCTTCCTCGCGATGGATGCCCGCGAATTCCTGCGCACGGACGTGATCGTACTGACGATCGTGATCTATGCGCTGATCGGCGTCGCGGCGGACGCGATCGCGCGCTTGCTCGAGCGGCGCTTGCTCGCCTGGCACCCGAACTATGGAGGCGCGCGATGACCCTTCATGTCGTGCCCTCCTCCGTTGCCTCGCCCGCGGTGGTGGTGACCAACCTGCGCCGTGCCTATGGCAAGCGCGTGGTGATCGAAAACCTCAATCTGCGCATCGAGCGCGGCGAGTTCGTGGCGCTGCTCGGCGAAAGCGGTTGCGGCAAGACCACGCTGCTGCGCGCGCTGGCAGGGCTCGACCCAATCGACGGCGGCCGCATCGTGGCGCCGCGACGTCCGGCGGTCGTGTTCCAGGAGCACCGCCTGCTGCCGTGGGACAGTCTTTGGCGCAACGTGTCGCTCGGACTCCAGGTGAAGGATCCGCGCGAACGCGCCGCAGCAGCGCTGGCCGAGGTCGGCCTCGGCGACCGGCTCGATGACTGGCCGCGCAACCTTTCCGGCGGGCAGGCCCAGCGCGTCGCGCTGGCGCGCGCCCTGGTGCAGCAGCCGGAGCTATTGCTGCTCGATGAACCCTTTGCCGCGCTCGACGCGCTGACCCGTATCCGCATGCACGATCTCGTCCGCGAACTGGTGGCAAACCATCGGCCGGGCGTCCTGCTCGTGACACACGACGTCGACGAAGCGATTGCCCTCGCCGACCGCATCCTGGTGATGCGCGAAGGCCGCATCGCGTTCGAACATCGAACCAATGGCAATGGCGCGAGCCGGATCGCCCGTGCCGAGTTGCTTGCGGAACTCGGCGTCGCTGCGACTCACCATACCGCTTGAGCTATTTTGAAGGGATCGTTCATCCATGGTTGACCTCTCGTTCGCAAAACCGTCCCGCCGCCGCTTCCTCGGCTCTGCCGCCGCGGGCCTGGGCGTGCTCGGCGGCTTCGGCTTGCCCAGGACCGCGCGATCGGCGACCGGCCGCACCACCGATACGGTCCGCCTCACCTGGGGCCTTAGCGGCCTCAACCTGATCGCAAAGGAACGCGGCGAATTCGACAAGCTGCTGGCCAAGGACGGCATCAAGGTCGAATGGCTCGGGCCGTTCCCGAACCATGCTCCGACGTTGCAGGCGGTGACCGGCGGCAGTGCCGACTTCAGCTTCGGCGGCAGCACCACGCCGGCGCTGGCCGCGATCATCGCCGGCTCGCCGCTGGTGTTCACGCAATTCGTCGTCTACGAGCCGCGCACCACTGCGATCATCGCCAAGGACGATTCCGGCATCAACAAGATCGAAGATCTCGTCGGCAAGTCGGTCGCGGTGAACCGTTCGGGCCTCGGCGAATTCCTGCTGGTCGCAGCACTGGAGAAGCACAAGGTCGACCGCTCCGCGGTGAAGTTCGTCTACCTCAATCCGCCCGATGCAGCGCCGGCACTCGCCTCCGGCAAGGTCGATGCATGGTCGATGTGGAGCCCCGGCGTTGACATCGCCCGGCTCGAATACAAGGCGCACGACATCTTCCTCGAGGGGCGCGACCTGGATTTCCAGATCGACTACACCTCCTATCTGACCACGCGCAAATTCGCGACCGACAATCCGGCGCTGGTCCGCGCCGTCAACGACGCCTTCCGCGCCGAGGGCAAATGGATTTCCGAGAACAGCAAGGACGCCGAGTACATCGCGCAGAAGGCCGGCAAGTACAGCGACCAGGTGCGCGACCAATTCATCGCGCTGAAGCGGCAATATCGCTACTTCCCGGTCAATGATGAAAGATTCCTCGCCGACTTGCAGAAGGCCGCCGACTGGCTGGTGGCGCGCAAGGTCTTGCCTGAGCCGGTCAAGATCACCGACCACCTCGCGCAACTCTGAACGATCATTCCAACTCCATCCAGGTCAAACGATGAACAAGCCTGTATCTGCACTTTCCTTGGGATCGTCGCACCGTCTCGATCCCCGCTCACCAGATGTTGAAGCGCTCCTGAAACATATTGCCGAAGGCGCCAGCGAGCGCGAGCGCGACCGTGTCCTTCCGTTCCAGGAGATCGACCTGATCCGCAAGGCGCGGCTCGGCGCGCTGCGGCTGCCAACGGCGGCCGGCGGCGCCGGCAGCACGATCCGCGAATTGTTCGAGGTCGTGATCCGCCTTGGCGAGGCCGACGCCAACGTCGCGCATATTCTGCGCAACCACTTCAGCGTGGTCGAGCGTCTGGTGCGCACGCCCAAGGACGAGCAGAGCCGGGAATGGCAGAAGGCGGTCGCGGGAGGCGCCATCATCGGACTTGCGACCACCGAATTGGAGAGCCCGAAGGTCGGCGACATCACGCCCAGCACCACGTTGACGCCGGATGAGAACGGCGAATTCCTGCTGAACGGCACGAAATATTACAGCACCGGCACGCTGTATTCGGACTACGTCCTGGTGCGCGCCGCCGATCCGTCCGGAGCGACTGGCGCCACGATCATCCCGGTGAAGCGAGAAGGCGTCGAGTTGATCGACGATTGGGACGGGCTCGGTCAGCGGCTGACGGCAACCGGTACGACCCATTTCCGCAACGTGAAGGTCAAACGGCAGGAGGTCGTGTTCGATGCGCCTGACATCGGCTACGGCGTGCCCTATTCGAACACGTTCGCGCAACTGTTCCTGACTGCGATCGTCGCCGGCATCGCGCGCTCGAGCCTGCGCGAGGCCGCTGCCCTCGTCCGCTCCCGCAAGCGGACCTTCTACTATGCGCCAAGCCAGATCCCGACCGACGATCCGCTGCTGCAGCAGACCGTCGGCCAGATCGCAAGCGGCGCCTTCGCCGCGGAGACCGTCGTGCTCGCGGCGGCCGACGCGCTTGACGTCGCAACCGATGCATTTGACGCGGGCGCCGCCAACGCGGTCGAGGCCGCGCACAACGCCGCGCTGCTATCGGCAAAGGCCAAGATCGTAGCCGACGAATTCGCGATCCGCGCCGGCAGCCTGTTGTTCGACGTCGGCGGCGCCTCCGCCACCAAGAAGCTCACCAACTTCGACCGCCACTGGCGCAACGCGCGGACCCTATCCTCACACAACCCAACGACCTTCAAGGCGCGCTCGATCGGACAATACGAGATCAGCGGCACACCGCTGCCGGCGAAGGGCTTCTTCTAGACCATTTCGGTTCTGATGAAATCAGAACCGAAGCTCTAGATTCTTGTTTTGACGCGCTTTCTTCACGCGAACCGGTGTCCACTTCGCTCGAAAACGCTCTAGAACATGCGCCGAAAAACCCGCCCCGGTTGCCGTGCTGACGCTGCCGGAACTCGCTCCGACTTTGACGTGGAGGTGTGATCTCGATCACAAATAAATCGGGCTAACCGCGCTAACGTCCGCCCCGCTTGCTGAATGTCTGCGGGGACAAAATCGATGGACGACGAGTTTTGCAGAGAAAGAGCGCGCGCGGTTCGGGCTATTGCGGAGCAAGCAGATCCATTCATCAAGCGGCGCCTGCTGCAGTTGGCTCACCACTATGAGCGACGCATTCGCCTGTCTGAAGGCAACAAGGATGACGGGGACCCGGATCGGAAGGTGCCGACCGAGTCCCAGATGAAGTCCGCCCGTGGCACCTAGCCCAGCACCGGCAGCGTGATGATCTCGTAGCCGTGGCTGATGCTGCGCTTCAGGACGGGATCTTCAATGACATAATCGAAGCGGCTGGCCGGGCGGATGCCACCCTTGGCAGCGAAAGTGCCGCAGAACATGGCGCAGCCATCAGGCAGTCGGGCAGTGCCAAATCCGCGCTCGATCAGATCGGGCACCGGCAGCATTCCGCTCAGCGCCCCTTCCTGATAAAGCACGCGTTCGCCGTCGATCGTCGCCCAGGATCGCAGCATGATCTGGTCCCAATGGCTTTCGATTTCAGCGAGATCCCACAGCATTGGCGCCACGGGCTTGTCGCACATCTGCTTTGATACCGTGATGTTGTAGGTCTCGACCTTGCGGTCGGTATGATCGGAGCCGACGCCGACGAACGTACGCCCTTCGAATCCAAACAGCACGAACTCGACCTCCCCGCTCGATTCGGTGCCGGTGCATTCAATGCTGCCGGCGGTCGTCATCCTGCGCGCGGCACATCGGTAATAGATCGGGGTCGAAGCCGGAGGCGCGATGCCGATCGCCGCGAGCTCGGCAATGTGCTTGTCGCGCGCGACCGGATCGCGTCCGGTCCAGCCGGCGATCACCGCCTGCGTGATCGACAGTTTGAGCGGCGTGGTGGCGTTGTTGGCAACCAAAGTGAATTCGATATCGTTCTTCATGTCCGTTCCATGTGGCGTGCTCGGTTTTCTTAAGCCGAGCTTTACAGGCTACGATCCGGGGTGAGTTGATTGCGATTGACGCGCAGTTCGATGACGGTCGGTAGATCCGCCCTTGCCGCCCGGGCAAAGGCATCGGGGAATTGATCGTGGTGATCGATGATCTCGCCGTGCGCGCCATACGATTTCGCCAGGGCCGCGAAATCTGGATTTAGCAGGTCCGTGCCGCTCGGTCTGGCCGGAAAATGGTTTTCCTGATGCATCCGGATCGAACCGTACATGCCGTTGTTGACAATGATGACAATGATTGGAAGCTTGTGCTGAACCGCGGTCGCGAACTCCTGCGACGCCATCATGAAGCAGCCGTCGCCGGCGAGACAGACCACCGTACGCTTCGGGTGACGCAGCTTCGCTGCGATCGCGGCCGGCAGCCCATAGCCCATCGAGCCGGACTTCGGCGCAATCTGGGTACCGAGTTGCCGGTAGCAGTAGTAACGATGCAGCCAGATCGTGTAGTTCCCGGCGCCATTGGTGACAAGGGCATCATCAGGCAGCACGCGATTGAGATGGGCGATCACCTTGGAGAGATCGAAGCTCGCTGTCGCCGGCCGCGGTGACTGATAATCGACCAGAGCCTGGCGTGACTCCTCGCGCCATGTAGCCCATGGCTTCGCATCCAGTGGCCGCAGTTTCGCAAGCGCGGTCACGAAACTGGACGATCGCGACTGGATCGCGAGCGTCGGACTATAGGTCCGGCCGAGCTCCTCGGCTCCCGGAAACACGTGGATCAGGATTTGCTTTGGCGTCGGCACGGCGAGCAACGAAAAATGGTTGGTGGTGACATCACCAAGCCTCTCCCCGATCACCAGGAGCAGGTCTGCCGCTTTCACGCGCTCCATCAACGCCTTGCTGCAGCCGAGACTGAGATCGCCGACATAGCTCGGGCTTCGATTGTCGAGCACATCCTGCGACCGGAACCCTGCGACGACCGGCAGGTCGTTGCGCACAACGAACGCGTCGAATTGCTTAGCCGCCTCCGGCGTCCAGCCGAGATTGCCGACGATGACGAGCGGCTTCCGGGCACGACCGAGCAGTTCGCCGACCTGCGCTATTTGCTGATCTGACGGCGCGGTCTGGGCAATCTGCGCAGGGAGCGCATCGGCGACATCGCTCGTGCTACTCAGGACGTCTTCGGGAAGCGACAGCACCACCGGGCCGGGGCGTCCCTGCATCGCGATGTGGACGGCACGATTGACGAACTCGGGAATCTGGTCCGGTGACTCGACCTCGCCGACCCACTTCGTCATGTCGTCGAACGTTCTGACGTAGTTGATCTCCTGGAACGCCTCGCGACCGCGGTGGCTGAGCGGCACCTGTCCGATGATCAGAATCATCGGCGTCGAATCCTGCCAGGCGGTGTGTAACCCGATCGCAGCGTGCATCGCGCCGGGGCCGCGGCTGACGACGCAAACGCCGGGACGTCCGGAAATCTTGCCGTCCGCTTCCGCCATGTGCGAAGCCGTAGCCTCATGACGACAGGTGACGAAGTGGATGCCTGCATCCAGCAGCGAATCGAAAATTGGCAGCGCGCTCTCGCCGGGCACGCCGAACATTCGGTCGATGCCATTGACGCGCAATGCGGAGACCAATAGCTGGCCGCCGCTGCGCAAAGCCGTTACCGGACCGGCCGGTTGCTCCGGATCATGCTTGTTCACGCGCTCGTTCCTGATTGCGTTACGGCGCCTGGCTGGCCGCTCACTCCTGGAAGACTTCGACGCGGCGCTGCCGCACCGTCGGCATCATGATCGAGATCAGCAAGGCTGCCGAGATCAGGAGCAGCGCGAGACTTATCGGCCGCTGCAGGAAGACCATGGGATCGCCATGCGAGGTGATCAGGCTGCGCCGAAAGTTCTCCTCGACCATGGGTCCGAGCACAAAGCCCATCAACAATGGCGCCGGCTCGGCGTCGAGCTTGCGCAGGACGTAACCCAGCAGGGAAAAGCCGACCGTCATGTAAACGTCAAAGCTCGAATTGTTCACCGAGTAAACGCCGATGGCGCAGACGACGACGATGACCAGATAAAGCAGCCGGTAGGAAACCGCGAGCAAACGAACCCAGATCCCGATCATCGGCAGATTGATGATCACCAGCATTGCGTTGCCGAGGAACATGCTGGCGATCAGGCCCCAGAACAGGTCTGGCTGCCGGGAGATGATCATCGGTCCGGGCGCGATGCCGTGCAGCGTCAACGCACCAACCATCAGCGCCATGGTGGCGCTGGTCGGAATACCCATCGTCAGCAGCGGCACGAACGAAGTCTGCGCCGCAGCGTTGTTGGCGCTTTCCGGCCCCGCCACGCCTTCAATGGCGCCATTGCCGAACCGTGACCGATCCTTGGCGACGCGCTTCTCGAGGGCGTAGGCGGAGAACGACGCGATGGTCGCGCCACCGCCCGGCAGGATGCCGAACAGCGTGCCGAGCGCGGTGCCGCGCAGAACCGCGCCCCATGCCCCTCGCAATGCGCTGAACGACGGCCAGATGGTGCCGATCCGCATCTTGTTGACGATGCGAACCGACGCCCCTTCGAGGTTCGAGATCACTTCGGCGACGCCGAACAGCCCCATGACAAGCGCGACGAAATTGATGCCGTCGGACAGTTCGACAAGGCCGAACGTCATGCGGGCTTCGCCGGTGTTGAGGTCCATGCCGACCATGCCGAGCAGCAGGCCGAGAAAGATCATCGCGATGGCGCGAAACGCCGAACCGTTAGCGAGCACCACGGCCGAGACGAGCCCGAGCACCATCAGCGAGAAATAGTCCGGCGAGGCGAACTGCTGCGTCATCAAGGCGAGCGGCGGTCCAAGCAGCGCGATGACGACGGTGCCGATGCATCCCGCGATGAAGGAGCCGATGGCGGCAATCGCGAGCGCCTCGCTCGCCCTGCCCTGCTGCGCCATCTTGTAGCCGTCGATGGCGGTGACCACGGAGGTGGATTCGCCGGGAATGTTGACCAGGATCGCCGTCGTCGACCCGCCATACTGCGCGCCGTAGTAGATGCCGGCCAGCATGATGATCGCGGAGACCGGACTGAGCGCATAGGTCGCCGGCAGCAACAGCGAGATCGTGGCGACCGGACCAAGGCCCGGCAACACACCGATCAACGTGCCGCAGATGGCACCGACCAGGCAGAAGAAGAGATTTATCGGCGTCGCGGCGACGGCGAAGCCATGACCAAGCTGGGCGAAGACATCGGTCATGGCAAGAGGTCCACCGGAATCTTGAGAAGCCACACAAAGATCACGGCCGAGGCCGCCGCGAGCAGCACGCCGCTCACGAGGCTCTGCCGCCAACGCGTCTCGACGGAGGCAAAATGCGCAATGGCCACCTGCGCGAGGATCGCGATGATCAACCCGGCGCGCTCGACCAGCACGCCGAAAGCCGTGAACGACAGCAGGATGCAGATCAACGGCCGCAGATGGAACGATCCAATCGGACTGCCTTCGGCGAGCAGCCCCTTGACGGCG
Organism: Bradyrhizobium sp. Ses1; assembly: GCF_059512365.1. Taxonomy (NCBI): domain Bacteria; kingdom Pseudomonadati; phylum Pseudomonadota; class Alphaproteobacteria; order Hyphomicrobiales; family Nitrobacteraceae; genus Bradyrhizobium; species Bradyrhizobium sp. Ses1. Next base: position 256,924 of record NZ_JCAMOQ010000002.1, read on the forward strand.
AGGCAAAGCCCCATGCCGAGCAGAACGAGCGCAAGCCCGAGCGGGAAGTAGCCCGGCCCCATCTCCAGGACGGTGCCAACTGAAAGCGTTCGAATATAAAGCAGTGCCACGATCGCAACCGCGATCAGCAGCAAGCCGGAATAGAAGTCGGTATTGTTGCCGCGTCCGGCAGATGACCTCATGCTGATATTGCCTCCCGCTGACCTATCCCGAGGCCAGTCAGTTCTTCTTCTCGGCGATTTCCTTGAGGAGCTCCCGCCACTGTTCGACTTCAGCTGCGATCTGCGCCTTGTATTCGTCAGGCGTGGTGAACACGGTCGAGGCGCCGACCACCGCCATGCTCTTCTTGACCTCGGGGTCCGCCGCCATCTTCTTCAGCACGTCCGACAGTTTGGCGATGATCGGGTCCGGCGTGCTGGCCGGCGCCATCAGGCCGTTCCATGACTCGACGCTGTAGCCCGGCGTCACCGTTTCAGACACCGTCGGCAATTGCGGCGCGAACTCGTTGCGCTTGGCCGAGGTCACCGCCAGCGCGCGCACCTTGTTGGCTTCCATCTGCGGCAACGCATCGGTCATGTTGGTGAATGACAAATTGACCTCGCCCGACACTACAGCAGCCGTGGCCGGCGAACCGCCCTTGAACGGAACGTGGGTCATCTTGGTGCCGTTCCGCGCATCGAAGAGCTGCACCGAGTAATGCATCAGGCCGCCGGCGCCGCTGGACCCATAGCTCAGCTTGCCGGGGTTGGCCCTGGCATAGGCAACGAGATCCTGCATCGTGTTGATCGGGAGCGACGGGTTGACGATCACGGTCTGCGGAATCGTGCTGACGACACTGACCGGCTTGAAACTCTTCACCGGATCGTACGATGTCGTTTGCGCGACCGGAGCGACCGAAATGGCACCAACGCTGCAGATGCAGAGCATGTAACCGTCGCCAGGCGACTTTGCCACGAGGTCGGAGCCGACAATGCCGCCGCCGCCGGCGCGATTGTCGACGATCACCGTCTGTCCCAATTCCTTCTCGAGATATCGCGCGGTGATGCGCGCGACCGAGTCGGTGTAGCCGCCGGGCGCATAGGGCACGACCAGCTTGATGGTCTTGCTCGGCCACTCCTGCGCCGATGCCGCCGTGGCGCTCAATGCCATGCCTGCCGACAGAATGGCCGCCGCAATTCGCATCATCTTTCGTTTCCCCGCCTGTGATCTATTGAGTGAAGATGGTTCAGGTGATGTTCGATCCCGCAAGGCCGAGAGCGTTCCTGGCGACCGCCTCGCCCGCGGTGAATTCACTGAGCTCTACCGGCGTCGGCGCGAATTCGACCCGCCGGAACTTGTCCTGATCCTCGAACGGCACCGTGGCGTCGATGCCGAGCTTGGTACGCACGCCCTCTTTGCTGACGCGCACATATTCGTGGCCGCGCGCACCAGGGATCATGAACAGGTCGGCGGACGCTTCCATCCGCGTCGCCACCGCATATTCCACGTCGATGGGATCGCGGATGTCGATATCGTGGTCGACCACGGTGATGAGATCGAGATCCTTCAACGCACCGAATGCGGCCAGGATCGCGTTGCGCTGAAGCCCGTTGTGCTGACGGCTCTGCTTGTGGACCTGGATCACCGCGTGGAAACGATGCAGACCGCCTGACGTCATCTCGACGTCAGTCACGATTGGAATCGCCGACTGCAGCACTTTCAAAAGGCTGGCTTCGAGTACATATTTCCGCAGGATGATGGTCTCGCGTCCGAAGCCGTTGATGACGTGGTAGATCGGCCGCAGCCGATGCGTGACCGCGGTGATCTTCAGGACCGGCGCGTCGGCCGCCGGCGCGGCGAAGCCGACGAACTCGCCGAATGGCCCCTCGGGAGCGACCTCGTCGGCGAGGATCTCACCTTCGAGGACAAACTCGCTCTCCGCCGGCACCAGGATATCTTGCGACACTGCCTTACCGACCGTGAGCGGACGGCCCGCGAGCCCGCCCGCGACGGCAAGCTCGTCGGCGCTTTCCGGCATCTGCGAACCCATAGTCGCCGCGGTAAAGTGCAGCGCGAGGTCGGTGCCGATGCAGACCGCGACCGGCAGCGACCTACCCTGCTCCTTGGCGCGCTCGAACGCCAGCCGCAAGTGACGACCGAAGTCGAGCTTGATCGCGACGCGGTCCGGCCCCAAGAGCTGCAGGCGATGGTAGGAGGCGTTGTAGATGCCGGTGACCGGATCCTTCACCACCACGATGCCGGCGGTGATGTAGCGGCCCGCATCGCCCGGCGCGTGAAACAACGCGGGTATGATCTTCGTAATATCAAAGCCGGTGCGGAGCACCACTTCCTGAACAGGAACTTCTTTCACGAGCTCCGGCTTCAGCGGACCACCGAGGGCGCGCTGCACGAGGCCGCGGATGCCCCTGAAATCCAGCCCGAAACCCGCTTCGCAGTTTTCTCTCGAACTCAGGAGATTGCCGACGACCGGAACGTCCGCGCCCTTGACCGACGGAAACAGCAGGACCTGCTTGCCGTCGTGCTTCTTCAACATCGCGGCGAGCTCGAGGTGCGGATCGACCGGCTTTTCATAGGTGAGGATGCGGCCACGTTGCGCCAGACGGGCCAGCGCCGAACGGAAACGCGTATCGAGAACTTCAGGCTGCAAGATCGATCCCATCTAAATTACTAAACAAGAATAGCTAAGCAATAAAGCTAGTCAAGCCTGCTTGCTAGGCACGCCGTGCTGAAGATGTGCGCGCCGTGCGCGCAGACTTAGTTGGAAGGTCCAAGCGCTCGATCGACAATCGCGTCGATCAGCGAGAGCTGCGCCGCACTCGGCTCGCCTTGGCGCTCTTGCAGCGCAAAATCAATCACGGCTCGCAATGCGCAGATGATGTCCTTACGCTGCAGTGCACGCGACCGCGCCGGCAGCTTCGCAAGCCATTGCGCGAGCGCTTCATTCTGCAACCGTTCGGCGGACAGTTCGGCCGCCTTGATGCTCGATCGCAATTTCTCGCTCCGCTCGTTAGGCGCCGGCGCTGGTCCCGACTTCAACATCGTGCGAAGCGCGCGCAGCGGAAGCACGACCTGCTCACGCCAGTCGCGGCATGCCGCGTCCATCGCGGCGACATCGAACGGCGTCAGCGCAATCCCACGGCGGACGGCGGCGAACGTGGCCATCAACAACACCATGACGTCGACGCCGCATTCGTTCTGTAATGCAAGGCAGGCATCGGCGATGCCCGGCTCGGCATAAAGCTCCAGCGCAAACGCCCAGCTTTCCGCATCGATTGCCTGGCTCGCGCCGGCCGTGGCGCCATTCTCTTCCCCCGACGCCGCGCCGCTCAACGCGGTTCCTTGGCATCGGCAGGCGCAAGCCCCCGCCAACGACTGACCACGTCAGTCGAGATATCAAAGAGGTCGAGGACGCGGCCGAGCGTATGATCAACCATCTGATCGAGGCTTTCCGGACGCGCGTAGAACGCCGGCACCGGCGGGTAGACGATGGCGCCGATTTCGGTCGCGGCCACCATCGACCTGAGGTGGCCGAGATGCAGTGGCGCCTCGCGCACCATCAGCACGAGCCGGCGCCGCTCTTTCAACACCACGTCCGCCGCTCGCGTCACCAGCGATGACGTCACGCCGCTGGCGATCTCGGCAAGGCTCCGCATCGAGCACGGCGCGATCACCATCCCGAGCGTCTTGAACGAGCCGCTGGAGATCGAGGCGCCGATGTTGTCGACCTGGTGGACGACATCCGCCAAGGCCGTTACGTCCGAAACCTTGACGTCCAGTTCCTGGGTCAGCGTGATCTTTGCCGAACGGCTCATCACCAGATGAGTCTCGATCGGCATCGACTTCAACAGTCGCAGCATCCGGACGCCATAAATGGCGCCGGATGCTCCGGTGATGCCGACGATCAGACGCCTCGGCTCGCCCTCAGGCGGGATCGAAATAGTGAATCTCCATCAGAAGGCAGCCGGTCACCGACTTGAACGGTCCATGATAGACGCCCGGCGGGCGGCATGCATAGGTATTCGGCTTGAACGACTCGCCGCCATTGCCCTGCTCGTCATTACCGACGATCAGGTCGCCCGAAAACAGGAACACCTCTTCCCAATATTCGTGCACGAACGGCTTGGTCGTGTAAACGCCCGGCTCGAACCGAAGCAGCCGGGTGCGGCTGCCGCGCTTGTTCACTTCATCCAGGGCGCCCGAGAGGATTTTCTGCTGGATACCGGCCGGATAGCCCGGGGGCGTCTCCCACCCGCTGGACATATCGATGGCGCGAAACTCGTCGTGAAGCTTGTTGATTGCCATTTTTCGACTTTCCTGAAGTTTAGGCGACCGCTCGGGACGATGAAGCCGGTTTTTGGCCGTTGGTCAATTCGTCCGTCAGATCGTAGCTCGACAGCATCTTGTCGAGCAACGCCGCCGACTTCTGCCAGTCATAGGTGCGGAAGGCATGCCCCTTGGTGACGAAGGTCGCACCGGCATAGAACATCTCATATTGCGCATGCCGCGAGGCGAATTCCGATCCGACCGCATCCCAGGCGAGCTTGTAGAACTTCACCTTGTCCACGGCGCCGGCGGCCGGCGACTGCTGGGTCTTGCCGATCAGCTTCGCCAGATCCGGATTGTCGAAATCCTTCACGGAGGACGGCAGCATGATCATGCCGCCGCCGGCAAGCTCGCGCAGCGCGTTGATGATCTTGGCATAGAGCTGCTGCGTCATGGTCTGCGCCCCGTAGAGCATCTGCCGATCCGGCACAAAGTAAACGCCGCGCTGCTGGCCCTTGGTCTCCATCGCGACCATGAACGCTTCCACCATGCTGACCTCGGCGGCGAGCTGGCCGAGCGTCTCCTTGACCTGCGGGAAACCGATGATGCCATTGGTTTCCGCGATACGGTGCGCGATTCCCGCAAGGAAGCGCAACTTGATCGAGAGCCGGATCATGGCCTGGTAGTTCTGGTAGACGTGCGCCGGCGTGACGTGGAACTGCTTCTGGCACATCGCGATGTCATCGACGATGAACACCCTGTTCCAGGGCACCTTAACCTCATCGAAATACAGAACCGCATCGTTCTCGTCGAAGCGGCTCGCCAGCGGGCTGTCGAACACCGCCCCGGCCCCCGCCTCGTAGGATTTGCGCGAGAGGATCTTGAGTCCCTTGGTGTTCATCGGGATCGCAAAGGAGATCGCGTATTTTTCATCGCCCGGCTGCAACGGCTGGATGCAGGTGACGAACACCTCATTGGCCATGATCCCGCCGGTCGCCAGCATCTTGGCGCCGCGCACAACGATGCCGTCAGCATCGCGCGACACGATGCCCGCGGTCAGGTAGGGATCGGCCTGCCCAGCGGCGCTCTTCGAGCGATCAGCCTGCGGATTGATGATGACGTAGGTCAGATAGAGATCGTTGTCGCGCGCGTAGCGGTAATAATCCGCAAGAGCCTTGGCGCGCTCCTTGTCATAGGCCTCGAAGACCTCGAGCCCCATATACATGCCCGCAATGCACGAGGCGACATGGTCCGGCGCTCGCCCCATGAAGCCGGCATGCAGCTCTGTCCACGCTTCCAGCCCGCGCCGGCGCCTGACCAGCGCCTCATAGCTGCCCGGCAACTCCCAAATGCGATTGGCGCGGGTGCCGGTGTCGGTCTCAAACGTCATGAGCTCGCGATTTTCCGGCGCGCTTTGGAAGTCGAACATCCGACCGACCGAAGCCACGGCGCCGCGAAACGCCGGATGCGTGGTGACATCGGTCACCAGCTCGCCGTCAAGATAAACTTCGCGTCCGTCGCGTAGGCTCGCAATGTGCTGTGCGCCAGTCTTGATCATGAAGGCCTCGAGATCTCCTGGATGGATTTACTAGTAGTGCATTGGAAGCGGCCATTCCGGGCTGCTTTCGGTTCCGGCAAGGCTGCGATAGGCCCCGCGAAAGAATATAAGCGGTTCTTTGGGAGGATGGGCGGAAAACCGCACGACCCTCCCGACGAAGATCACATGGTCACCTCCGTCATACTGCGCGTAAGGCACGCATTCGAAATGCGCCAGCGCGCCGGCGATCAGCGGCGCCGACATATGGCCGATCGTGTGCTCCACCGCAGTCCATTTATCGCCGAGCGCCCGGGCGAATTGGTTCGACAGATGCTCCTGATCGTGCCCCAGGATGTTCACGGCATAACCCTTGGCCTCCGTCATCGCGGCCAGGCTGAAGGCCTTGCGGTCGATCGAGAACAGGATCAGTGGCGGATCGACCGAGACGGAATTGAACGAGCTCATGGTCAGCCCGATCGCACTTCCGTCGGCAGCCTGCGCGGTGATCACGGCAACCCCGGTGGCAAACTGCCCCAACGCCCGGCGGAAGGCACGCGCATCGAGATCTGTGGTTGCGGTCATCAGGAGTCACAAGCCCATAATTAGCTTTATAACAAAGCTATATTATCGAGGTAAAAAGACCGCTGTCAAGCAAGCCGATGCCGATCTTTGCGGCAGCGCAACGCAAGCTGTTCGTGCTTGTGCCAGACGACATATCGCGGCGCAACAGCGAGGAATTCATGCCGAGCAAGACAAGATCACGGACAGCCAAGACCAATCGGAAGGCACAAAAGCCTGGAATTGAGCCAACGGTCTCGATCCCCCATTTGATGATGGATGGGTCCGACTGGGCCTTTCGGCACTTCATTCACGATGCGCTCGCCTTTTTTACAAGATTGCAGGCGGTACGGAGCCAACTCGGCGCGGTGCTCGGTCTGTCCGGAACGCAGTATACGGTGCTGATTGCGGTCGCACATCTGAGCGGCGAGAACAGGAAGATTGGAGTGAACCAGATCGCCGAACATCTGCATTTCAGCAGCGCCTTCGCCACAATCGAGATCTCCAAGCTCGTTGCCAGGGGCCTTGTCCACAAGCACGTCGATTCGGAGGATCGGCGGAGGGTCATCCTCGCGGTAAGCCCGAAGGGCCGAGCCTTGATCAACGAGTTGGCGGCGCTGCAGCGTCCGGTCAACGACATGCTGTTTCGCGGGTTGTCGGCAACCGACTTCCGGAAAATGCGCAAGCTGATGACTGGCATGGTGAATGCTGCGGACGAGGCCGCACACCTGATCGAGAATACGTTGCGCGGCCGCCAGCGCTCGCTGGGGGATCGTGAGGCTTCCTGATTGGGCTACCCCGGCTCGCGTTCCCCGCATCCAACTCGGGTTGCCACCCCTCCCTACCCTTGCTTCGCAACTAAGCTATTGCTCAAACATATTTGATGCGGCAGGATTTGCCGTAGCTGGTTTGGGAGAAACTCATCAAATGAAACTCGATGTCAGGCGCCTGCTCTGTTTCACCGATCACAAGGAGGTCGAGGCGGGCCGGCGACACGCCAGTCCGCTGCGCCGCGTTGCCGCGGTCGCAATTATCCAGAACCCCTATGCCGGGCGCTACGTCGAGGACCTGTCCGAAGGGACGGTTGCCAGCGCGGAGATTGGAGCCGTGCTGGCCAAGCTGGCGATCGAGGCGCTCGGGCCGCACAAGGCTGAAAGCTATGGCAAGGGCGGCGTCGTCGGCCTCGGCGGCGAACTCGAACATGCCAACGCCTTGCTGACCACCACCTTTGCGACGCCGCTGCGGGAGGCCGTCGGCGGCGCCAAGGCCTGGATCCCCTCCTTCACGAAACTCGCGGCGCCAGGGTGCCTGATCGACGTTCCGTTGGCCCATAAGGACGCCCTTTACGTCCGCTCACACTACGACGGCGTCTCGGTGACGCTGCCGACCGACGCGCCGGCCGCCGACGAAATCGCGCTGATCGTCTGCCTCGCCAATCGCGGCCGCCTCAACGCGCGCGTTGGAGGCCTGTCTGCTGACGCCATCGTCGGCGAGGACGGACTACACTAACCCCAGCGACAGGACTCTCCATGCGCACCGCGATCGTCAACATCGGCACCATCGTGACGGGCGACCTTGCCGCTCCCTTTGCCAAGGGCGACGGCATCTTGATCAATGATGGCAGGATCGTCGAGATCGGAACGCTTTCCGCTGACGCGGTCGCAGCTTGCGATGTGGTGATTGATGCCGCGGGAACGACGGCGGTGCCCGGGCTGATCGACAGCCACGTGCACATCACTTTCGGCGACTACACCCCGCGCCAGCGCGTGGTCGGCTATCTCGAAAGCTATCTGCACGGCGGCACGACGACGGCGATCACCGCATCGGAAGTGCATGTGCCTGGCCGACCAAAGGATGCGACCGGCGTCAAGGCGTTGGCGCTGGCGGCGCGGGCGTGCTTCCTGGATTATCGTCCCGGCGGCGTGCGGGTTCACGCCGGCTCGGTCATTCTCGAGCCCGGCCTCACCGAGGGTGATCTTGAGGAACTCGCAGGGGCCGGCATCTGGCTCGCCAAGGCAGGGTTCGGCGCCTTCGCCACGCCTTTCGACTATGCACCGCTGATGCAGGCGGCGCGACGATTGGGCATGGTGACCACCATGCACACCGGCGGCTCCTCGATCCCCGGCTCGTCAGGGATCTGGGCCGAGCATGTGCTGGCGTCCAATCCGACCGTGTCCTTTCACGTCAATGGCGGTCCGGTGGCGATGCCGGAGGCGGGCTTTGCCCGGCTGGTCAACGAGAGCACCATTGCCTTGCAGCTTTGCACCGCGGGCAATCTGCGCACCGCGCTCCTGACCGCCAAACTGCTCGACGAAGTGGGGCAGCCGGAGCGGCTGTTGATCGCCACCGATACGCCGACCGGAAGCGGCATCATGCCGCTCGGCATGTTCTACACGATCAGCCACCTGGCAAGTCTCGGCGGCATGCCGCCGGAACAGGCGATCGCCGCGGCCACCGGCAACAATGCGCGCGTCTATCGGCTCAACACCGGCCTGCTGCAACCCGGCAAGGAAGCCGACGTGCTCCTGATCGATGCCTGCGCCGGCGGCTCGCAGGACGACGCCTTGTCGGCCTTGCGCAACGGCGACGTCCCCGCGGTATCCGCCGTATTGACGGCGGGCATTCCGCGCTTCGTGGGTCGCAGCCGCAACACGCCGGCGGGCATCCGCAACGTGCGCGTCGCGGAAAACCGCCTGCCCCGCGACTTCTCAGGCGCCGCGCATTAGACCCGACGCGTTTTCCGCGCAGATAAGTCTGCGCAATCTGCGTAAACTTGATTGCTATGCGAACCGGGTCCACCCTCGGATCAAGTCCGAGGGCATGCTTCGCTCGAAAACGCTTCTAGTTCTCAAAATCCGGCAACCGGTACTTGCTCGCCAACCGGTCGGCAAGGCCCGAGGCGCGATCCCAGTCATAGGTGCGATAGCTGTGGCCGCGGGTGACGAACTGCGCACCGGCGTAGAACATCTCGTATTGCAGATGACGCGAGGCGAATTCCGAGCCGACCGCATCCCAGGTCATTTTCAGCATCTTGACCCGCTGCTCGCCGCTCATCGCCGGCGAGATCTGCGTCAGCGAGATGATGTCGGCCAATTCCGGATTGGCGAAATCCCGCACCGATGACGGCAGCATCAACAGCGCCCCACCGGCCAGTTCACGGATGGTGCTGATGATCTGCGGGTACATTTCCTGCGACTGGACCTGCGCCGCATAAAGCAGATGCTTGTTGGGCAGGAAATATTCGCCGCGCATGGCGCCGCCGGCTTCCATGCCGAACACCATGCCCTCGATCAGCGCCGCCTGCGAGGCGAGCTTGCCGAGCGTATCGACCACTGGCGGAAAATTGATGGTACCGATGGTCTGCGCGATGCCGCGCGCCAGGCCGACCAGAAACCGCAGCTTGACCGAAAGCCGGATCTGCGCCTGATAGTTCTGATAGATATGCGCCGGCGTATCGTGAAGCTGTGCCCGGCACATGTCGGTGTTGCGCAGCAGGAAAACGCGCTCCCACGGCACCTTGACGTCGTCGAAGAACACCAGGGCGTCGTTCTCGTCGTAGCGATAGGCCAGCGGATTGTCGTACTCGCTGACCGCGTGCGCCTCGAACGACTTCCGCGACAGCATTTTCAATCCCTTGGTGCCCATCGGCAGCGCACAGGAAAATGCCAGATGCTCCTCACCCGGCCGGAGGGGCTGGCCGGAGCCGACAAACAGCTCATTGGCCATGATCGCACTGGTGGCAAACAGCTTGGCGCCGCGAATGGTGATGCCGGAAGCGTCCTCGTCGACGATGCGGGCCACCATGTCCTCGGCGCCCTTGCCCTGGCTGCCGAACGCCTTGGAGCGGTCGCCCTGCACGTTGTTGATGACGTAGGTCATGAACAGGTCGCTCTTGCGGGCGTAGTCGAACCAGTCGCGAAACGCCTGGGCGCGCTTCGGGTCATAATTTTCGAAAACCTCGATGCCCATCATCATGCCGGACATCGAAGACGCGACGTGGTCCGGCGATCGGCCGAGGTAGCCGCAGGACAATTCGGCCCACTCCACCAGCGCCTTCCGGCGCTCGACCAGATCCTCATAGCTCCTGGGGAGCTGCCAGGCCCGGCTGATGCGCCGGCCGCCGCCGACGTCAAAGGTCATCCGCTGCAGATTGTCGGGATGCGCCTGATAATCGTACAGCACACCGGCCGATTCGACGGCATGACGATAGGCAGGATGCGTCGATACATCGGCAACGCGCTCGCCGTCGAGAAAAACCGCCCTGCCGTCCCGCACGCTTGCGACGTGCTCGGCGCCGTTCTTGACCAAACCGCCCACAGCCGCCCCGGATGATGCCTCGTCCATCGCGATCCCCCAAAAAACATCGAACAAATGGCACCTCGTGCCAGCCCGATGCAGGATTAGATAGCTAATATCCGAAGCTATTATGGGCTGAATGTCAAGGCGGCAATCAACGCTGTGCCCCTCCGGGCACAAGCATTGCAATGACAAGCATTGCAATTGCCATTGGGACCGTTCAATCTTCCGACGAACCCAATCAATGAGATGATCCCTTGGCCAAGACAGCAGCGCGCGCCATCACCACCAAACCCGGCGCCGGACGCATCGCCCATCGCACTGCGCTCACAACCTCCCGCCCTGAACTGCTCGTAGACGGCTCCGACCAGCAGTTTCGCAAACTGGTGCACAGCCTGTTCGGATTTCTGGCCCGGCATCAAACACTGCGCGATGGCCATGCCGCCGTCATCGGTCTTCCCGGGATCGAATACACCACGCTGATCGCGATCCGGCATCTGGCGGCGCAAGGCGACGTCCACGTCAAGACCGTCGCCGACCACCTCCATCTCAGTGGCGCCTTCGTCACCACCGTGACCAACAAGCTGGAAAGCAAGGGCTTGATCGAAAAGGCTGCGCATCAGGGTGACCGCCGACGGCTCTCGCTCAGCGTCACGTCGCGGGGCGTCGAATTGCTCGAGCGGCTGGCGCCGACGCAAATGCAGATCAACGACGTGGAATTTGGCTGCCTGAGCGCGCGGGAGTTCGAGATGTTGCTCGACCTGGTGCAGCGCCTGGTGGAGTCGAGCGACCGCGCTATCGCGCTGCAGCGATACCTGGCCGAAACCAACGTCCAGCCGATGGCCTCGCCATCGCGTAAATCCTCGTCCAAGCCGCGGAAGACCGGCAAGGCGTGACAGGTTGCCGCAAACTTCACCGCAGTGCCGAAAAAATAGCTTCCAAAGAGAACTAATCTACAAAGCTGCGAAATTTTCGTTTGTCAAAGAGCCAAATCTGTTGGAGCATTAGCTACGCGCGGGGCCACTGGCACGCCGCGTGCATTGCACCCTTCCGAGATCGGCTGCTGTAGGCAGCCATGGTTAATAGCAACGGAAAGAAGTCGATGTTGAAGGTCATATTGAACCCGTCGCGGCTGCTAGGCACCCTCGCCGTGATCTCGCTGAGCGCGGGCAGCGCATTGGCGCAAGCCCCGGAGATCGCGCTTGGCGCGGTCGTGCCGAGCAGCGGCCCATTCGCCGAATGGGGCCGCAGCAACAGCGTCACGCTGAAGATGCTGGAGAAGCAGACCAATGATGCCGGCGGCATCAACGGCGCCAAGCTGAAGATCACCATTCTCGACGACGGCGCCAAGCCGGCCCAGGCGGCGAGCTCGCTGCGCAAACTGGCGGGCGACGAAAAGGTTCTCGCAGTCGCAGGCCCGCTGACCAGCAGTGCCGCGGAAGTGACGTTTCCTGTCGCCAACGAGATGAAGGTGGTCGCAACCTCGCAGGCTTCCTCGAAGCCTGGAGTAGCCAAGCTGAACCGCCCGTGGGCGTTCCGCAACACCATCGACGAAGGCGTGCTCGCCAAGACGACGGTGCCCTATTTCAAGAAGGCGTTCAACATCAAGACCGTCGGCATCATCTTCGATGCCAAGGACGCCACCGCAGCGACCGTCGGCAAGGCGATCATGCCCGCCGCGCTGAAGGCGAACGAGATCGCCATCGTCAACGAATCCGACCCGCTGTCCTTCAACACCGGCGATCTCGACGTCAGTGCCCAGGTCACCAAGCTGAAGTCGCTGAACCCGGACGGTGTGGTCGTCAGCGCGGACTATAGCCAGGCCATCACCGTGCTGCGCGAGATGAAGCGCCAGGGCCTGATCAAGCCGGTCGTCGGCGCCACCCAGTTGATTTCGTCGGCGATCCTCAAGGCCGCGCCGGAAATTCCGATCATTGCGCCGGCGACCTTCTTCGCCACCATGAAAGGCGAAGCGGCCGAGAAGTTCGTCGCCAGTCTGCAGCCGCTGCTGCGCAAGGAGAGCGGCTTGCCGGCCGAGATCGAACCGAGCATGTATGACGCCAACATCTATGAGATCGTCAGCATGTATATCGATGCGATCAAGAAATCCGGTGTGACCGGCAAGCCTGCAGACGTCGAGGCCGATCGCGCCAAGATCCGCGACCATCTTGCCAAGCTGGAAGGCTTCCAGGGCCTCGGCGGACCGATTGGCTTCAACGACGACGGCGATGCGATCAAGGCGTTTTACGTGCTGCAGGGTCAGAACGGCGCGTGGGACACCAAGGTCCGCGGCTGCAGCTCCGCGCCCAACCACGCCGGCTGCTGATCGACGCGGCAATCATTCGGTGGCCGGGTTCGCCCGGCCCCTCTCTTCAACATCCGACCGACTGAACATTCATGCTGTGGCAGCAACTCGTGAACGGCCTCACGCTAGGAGCGATCTACACGCTGCTGGCGCTGTCGTTCTCCATCGTGATGGGAATTCTCGGCATCCTCAATCTGGCGATCGCCGAACTCTTCATGATCGGCGGCTATTTCGGATTCACGCTGATCGCCGCAAACTTTCCCCTTCCCGTCGCCGTGCTCGGCGGCATGGCGGGCGCGGCCATTGCCGCCATGGTGATCGAGAGGATTGGCTATCAGCCGTTGCGGGGTACTCCTGTCGTCACGCCGATGCTGAGCACGCTCGGCTTCTCGATCATCCTGCAGAACGTCGCGACAAATTTCTGGGGCTCCGACCCGCTGCAACTGCCTGATGAGTATCTGGGGCGGCAGTACACGCTCGGCCCGGTCAATATCGGCCAGATGCAGCTCATCGTTGTCGGCGCCACCATCGTGCTGGTGACGCTGATCGCCTACACCGTGCAGCGAACCACCATTGGCCGGGCGCTGCGGGCGGTCGCCGAAAACCGCGAAGTGTCGCGCCTGCTCGGCGTCTCGGCGGACCGGTTGACCTTGTTTGCCTTCGCCCTGTCAGGCGCGCTCGCCGGCGTTGCCGGCGTCCTGATCGCGCTGCATTACGGCGCAATCACACCATATCTCGGCGTCGAAATCGGGCTGAAGGCGGTCGCTGTGATGGTGATCGGCGGCACCACCAACATCTGGGGCGCGCTGCTCGCAGGTCCCCTGATCGGCGTGGTCGAGGTGCTCACGGTGGCTTATGGCGGCTCGCAGGTCCGCGACTTCGTCGTGTACGGCTTCATGATTCTGATCCTTTTGCTGCGCCCACAAGGTCTGCTCGGCGGCGCGCGTTCCGACCAGGGCCAGCGCGTGTGATGTCGACCTATTATGCCAGCCTGTTCGCTGAAGCCGGCATCCTGCTGCTCGGCGCGCTCAGCGTTTACATCATCCTCGCCACCGGCCAATTGTCGCTCGGCAACGCGGCCTTCATGGCGATCGGCGCCTATCTGAGCTCCTACCTCACCGTCGAACTCGGCATGCCGCTCACGCCGGCGCTGACCCTCTCCGCGATCGCGGCCGGCATCATCGGCGTGATCGTGGGCTTCCCTGCCCTTCGGCTGAAAGGCATCTATCTTGCGATGGCCACGCTCGGCTTCGGCGAGATGATGCGCAGCTTCTTCATCAACTTCCCAGCGATGGGTGGATCCGGCGGCTTTCACGGCATGGCGCACATTTCGGTCGGGTATATCTGGGCATGGGCCGGCGGCATCCTTGTCGTCCTGATCCTTGTCGAGCGCTCGCGCGTATGGCTCGAGATGCAGGCCGTGCATGACGACGAAACAGCCGCGGGGCTGGTCGGCCTAAACACCGTGGCGATCAAGGTGGGCGCATTCGGGATCGGCGCGGCTGTTGCTGCGATCTCCGGTGGGCTGTTCGCGCACCATCACGTCTATATCGAACCCGCCAATTTCGGCTTCGAGCGCTCGATCGACTTCGTGCTCGCGACCATCCTCGGCGGCTCCACGCTCGGGCTGGGCTCGCTGATCGGCGCGATATTGTTGGTCTTCCTGCCCGAATTCCTGCGGCCGATCGCGGACTGGCGCCTCGCCGCCTTCGGCACGCTGCTGATCCTGGTGCTCCTGGTGCGCCGCCAGGGCATCGTCGACCGCACGCTGCTGCGTGGGCTCACGTTCAGGAAGGCGGCATCATGAGCGCGCCGCTTCTTCAACTCAGCGAGGTCACAAAGAGCTTCGGCGGCATCCATGCGCTTTCCGCCGTGACCAGCGGCGTGCCTGAGGGCAAGATCGTCGGCATCATCGGTCCCAACGGCGCTGGAAAGACGACGCTGTTCAACGTCATCACCGGGGCCTACCGCGCCGATTCCGGCACGGTTCGCCTGAATGGCACGGCGCTGAATGGGCTGCCTCCCCACCAAATCGCGCGCGAAGGCATTGCGCGAACCTTCCAGAATATCCGCCTCTTCCCCAGCATGACGGTCTGGGAGCATCTGCTCGTTGCGCAGCCGCACCGCGAATCCTGGTGGCGCCGATTGCTGCCGGTCGGCTGGGGCGACCCTGCCGCGCAGGTCCGCGCGGTAGAGGTGATGGAGTTCTTCGGCCTGACCGACTTGCGCGACCGCCCTGCCAAATCGCTGCCTTATGGAATGCAGCGCCGGGTGGAGATGGCGCGTGCCCTCACCGCGCGGCCGAAGCTGTTGCTGCTCGACGAGCCCGTGGCCGGCATGAACCATGACGAGGCCGAAGAGATCCGGCAACTGATGCTGAAGCTTCGCGCAACCGGATTGACGATCCTTCTCATCGAGCACGACATGAACTTCGTGATGCGGCTGTGCGATTATCTCTATGTGCTCGATTTCGGCGTCCTGATCGCGGAAGGCGCGCCAAGCGAAGTCCGAACGAATCCTCGCGTCCTCGACGCCTATCTTGGTAAGGACGAATGATACTCTCGGCTCGTGGGCTGCAGGTCCGGTATGGCGCCATCACCGCGGTGCGCGGCGTGGACATCGACGTCGCTGAAGGTGAAATCGTCGCGTTGCTCGGTGCCAATGGCGCGGGCAAGAGCACGATCGCCCGGGCGATCGCGGGCCTCCTGCCGTTCCAGGGCGAGATCGTCTACAAGGACCAAAAGCTGAGGCCGAATGATGCCGAACGCAACGTTCGCCGCGGCGTCGTGCTGGTGCCCGAAGGGCGCGGCATCCTCGGACGCATGACGGTCGAGGAAAACCTCGCGATGGGGATCTATACCCGCGCGGACAAGAGCCAGGCGATCGCGGACCTCAAGCGCATGCAGGAGCGCTTTCCGATCCTCGGGCAGCGGCGTCACAACGCGGCGAGCCTGCTCAGCGGCGGCGAGCAGCAATTGCTGGCGACCGCGCGCGCGCTATTGTCGAAACCGCGCCTGTTGCTGCTGGACGAACCGTCGCTCGGCCTTGCGCCCCAAGCCACGGCTTACCTCTTTGGCGTCATTGCCGAGACCCGCGCCGAAGGACTATCTGTGCTATTGGTTGAGCAAAAGGCGCGTCAGACGTTGAAGGTGGCGGACCGGGCGTACGTGCTCGAGACCGGTCGCGTGGTGGCATCGGGGCCGGCGCAGAAGATGATCGAAGATCCCGCGGTCTCGGATGCCTTCTTGGGAGGACCGGGTTGAATTCAGCCCAGAACTTGAGCCCGGCGCATCTTGAGACCGACGTGCTCGTGATCGGTGCCGGCGGCGCCGGCATGTACGCGGCGCTGGAAGCTGCGCGTGCCGGTGCGTCCGTGATTCTCGCCGATCGCAGCCTGATTGGTCGCGGCGGCGCAACGGTGATGGCGCAAATGACGGTGGCGGCTGCGCTTGGCGAGCAGACGCCCGATCACTGGGAGTACCATCTGGCGGATACGCTCGCGGCAGGCCGCGGACTGTGTGACGAGCGCCTCGCCGCGCTGCTTTGCGAGGACGGGCCGCGGCGGCTGCGCGAGATGGACGACTGGAAGGTGGGCTGGGCGCGGGAGGACGGCCACATCAAGCAGGCTCAGGCGCCAGGCCATGACCGTCCCCGCTGCGCCTATGTCGATTTTCTCTCGACGGGTCCCGCGGTCTCCAGGACACTGCGGACCCGACTGAAAAGTGCGAGCGATGTGCGCTTGATCGGCGATCTCGTGATCGTCGATATCGCCATACAGGACGGCGAGGCCTGCGGGGCAGTCGCGTTGCACCTGCCGACCGGTCGCGCGGTGACACTCGCCGCGAAAGCCGTAATCATCGCAACTGGCGGCCTTACCGGCCTCTATCGCCGCAACAGCGCCTCCGCCAACATGGCCGGCGATGGCTATGCGCTGGCCTTGCGCGCCGGGGCGGAGTTGATCGACATGGAGTTCGTTCAATTCTTCCCGATTGGCCATCTGGCACCGCGTCTGATCGGCATGGATCCGATCATGTGGGATCCGTTCCGCTACAAGCTGGGCGGCAGGCTGCTCAACTCTGAACGCCGGGAATTCGAAACGGCCTATGCGAGCCAGGATTCCCGCAGTGACGGCCGTTACGTCCTGACTCGCGATCTCGCGACCTATGCGATCACCAAAGAGGTCGAGGCCGGTCGCGGCAGCCCGGCGGGCGGCGCCTATCTCAGCTTCCGTCACGTACCCGAGGCGGAGATACGCCGCGCATTCGGACCCGTCGTGGATCGTCTTCTTGCCAACGGTATCGACCTTGCTCGACAGGACGTCGAGGTCGCGCCGATCGCCCACTACACGATGGGCGGGGTTCGGGTCGACGAGACGCTGCAGACGCGCATACCGGGACTTTATGCCGGCGGCGAGGTCGTGGGCGGCGCCAATGGCGCCAACCGGCTGTCCGGCAATGCGATTACCGAAGCGCTGGTCTTTGGCGCGCGCGCCGGTCGCAACGCCGCGG
Source organism: Bradyrhizobium sp. Ses1 (assembly GCF_059512365.1). Taxonomy (NCBI): domain Bacteria; kingdom Pseudomonadati; phylum Pseudomonadota; class Alphaproteobacteria; order Hyphomicrobiales; family Nitrobacteraceae; genus Bradyrhizobium; species Bradyrhizobium sp. Ses1. Next base: position 274,391 of record NZ_JCAMOQ010000002.1, read on the forward strand.
AACGAGCCAAGGCACAAAGCCTGTCCTGGTCAGCAGAGGCGGTTCGCCCTGTGCTTGATCTGCTGCGCAGCGCAACAAGACGAGATGCGCCCAATCCTGCGGCCGCGATTGCCGGGTTGCAGACGGCGATGGCCGACAAGGTTGGTCCTTTCCGAACAGAAGCCAAGCTTCGCTCGGCACTCTCCTCGATCCTGCAGCTCAGCCGGGAGATCGGCAATGTTCCGCTTTCGACCGGGGCGCCGTTCGACACGATGATGACTGACTGGCTGGACCTTCGGAACATGCTGCTGGTGGCGCGGTCGGTCACAGAGGCTGCGCTGGCGCGCAGCGAAAGCCGCGGCGCGCATCAACGGGAAGACCAACCGAGACTGTCGGAGGACTGGTGCGTCAACCAGACCATCAGCCTGTCACAAGGCGATATCAGCCTGCGCAGGATCGCGCCGGCCAATGGAAGGCCCGTGGCATGAACACAACTCTGCGCATTCGGCGCGGCAACGCCGGGGAAACGCCGCGGTTCGAAGAGTTCGACGTCACGTTCGAGCCAGGCCAATCCGTGCTCGATGGCCTTCGCATGGTACGTCGACTGATCGACCCCACCCTCGCCTATCGGTACTCCTGCATCAACGCCAACGCGTGCAAGGAGTGCATGATGCTCATTGACGGCACAGTCGACTACGCCTGCACGGTGCGCCTCAAACAGGGCGTCATGACGCTGGCGCCGCTGCCGAAGAAAGCGCTGATAAGAGACCTCGTCACCGAAATCGCGCCACCCGACGAGCGGCTATAGCCGCGTTTGAAGCAACAATTTGCGATCATTCCGCGATCATCGCCACTATCGCGAGCGAGATTTCACGGGAATCGGCGGCTCATAGGCTCGGACGGCCGGAGCCGTTCCGACGAACTTCTCGCAATCGACGACAGTGATTTGCCCGCAGCATCCTTGAGCCAGCCGTGACGTGCCGACGTCGCGCGTCAGCACATTGGGATTGCCATGGAGGCAAAGCGGATTCTCCGCGCCATCAGGGGCGGGATCGTACCAGGCGCCAGTCGGCAAATTGACCACGCCCCGCATGACGTCGTCGGTCACCTTAACCGCCGCGAGGCAGGCGCCGCGCGCGTTGAATATCCTGATGACATCGCCGTCGACGATCCCGCGCGGCGCGGCATCGTCCGGATGCATCCGCGCGACTTCCCTGCCCTCGATCTTCCGGGACTGGCTATAGTCACCGAAATCGAGCTGGCCATGAAGTCGCGTCGCCGGCTGATTGGCAACCAGCCACAATGGAGCCGTCGCGTCCGGCTGCTCGGTCGAGGCGAGCCAGGTCGGGTGGCCCGGGCAATCGTCATAGCCGTAGCCGGCGATCGTCTTGGAGAATATCTCGATCTTGCCGCTGGGCGTCGGCAGCGGATTTACCTCTGGCTCCGTTCGAAAACGACGCAGGATGCCTCCGTCGTCCGGTTCCGACGGAAGCGCCAGTTCGCCGCGATCCCAAAACTCCTCGAAATCTGGCGCCTCCCAGCCGCGGCCGGCCAGGGCCCGCCGCGTCGGCTCATACAGATGGCGCATCCACTGCGCGGCATCGCGTCCTTCGGCAAAGACTTCTGCGGCGCTAAGGCGTTCGGCGAGATCGCAGAGAATCGCGAAGTCGTCACGCGCTTCACCGACCGGGGGCGCAACCTTGCGCATCGCGATCAGGCGCGGATCGGTCGCCGCCGCGCCGATATCATCGCGCTCCAGCGTCATCGTCGCAGGCAGCACAATGTCGGCGGACCGTGCCATCGCGGTCCAGGCGAGTTCATGGACCACGATCGTATCGGGGCGCGCGAATGCCTGACGCAGACGATGAATATCCTGATGATGATGGAACGGGTTGCCGCCCGCCCAATAGACGAGCTTGATGTCGGGATAGCGCAGTTCGCTGCCGTTATATGCGAATGGCGCGCCCGGATTCAGCAGCATGTCGGAAATCCGCGCCACCGGAATGAACTCGCGAACCGGGTTGGTGCCTTGTGGCATGGTCGGAATCGGCACGGCGTTGACACGGCGGCCGGTGTGCCCCATCGCGCCGAGCGCATAATTGTAGCCGCCGCCGGGCAGGCCGATCTGACCGGCCATTGCGGCAAGGACTGCAGCGGCCCACACCGGCTGCTCGCCATATTGCGCCCGCTGCAGCGCATGGGCCACGGCAATGAGGCTGCGGCCATGCACAAGGGAGCGCGCGATATCCCTGATCGTGTCGGCCGCAATTCCGCTGATTGCGGCAGCCCAATCGGCATGCTTGGGCTGTCCGTCGCGGTCACCGCGAAGATAGCGCTCGAACACGTCGAAGCCGGTCGTGTAGCGGTCGACAAACGCACGGTCGCAAAGATTTTCCGCGAGCAAGGTGTGCGCCATCGCGAGCATCACGGCAACGTCGGTGCCCGGACGAATCGGAATCCACTCGGCCCTGGCCTCGGGCGGGAAATCGTCGCGCAACGGGCTGATCGAGATGAACCGCGTGCCTCGCTTGACCGCCTCGCGCATGGCGTCGGGCTCGACGTGCCGGCTCAGCCCGCCGCTGGCGATCATCGAGTTCTTGATCGGCATGCCGCCGAACGCGAGCACGATTTCAGTGTGGGTCCGTAGCTGGTCCCAGGTGACGTTGCGGCGCGAAAGCGCCTCGAACGGCCCCATCACATGCGGCAGAATCACTGACGACGCGCCGGCGCTATAGCTGTTGACCGAACGCACATAGCCCCCGCAAACCAGGTTGAGAAAGCGGTGGATCTGGCTTTGCGCATGATGAAAACGTCCCGCGCTGGCCCAGCCGTACGAGCCTCCATAGATTGCGCGCGGGCCGAAATTGTCGCGAACGCGCGCGAGCTCGCCGGCGAGCAGATCGAGCGCGGTGTCCCACCCGCATTCGACGAAATCGTCGCCGATTTCGCGCCGCTGCGGGCCTGGCCCATGCTCGAGCCAGTTGCGGCGGACCATCGGCTTGAGGATACGCGCCTTGTGGCGCAAGGCACCTTTGAAGTTACCGAGGATCGGCGATGGCGCAGGATCGCCGCCGTAAGGCAGGATCGCGACATCCTGACCATCCCAGCGCGCCGAAAACGCTCCCCAATGCGCACTGTGCGTCGCGAAGGCCTCGTTATGATCGGTCGCGTTGGAATGCGTCATGCGAGGTTGCCCCGTCTATCAATCGCCTCAAGAGTTACAGCAACGATGCCTCGATAACGAACGGCCCGCGCTGTCGAAGCGCAGCATCGAACACTTCAGCGAAACGCTGAACGGTCGTCACGCGTTCCGCAGCTACGCCCATGCCGCCGGCAAGCTTGACCCAATCGATCTCGGGATCCTCGATGTCGAGCATGCGGCGGGCATTCTGGCCGGGGTTGGCGACGCCAACCTTGCGCATTTCGCCGTGGAGGATTGCATAGCCGCGGTTGGCAAAGACGATGGTGACGATATCGAGCTTCTCGCGTGCTTGCGTCCAGAGCCCCTGAAGCGTGTAGAGGCCGCTGCCATCAGCCTGAAGCGAGATGACCTTCCTTCCCGGACAGGCGATCGCGGCCCCCGCCGCCATCGGCACTCCGATGCCGATGGCGCCGCCCGTAATCTGGAGATAGTCGTGCGCGGGCGCGTTGTAGGACAGCTCGTAGAAGCCGGAGGACGTGATCGCCTCGTCGCACACGATCGCGTTCTTCGGCAGCTTCGCGGCAACCACGCGATTGATCATTTCGGCGGTCAGAGGACCGTCGGCCTGGAAGGACATCTCGGCTGGCGGCAGCTCGCTCGTCTGCACACCTGCCGTCGACTTGGCGCCGACAGCTTCCGCAAGATGGGCGAGAATTCCCTTCAGATCGTGACCGAGCCCACCGAGCTCGACCACGCTGCACCCCTCAGGTGCGAGGCGACCCGACTGGGTTGGGTAGCCAAAGAACGTGACCGGCTCCTTGGCGCCGATCAGCACGATCATATCGAGCCCTGCCAATGCGGCACGACCCGGCTCCCAGGCGAAGGATATCTTCTCGATCGGCGCCCGACCGCGCCCGCGCTCGATGCGCCCGTTGACGCCCTGTGCAAACAGCCGCGCGCCGGTCTTGGCGCAAATCCTTTCGGCATCGGCAAGCGCATCGGCGCGCAAAGCCTGCCCAGACAACATCAGCGCCGCCTTGCAACCGCGGCGCAAACGATCGACGACCGCCTTGAACTTGTCCGGATCGACTTCGCGCCGCGGCGGCGGCGAACGCCTGGCGAGCGGAGCCGCGGCTGATCGCTCCGACCAGGCCATATCCGCCGGCAAGAGCAGCGTCGCGATGCCGTTCGCCAAGCTTGCGTCCCAGGCATCCGCGACATCCTGCTCGATCGAGGCGGCACTGCCGATCCGGCGCACGAACGCCGACATCGGCCGGGCGAGCGTTTCGATGTCGCTCGTCAGCGGCGCGTCGAGCGGAAGATGCGCGGTCGAATGCTCGCCGACGATATTGATGATCGGCGTGCCGGCGCGCCTGGCGTTGTGCAGGTTGGCGAGCCCGTTCGCCAGACCGGGGCCGAGATGCAGCAGGGTCGCCGCGGGCCGGTCCGTCATCCGGCCATAGCCATCGGCAGCTCCGGTGACGACGCCCTCGAACAGCCCAAGCACGCAGCGCATGTCCTGCCGACGATCGAGCGCGGCGACAAAGTGCATCTCCGACGTGCCCGGATTGGCGAAGCAGGTATCGACGCCAAGCGCGAGCAGCGCGTCGCAGAGATGATCCGCACCAGTTTTCATGTCATTGCGCCCCGTGTTTCCCGTTCGCGAGCGCCTAGGCGAAACATACGTTGGCCGACGGCTCGTGAGGCCTGCCGAACAACGAACGCCCAGGAATGGCCTCGAGCAGCTCGCGGGTGTAAGCGTGCTGCGGCGCGCCGAATACCGATTGCGTCTCACCCTGCTCGACGATTTCGCCGCGCCGCATCACGACGATCCTGTCGGCGATCTCCGATGCGACACGCAGGTCATGCGTGATGAACAGCATTGCGAGGTTCATTTCTTCGCGCAGCTCGGCCAATAGCTCCAGAATGTGCTGTTGCACGGAAACGTCGAGCGCCGAAACGGCCTCGTCCGCGACCAGCACCAGCGGCTTCAACGCGATGGCGCGCGCGATACAGATACGCTGGCGTTGCCCGCCGGAGAATTCATGAGGATAGCGTTCATATGCGCTCTCCTTCAGCCCAACTCGCGCCAACAACCGCTTTGCGTCCGCAATCGCCTCGATTGGCGGCGTTCCATAGGTCATCGGTCCGCGCGCGATGGCTTCGCCGACCTTCTGTCGTGGATCGAGGGCTGCAAAGGGATCCTGAAAGACGATCTGCACCTTGCGGCGCATCGCGCGCAATTGTGCGCCTTTCAGTTTGAGAAAGTCGCCCCCATCAAAATCGATCGAACCGGTGTCGGGCTCGATCAGCCGCATGATCATGCGCGCGAGCGTCGATTTGCCCGATCCGGACTCACCAACGACGGCGACGGTCTCGCGCGGCCGCAGCGTGAGAGCGACGTCCTGCACGGCCGATACCCGTCGCACCGGCCTGAACGCGCCCTGACGCGACGCGAATACCTTGTTGAGACCGCGGGCTTCCAACAATGGATCGCTGCCCAGCGCCTGGCTGTGCGCCGTTGGGGGGCGCCCGCCCGGCACTGCCGCAATGAGCGCCTTGGTGTAGTCATTCTTGGGGGCGCGAAGCACCTCATCGACCGTGCCCTGCTCGACCACACAGCCGTTGCGCATGACAACGACACGGTCGGCTATGTCGGCGACGACACCAAAGTCGTGCGTGATGAACAGGACGCCCATTCCCCGCTCGGCCTGCAACTTCCGGATCAAGCCGAGGATTTGCTTTTGCGTGGTGACGTCGAGTGCGGTGGTCGGCTCGTCGGCGAGCAGCAGTGCCGGCTCGTTTGCCATCGCGATCGCGATCATGATGCGCTGGCGCTGACCGCCGGAGAGCTGGAATGGATAGCTGCGGGCGAGCGCCGGAGGATCGGGCAGGCCGACCGCCGCGATCAGTTCGACGACCCGCGCGTCCAGCTCGGAACGGTACAGCTTCGCGCCGGCGTGCGTGACGATGGCTTCCGCGATCTGCTGACCGACACGCGTCAGCGGATTGAGCGCGCTGAGCGGCTCCTGGAAGATCATGGATATCGGGCCGCCCCGCAGCGCCCGCATTGCCCCTTCATCCGCTGTCGCGAGGTCCGTATCCTTGAAACGGATGGCACCGCCGGCGACGTGAAGAGCCGGCGGCAACAGCCTGAGCACGGCGTGCGCGGTGATCGACTTACCCGAGCCGGACTCGCCGACCAAGCAAACGATCTCGTTCCGACGCACGGCGAGCGAGACGTTTTCCACCGCGAACTGCCGGTCGCCGCCCTTTGGCAAAGCAACGGACAGATTTTCGATTGCAAGCAGCGGTTCGTCCGTCATGCACCTCGCGCCTTCCGCGACAGTCTCGGGTTCAGGGTATCGTTCAGTCCTTCGCCAACGAGGTTGATCGCCAGCACGGTGAGGAAGATGGCTACACCGGGGAACACGCTCATCCACCACGCTTGACGCATCACCGAACGGGACGCGCCGATCATGAATCCCCACGACATCAGATTGGGGTCACCGAGCCCCATGAAGCTCAGCGCACTTTCGATCAGGATCGAACTGGCGATCATCAACGAGCCGGTCACGATGATCGGCGACACCGCGTTCGGCAGGATATGGCGCAACACCACCGACATCGGCGGCTGCCCCTGACAGACCGCGGCCTGCACGAACTCCCGGCTCCGCAGCCGCAGAAACTCGGCGCGCGTCAGCCGGGCGAGCTGCGGCCAGCTCACAGCGCCGATCGCGAGGATCACGTTGGTCAGAGAAGGTCCGAGCGTCGCCACCAGCAGGATGGCAAGAATGAAGCCAGGAATCGTCTGGAACAACTCGACGAAGCGCATCAGAAAGTCGTCGACGCGGCCGCCGAAATAGCCGGCAACGGCTCCCACGGTGACGCCGATCGTGAGCGCGGCAAGTGTCGACGAGACGCCTATGAGAAGCGAGACCCGCGCGCCATAGGCGATGCAGGCGGCGACGTCGCGGCCGAGCATGTCGGAACCGAGCCACGTCTCGCCGTCGAACGGCGGCTGGAACGGCGCGGCCACCATATCCCAGGGATCGACGGGAAACAGGGTCGGCGCCACGATGGCCAGCACAACGACTCCGGTCAGGATGACCAGTCCGATGACGCCGGCCGGATGCCGAAGAAAGGATGCCAGGTTCTTCACGGCCGCCTCACCTCACACTTCGTACGGAGATGCGCGGATCCACCATGCGATAGACCGCCTCGGTGAGCAGGTTCAGCCCGATCACCACAATCGACATGACCAGGAAGATGCCTTGCATGACCGGATAGTCGCGCTGCAGCACGGCGTCATAGATCAGCCGCCCCAGGCCGGGCCAGGCGAACACGGTCTCGACAACAACCGCGCCGCCAACCACCGCGCCGGCCTGCATTCCGGCGACCGTGATAACGGGCAGGATCGCGTTGCGAAGCAGATGGTGCATCACGATCCGGGACTCGGTCACGCCCTTGGCCCGCGCCGTCTTGATGAAATCCTGCTGCTTGACCTCGATGATCGAGGAACGCATCAGCCTGGCGTAGATCGCGAGATAGACAGCGGCCAGTGACAAGGTCGGCAGGACCATGTGCGAGGCAATGTCCGCGATGCGCTGCCACGCCGTCATCTCGACGCCGACGGTCACGTAGCCGAATGGCGGAAGCCAATTGAGCTGCACGGAAAACAACAGCACGAGCATCAGGCCAAGCCAAAACACCGGCAAGGCATAGAGCAGCAGCGAGACGATCGTAAAGAACGTGTCGGACCATTTTCCCGCACGTGTGCCGGCTATCGTTCCTAACGCCGTACCGAAGACCAGGGACAGGATGAACGCCGTACCCGTGAGCAGCAAGGTCGCGGGCAGCCGCTCGAGCAGCAGCGACAACACGGTCCGCTGTTGCCGATAGGAATAGCCGAGATCAAGCGTCAGCGTCTTCTTCAGGGAGCTCGCCAGTTGCACCAGGTACGGCTGATCGAGGCCATAGGCCGATCGTATCTGGCGGAGCAATGTTTCGTCGGCAGCACCGCTTTGTCCTGCGATCACCTGCGCCGGGTCGCCGGGCGCCGCGTGAACGAGAATAAAGTTGAAGGTCGCGATAACCAGGATCACGCCGATGATCTTCACCGCTCCGTAGGCGATGCCCAGCACGTAGGCCGACAAGCGGCCTCCGTACCGGGTGATGGCGACGACGCTCATTCGAACCGGACCGCGCCGAAGGTTTCGTGAACGCCGATGGCGGTCGTGGTCACATTCTTGAGCTTCTTGTCTGTAAACGTCGGAAAGTCCTGTTCGAGCAGCCACACGATCGGCACATCCTCGACCAGAGCCTTCTGCACCGCGCTGTACAGTTCCTGCCGCTTCTCGTCCGGCGAAGCGGTCGCAGCTTCCTCGAAAAGACGATCGACTTCCGGATTTGAATATCCGGCCGTGTTGGAGAACATGATGCCCTTGCGGATGTTCGACGAAATGTAGGTGCGCGATACGCCGATAGCGGGATCTCCGAGCTGATAGACGAGATTCGTCGTCATCGAATACTCCCCGTTGCTGACCTTCTGGATCCAGCCCGCGACATCGGTGCCTTCAAACTGCAGGTCGATTCCGACCCGCAGCAGCGACTGGCGCAAGAACTCTGCGACGCGACGATAGAGCTCGCCCGATGGCGTGACCAGGAACGGAACGGTGATCCGCTTGCCATCGGCGCCCGGCTTCAATCCCATCTCGTCGAGAAGAGCTTTTGCCTTGTCCGGTGAGTATTCGTACTGCTTTACGTTCTTGTCGTAGAACCGGGTCTTCGACGAGATCGGACCGGTCGCAACCTTGCCGAGACCGAAGTAGACACGCTGGAGCAGAGCCTTGCGGTCGATGGCGTACATCACCGCCTGACGGAAGCGCTTGTCATTCATCGGCGCGATGCGATTGTTCAGCTCGAGCCACAGATGTGGCGCGAAGTACTCATATCCCTTCGTCGTCATGTCGAGATGGGGCAGCTTGGTGAGGCGAGCCACATCGTACTGCTCGATGTCGCTCCACTGCGTCAGCTTGACGGTTCCCTGCTCGAGCGCGACCGAACGCGCCGCTGCGTCCGGAATGACGCGGTAGATAATCTCGTCGATATGAGGTTCACCGGCGCGATAATAGCCGTCGTGCTTGACCAGGTGAATGTGCGATCCCCGCACCCATTCCTTCAGCTTGAAGGGACCGCAGCCGATCGCCTTGTCATTCGCAGGATTGGTCTTGAAGTCGGTGCCTTCGTAGATGTGCTTCGGCAGGATCGGCGCCGTGGTGCAATCGAATGCTCCGAGGAACGGAGAAAACGGCGACTTGAGCTTGAACACGACCGTCAGCGGATCGGGAGCTTCGGCGCTATCGATGCGGGTGAATATCGGCCGGGCCCGCGCGTGGGTCTCGGGCAGGATCTTGGTCATCGAGAAGATGACGTCGTCGGCCGTCAGCGGCTTGCCGTCGTGGAAGGTGATGTTCGGGAACAGCTTGAACGTATAGGTCAACCCGTCGGGAGAGGCGCTCCAGGATTGCGCCAGGCCGGGGATCGGTTTCAGGTCAAAGTCGTAGCGAAGCAGGCTCTCGTAGATCTTGCCGCAGATCGTCAGCGTCGGCTGGAGCTGGCTGATCGCGGAGACCAGCATGGCCGGCTCCGGATGGGTAATCGTGCTGAGCGTGCCGCCGCGCGTCTGCCCCGCGGCACGGTGCAAGCCGAGCGGGATCCCCGCGACGCTAGCCATTCCCGCGGCCAGTCCCAACTTGCCGAATTCACGCCTGTTCATTCCCATGATATCCCCCCTTCCTGTTGACATGGCTCTCTGGACGAGACGCGCCGGCCGCAGATGCGGCGGCGACCATCACAGCTTCTTCAATCCGCACCAGTTGGCGACGAAGAGCGCGATGCTCAGTGTGATCTTGCGGACGCTTTCGAGATCGACGCGCTCATTGAACGCATGCGGCCCGATGCCGTAATGGCCGTAGCACAGCGCCGGAATTCCATAGTCGACGTTGTAGTAGCGCGTATCGGTAACGGCGGTGCCGATCTGCAACTGCATCGGCTCGTTGAAGACCACCTGATGCACCGAGGAGAGCACCTGCTCGGCTTCGCTTCCGGGCTCCAAGACCGACGGATCTGCCTGGAAGCCGCTCCAGATCAGTTCAGCCGGATTGCTGGACAGGAAGCTGTCGGTGGCCTGTGCGTCGGCCAGGCACTTCTCGATGCCACGCATCGCCTCCTGCGGGCTAGTGCCGGGAAGCAGGCCGAGCCGGCAGTCGAACTCGCACCAGGCCGCCGTCGAGCTTGCCCAATCGCCGCCCTTGATGATGCCGACGTTGAACTTGATCGGCGATTTGACGGTCTTGAACCACGGATGATCCACGGCCTGTTCGTTGAGCCGCTTGGTGTAGTCCTGGAACGCACGGATCACGTGCATGGCCGACAAAATGGCGCTGGTGCCTGTCTCGGAGTAGGCGACATGGGCCGGCGTGCCTCGCACTCGCACGCGGAACCAGATCGCGCCGACCTGCGCGCGCAAGAGCTTTTGGCCGATCGGCTCGGGGATGAGGCACGCGTCGGCGCGATAGCCGCGCATCAACGTCGACAGCGCGCCGTTGCCGGTGCTTTCTTCCTCGGTGACGGTCTGCACGTGGATGCGGCCCTGCGGCGCGTAGCCCGCGGCCCGGATCGCATCGAGCGCAAAAATCATCGCCGACACGCCGGCCTTCATGTCCTGAGCGCCGCGGCCGTGCATCCAGCCGTCGCGCACCACGCCGTCAAATGGCGGAAAATCCCAGAAATCCGCCGGGCCTTCCGGCACCACGTCGATATGACCCTGGAGGATCAGGCTGCGCCCCTTCCCGCCTCCCTCATAAGTCGCCACAACTTGCCTCGAGCCGGCAAGATCGATCCCGTCCATCGGAGCCGCCTTCGGATGGCTCATCAGATCGACGTCGGCGAGACTGAAAGCATCGACCTTGTAGCCGCGCTCGGCCAGGCGCTCGGCCATCCAGGCCTGGAGCGGAGCCTCCTGACCGCGGAGACTGCGGAATTGTACCAGGCGCGCGAGAAAGGCCACCTGGTCGTCAAAGTTGCGATCGACGGCAGCCCGCAATTCCTCCGCGAGGCTATTGGTCTTGGTCAGCTCAGTTTCCAAGGTCGTCTCCTGTTCGCAGGGGTTATTTCACCCGAGTGCTCGTTGTTGGTCTGGTTGATGTTCGTCGGTAGCGGGGTTCAGGCGACGAGGCAGGATTCCAGGATCGAAAGCCCCTCGTCCACAATGTCGTCCGATGCCGTGAGCGGGACCAGAATCCGAATCGTGTTCGCGGTCGTGCCGCAGGACAGCAGGATCAGGCCGTTCTGGTGCGCAAGCCTGGTGACCTGACTGGTGGCTTCGGCGTCCGGCTCGTTGCTCCCCCGCTGCTTGAGCACATCGAAGGCGATCATCGCGCCCAATCCGCGAGCCCGGGAAATCGGCAGCAGATGATTGGCCTGGGCAAAGCGATCGATCGCATCGCGCAAGCGCGCACCGATCTCATTGGCGCGCGCGAGAAGGTTCTCCTGTTCGAACACATCGAGCACCGCAAGCGCAGCCGCGCACGCCAGCGGATGACCGGCATAGGTGCCGCCGAGGCCACCCGGCTCCGCCGCGTCCATGATCGCGGCACGCCCGATCACGCCAGATAGCGGCAAGCCACCGGCAAGGCTCTTCGCGACACAGATGAGGTCTGGCTTGACGTCGTAGTGCTCCATCGCGAACATTTTTCCAGTCCGACCGAATCCGGTCTGAACCTCGTCCGCGATCAGCACGATCCCATTCTCGTCGCAGATGCGGCGCAGCCCACGCATCAGTTCGGGAGGAGCCTGGTGGAAGCCGCCTTCGCCTTGCACAGGCTCGATGATGATCGCCGCCACCTGGGACGCATCGATGTCGGCCTTGAAAATGAAGCCGATATAGCGCAGCGCGTCGTCGACGCTAATCTCGCTGCCACTGATCGGAAATGGTACATGCCACACGCCGGGCAGAGGGGAAACAACACCCTTCTTATAGGGCACGACTTTTCCCGTCATCACCGACGCAAAAGCAGTGCGCCCGTGGAAGCCTCCGGTGAACGCGATGACCCCGCTGCGGCCGGTTGCCGCACGAGCGATCTTGACCGCATTCTCGGTGGCCTCGGCACCGGTTGTCAGCAGTATCGACTTCAGCGGCCCGCTGATCGGCGCCAGCGCGTTGAGACGCTCGGCGAGCTCAACATAGGAGTCATACGGAGCGACCTGGAAACAGGTATGCGTAAAGCGATCCAACTGATCGCGAACCGCCTTGATCACCTGCGGATGGCGGTGACCCGTGTTGAGAACCGCGATACCACCGGCAAAATCGACGTAACGTCGTCCCTCGACGTCCCAAAGCTCGCTGTTGAGTGCCCGATCAGCGAAAACCGGTGTGGCATGACCAACACCACGGACCACCGCAGACTGCCTGCGTGACATCAGTTCGGAGTTTAGCGCCATTCTTACTTCCCCAAGTTGAGGGGACCGTAGTTGGCGGTATCGAACGAACAACCAGTTTTATTATCGCGCTATGGTGACTCACATGCACCAGTCGGGCCGATCAGTGCGCTGGCCAGCACATTTTGTAGCCAATTCCGCAGTGCAACAATCGCCGGGTCGCGCCATCGCTCCTTCAAAGCGACCAATTGGTACGTTCCCATGTAGACGGAGGTGGAGAGCAGCTCGACCAATGCACCAGTGCGAAGGTCGTCCTCGACAAGGACGTCATTTGCGATTGCCACGCCCTGCCCAAGCCGCGCCGCCTCGATGGCGAGGTGGGCATGCCAAAGACGTTGGCCGCCGAGCTGCGGCAAATCGACCAATCCGGCCAGCCGAAACCAGCGCTCCCATTGCTCCGTCGATTCCTCGTGGATCAACGCGATCGACGCCAAGTCCGTCAGGCTCGTGATGGCGGGATGACGCGCCAGATAGCTCGGGCTGGCCACCGGGAAGACCCTCGGCCGGATCAAGGGCTCGGACGCAAGATCGAGATGCGTGGTGATCACATCGGCATAGACGATCTCGGCATCGGCCTCACCGCGCGAGAGATCGGGGTGCGACAAGGTTGGCTGCAGGTTGACTTCCCATCGGTTCGGCGGGCCCGTCAGCTCCGGAAGCCTCTGCAGCAGGCGGCGGTTGGCGATGCCGGGAATACACCAGATGTTAAGCGTGGTTCGCGACGGAGGACGTACCGCAACCGTGGCGCGCGCGATGATGTCGAACGCTTGCGACAACTGCTCATAGAGGAACGAGCCTCGTTCGGTCAGCATGACGCCGCGACCCTGAGCCCGGACAAGCGTGACGCCGAGGCTTTCCTGCAGGTTCTGGATATGACGCGACACGACCGTATGGCTCACCGCCAACTCGTCGCCAGCGGCACGCATGCTGCCGGTGCGGCCAACAGCTTCAAAAGCTCTCAATGCGACGAGGGATGGAACCCGGGGCCTGGTCATAACAGTGTGGGCAATCAGCGCTTCAATCGCCGAGGGTTATGCCCCACCTAAATGTTTTCTTCAATTAGAACAGACACATCGTTGGGTGGCCCGTTCGGTAATGGGTATGAACGGTCGACTCGCTCACTCCTTGTATAGCTGGCGTTAAGCCTATTCGGGCTGCTTCGGCAGGAAGTCGATCATCAGACGTGCTATATCGTCGACCTTCTCGTCTAGCGCGAAGTGACCGGCATCCAACAGATGAATCTCCGCGTCCGGCAGGTCGCGCCTGAACGCCTCCGCGCCCGGTGCAATGAAGGATGGATCATAGCGCCCCCACACGATGAGCGTCGGTGGCTTATGCTCGCGCAGAAATGCCTGCCATGCGGGGTAAGAAGCCACGTTCATGCGATAGTCGTAAAGCAGGTCCGCCTGGATTTCTCGCTGCCCAGGTCGGGACAGGAACGCATATTCGTCGGTCCATGTATCGGGATTGTAGCGCTCGGGATTGGGGCTGCTGCCGATGTGACGGGCCTTAGCGCCTTCGAGCGAAGTGAAAGCGTCGACCTGCTCCGGGTGCGCATCACGATCGGCCCAATATTGCGCAATGCCGCTCCATTTGGCGCCGAGCCCTTCCCTGTAGGCGTTCGCATTCTGGATCACAAGCGCGCGCACCCGCTCGGGATGAGCCACCATGATGCGGTAGCCAACCGGACCGCCATAATCCTGCAGGTACAGGACATAGCGGCTGATCTTGAGCTGCTCGAGCAAGACGTTCGTGGTCTCAGCGAGATGGTCGAACGTGTAAGCGAAACGCGAGGGCGGCGGAGCCTCGCTCTGGCCGAACCCCGGATAGTCAGGTGCGATCAGGCGATAGCGCGTGGCAAGAAGCGGAAGCAAAGTATCGAACATCCGCGAGGAGGACGGAAAGCCGTGCAACAGCACAATCGTCGGCGCGTCGCTCGGCCCCGCTTCACGATAGAAGATGCCGACGCCATCCACCTGCGTGCGATGATAGGTGATCGTGGCCGAGGTCGATGGCAAGGCTGCAGCATGGGCGCCATGACCAACGGCTAGCGCGGCGACGGCCGATAGAACGGTTGGAAGCTTCATATCCTTACCTCCGGCAATGCGACTGGCCGACTTGCGACCGAAACGCGAAGAGACAAGTCCTTCGAACAGCGACACGCGACGACGTCGGTATCCGCTGAATATCTGTTGCAAGAAGATATAGGCTCGATCTCCATCCTGAAAATTCAAATAATGAGATACGTATCATCTCATTTGACGATATCGGAATCTCTCCGCGAAGCGATGGGCATGGTCAGAGCGAAGCCGATGGAATTTGGCCTGCTCGACGCCATATTGAGTTGTGTCGCCAGAACGGTCGGAGATCGATAAGCTTTTCGCCGATCGGATGGATACCGCTGAACTCAGAAAAGACCAGTTCGCACATTTGGGAGAACTGCAGGATGGCTAAAGCGTACGAGATCATCGACCACAATTATGATGTGGTGATCGTCGGTGCCGGAGGCGCCGGATTGCGCGCGGCACTGGGAATGGCATCGTCAGGCCTCAAGACCGCCTGCGTTACAAAAGTCTTTCCGACACGCAGCCACACCGTCGCCGCACAGGGCGGCATGGCGGCATCGCTTGGAAACATGGGTGATGGCGACGATTGGCGCTTTCACATGTACGACACGGTCAAGCGCTCCGACTGGCTCGGTGATCAGGACGCAATCGAATACATGTGCCGCGAAGCCGTGCCCGCGGTGCTGGAACTGGAGCACTATGGGGTGCCCTTCTCGCGCACCGGAGATGGTCGGATCTATCAACGTCCCTTTGGTGGCCAGACCATCGAGTACGGAAAGAAGATGGCCCAGCGCACCTGTGCGGCGGCCGATCGGACAGGCCATGCCATCCTGCATACGCTCTATCAGCAGTGTCTGACGCACGGCACGGAGTTTTTCATCGAATATTTCGCGCTGGACCTGCTGATGGATGATGACGGCGCCTGTCGTGGCCTGTTGGCGTGGAACATGGAAGATGGGACCATCCACCGCTTCAATGCTCACCGCACTGTGCTGGCCACCGGAGGTTACGGCCGCGTCTACTTCTCCTGCACCGCCGCCCACACCTCTACCGGCGACGGCAACGCGATGGCCCTGAGGGCCGGGTTGCCGCTCGAGGACATGGAATTCACACAGTTTCACCCGAGCGGCATCTACGGCTCCGGTTGCCTGATCACGGAAGGGGCGCGCGGCGAAGGCGGCTATCTCACCAATTCCGAAGGCGAGCGCTTCATGGAGCGTTATGCGCCAAGCGCGAAGGATCTTGCCGGGCGCGACGTCGTGTGCCGCGCCATGACGATTGAGATCAACGAAGGGCGTGGCTGCGGTCCGCGCAAGGACTACATCGAACTACACCTGGAGCACCTCGATCCGGAACTCCTGCACACGCGCCTGCCGGGCATCAGCGAGACCGCCAAAATCTTCGCGGGCGTCGACGTCACACGCCAGCCGATTCCGGTGCTGCCCACCGTCCATTACAACATGGGCGGAGTTCCGACCAATCTGCATGGCGAAGCCGTCACGTCTCGCCATGGCGATCCGGAAACGGTCGTCCCAGGACTGATGGCGATCGGGGAAGCGGCTTGCGTTTCCGTGCATGGAGCGAACCGCCTCGGCTCCAATTCGCTTCTCGACATCATCGTGTTTGGGCGAGCTGCCGCTCATCGCGTGATCGAGACCCTGCGTCCGCAAGAGGGCCACGCACCGGCGTCCGACGAGGCGACCGATCGTGCCATCGCGCATCTCGATCGCATCAGGTGGGCCAAAGGCAAGGCTGTCGCCGGCGACATCAGGCTCGCCATGCAACAGACCATGCAGCGCCACTGCGCCGTATTCCGCACCGGCGCGCTGCTGGACGACGGTTTGACAAAACTTAACGAGGTGATCGCCACGATGCGGGATGACATTGGCGTGACCGATCACACGATGATCTTCAACACCGATCTGGCCGAAACACTCGAACTGGACAACATGCTTGCGCAGGCCAGCGTCAGCCTTCATTCAGCGATCGGTCGCAAGGAAAGCCGCGGCGCGCATGCGCGGGAAGATTTCCCCAAACGCGATGACGAAAATTGGCTGAAGCACAGCCTGTGCTGGCTCGATGATGGTGGCCGCGCGCGGCTCGATTACAGACCAGTGCATTTACAGCCGCTCTCAAACGAGGTGCAGTCAATCCCGCCAAGAGAGCGCGTGTATTGATTGAGGGGGACCGCTCAATGCTGGATGTCGCTCAGTTCAAGAGAACCGGTGGCCGATGTTAGCCAACCTTGCATGAATAACGCTGCCTGCACCGGACAGGACGGTTTCGCCTCATCGCTTACCGCGTTGCAGGCAACAACGGTGGTCGCCTGGGCAATCGCCGTCAAGCGTGTCACGCCTGAAGACGATGAGTTGCGCCTGCGATGGTTGCCCCATCCGAACCTCCCGACGCCGGTCAAAGGACCGACACCCGCAGAGATCGCGTTCTGGCTGGCCGCAGTCTCCCCGCCGGAGAAAGGCGCCACGCCCGGCCCTACCGCGCTTCCTCTTGAGCAAAGCGCCGCGCTGCTTGACGTGCAGGAGACGGACCACTTGGCGCGACTCCGGCATCATGAGGACCGGCGCAGCTATCTGGCCGCCCATGCGGGAGCGCGCCTGATCCTTGGACATGCAGTAGGTCGACCGCCGAATGCGCTGCGGTTTGCACCATCGGCGAACGGCAAGCCGGTCCTTCTGGTCGATCCGCAGGAAATCGACTTCAGCCTCAGTCATGCCAGGGGCGCCGTTGCCGTCGCCGCAGCACGCATGCCCATCGGGGTCGACGTCGAACTCCTACGCGAAGTAGATCATCTGGATTCCATCAGCGAGCTGGTGCTGGCCGCCGAAGAACAAGCTGCTCTGCGGAAAGCGCCGGAGATATCCCGGTCCCGATTGTTTCTCCGCTATTGGACCCTCAAGGAGGCATTGCTGAAAGCGGCCGGACTAGGTTTCGCAGTTCCGCCAAATGAGGTCATCGTCGATGCGGGACCAAGCCCAACGGTCCTCGCAGTACCTCCTGCGCTTGGATCTGTCGCGCAATGGCACCTCCTCGCCTCTGCTGATTTCTGACGGAAGCGCCGACAAAATACGCCGTGGACGAAAATCCACAGTGGTAGTTGCTGGAGGCCAGCGCGGAAAGAGCGTCTCGTCTTCAAACAGCGCACACTGGAAATCAGTTGCTCGGGTAGATCTTTCCCGGATTCATGATTCCTCTCGGGTCCAGCGCCGTCTTTACCGCCTTCATGAGCGCCACCCCCTCACCGTGCTCCGTTTCCATGTGCACGATCTTGTGCAGCCCTACGCCGTGTTCGCCTGAGCATGTGCCTCCCATCGCAATGGCTCGGCGCGCGGTGCGAAAGGCGAGCGCCTCGGCGCGCTCAGTCTCTTGCGCGTCCTTCGGATCGAACAGGATTCCGAGATGGAAATTGCCATCACCGACATGGCCGACGATCGGCGCCGTCAGGCCAGATGCGACAATGTCCGCCTTGGTCTCCAACAGGCAGGCCGGCAGCGCCGAAATCGGCACGCAGGCATCGGTACCCATATTGGCCTTGCCGGGCTCAAGCGCCATCACAGCTTGATAGGAATTGTGGCGCGCCTTCCACAACCGCGTCCGGTCTTCCGGCCGCTCGGCGAATTGAAACGCGCCGCCGCCGTGATCCGCTGTTATCGCTTGCATCATCTCCACTTCTTCGCGCACTCCGTTCGGCGTGCCGTGGAACTCGAGAAAGAGCGTCGGCGTCTCCACATAATCCAGCTTCGAATAGCGGATTGCGGCGCGCATCTGCACCTCGTCGAGCAGTTCAATGCGCGCCATCTTCAGATTGGACTGCAGCGCCGTCACGACAGCGGCGACAGCGCCCTCAAGCGAGGCAAACTGGCAGACGGCCGCAACAGTGGTCTCCGGCTGCCCGTAAAGCCTGAGCTGGATTTCGGTGATGACGCCGAGCGTTCCTTCGCTGCCGACATAGAGATGGGTGAGATCAAGGCCGGCAGATGACTTCCGCGCGCGGCTACCGGTGCGGACGATGCGGCCATCGGGCGTGACGACGGTGAGGCCGAGAATATTCTCACGCATCGTGCCATAGCGCACCGCATTGGTGCCGGAGGCCCGCGTGGCGGCCATGCCGCCGATCGAGGCGTTGGCGCCTGGATCGACCGGAAAGAACAGGCCGGTGTCGCGAACATGCGCGTTCAGCGCTTCGCGCGTCACGCCCGCCTGGACCCGGCAGTCGAGCGAGTCCGGTGTGACCTCAAGGATTTTGTCAAAGCGCGTCATGTCGAGCGACACGCCGCCGGCAAGGGCTGCGAGCTGGCCCTCAAGCGAGGACCCCGCGCCGAATGGCGTGACCGGTACGCGGTGTTCGTTACACAGCGCGAGAACGAAGGCGACCTCCTCGTTGGTCTCGGGAAAGACCACGAGGTCTGGCACACCGACTGCCGGCAGACCCTCGCCGTGGCTATGCAGGTCGAGCACGGCCTGCGAGACGGTGACACGCGCGCCCAGGCGTTCGGCGAGCCTCGCGCGCACAGCGGCGATGACTTCAGTTGTTGGGCGCGGCAGGGTGTGGGCGTTCATGTCGGCTTCCATTGGTGACCCTGCTTCCATCTGCACCACGGCGATCCGCCTTTCAAGCCGCGACGGCGCCGGCTCTCGTGAGCACCAGATCCAGCCCGATGGCTTATTCGGCGGCCTCGCCGTGGCCGAGATAGGCGCCCATCAGGCGGGGATCACGCGCGACCTCGGCGGCGCTGCCCTCGGCGACGATGCGTCCCGAGCTCAGCACATAACCGCGATGCGCGACCGCGAGCGCCATGCGGGCATTCTGCTCAACCAGCAGGATCGCGGTCCCCTGCCGATTGATTTCCACGAGCTTGCCGAACACCTGCTCGACCAGCAGCGGAGCCAGTCCGAGCGACGGCTCGTCGAGCAGCAAGAGGCGCGGACGACTCATCAATGCGCGGGCAACGGCGAGCATCTGCTGCTCCCCGCCTGAGAGCGAAAAGGCCAGCGATGCCGACAGGCGCTTGAGGTTGGGGAATAGTTCGAGCATTTCCTCGATCAATCCCGCCAGTTCGCCGTGCGGCCGTCCATAGGCGCCGATCTTGAGATTCTCGATCACGGTCAATCCGCCGAACAGCCGCCGGCGCTCGGGAACGAGCGCCAGTCCCATTCCGACCAGACGCTCGGTCGGCTCCCTGATCAGCTCCTGACCTGTGAAGCGCACCGAGCCCGAGGCCTGCGCCAGACGCGCGATCGCCTTCAGCGTGGAGGATTTGCCTGCCCCGTTGTTGCCGAGCAGCGCCACGAACTCGCCGACACCGACCTTCAGCGACACCTGCCGCACCGCCTCGATGTCACCATAGCGGACCACGAGATCGGAGACCTCGAGCAGCGGCGCGCCGGTACCTTCGCTCGCGCGGCCGACCTGTTCATGGAGCTCCGCCTCGCGGTCGGCGCGGCCGAGATAGGCCTCGATGACGGCGTCGTTGCGCTGGATCTCGGCCGGCGCGCCCTCCGCCAGCACCTTGCCGAAATTGAGCACGGTGATCCGGTCGGCGAGCGTCATCACCACTTCCATCTCGTGCTCGATCAAGAGGATCGTCATCCCGCGTGCATGCATCTGGCGGATCACCTCGATCAGGCGTGCGGTCTCGGCGTGGTTGAGACCGCCATGCGGCTCGTCAAGCAGCACGAGGCGCGGCTCCAGCGCAAGCGCCTTGGCGATTTCGAGCAACCGCCTTTGTCCCTGCGGCAACGAGGCGGCATTCGCATCGGCAACGTCGGCAAGCCCGACGAACGCAATGATCTCGTCGACCCGGCGTGCGTTTTCCTGGTCGAAGCGCCACGGATGAGCCCTGCCGTGCCGCGCGGCAAGGACGTTCTGGCGCACGGTCATCGAGCCGAACAGGCGGGTGTTCTGGAACGTGCGTGCCAGCCCCATTGCCGCGAGCTGGTGCAATGGCTTCGACGTGACGATGGCGCTTTCGAAGCGCACCTCGCCTCCGGTCGGCGTATAGATGCCGCTGATGATGTTGAACAGCGTGGTCTTGCCCGAGCCGTTGGGGCCAATCACAGCATGGATCGTGCCCTGCGCGACGGTGAGCGATACGTCTTCGAGCGCCGTCAGGCCGCCGAAGCGTTTGGTGACGCCGGAGAGTTCAAGCAGCGCGTTCATGATGCGTCACGTCCGATCGTGCATAGGATTTTTCGCGCCGGCGAAGACTGTGGAAGGCGGAGAGAACCAGTCCGGAGAGACCGGCGGGGAAGAAGGTGATCACGAGGATGACCATGACGCCGAAGACGGCAAAGTAGTATTCCTGCATGAAGCGCAACAGCTCCGGCACGAAAGTGTAGAGGATGGCCCCGAGCACGGCGCCAAGGGGGCTGCCGAGGCCGCCGACCACCGCCATGGCGAGGTAGGAGAAGGTCGACTGCCACGAGAAGACGTCGGGGCTGATATAGCCGCGCAGCAGCACGTAGCAGATGCCGGCAAGACCGCCATAAGCGGCCGAAATCACGAACAGCATGATCTTGAGCCGCGAGATGTCGACGCCGATGGCCTGCGCGGCCAGCGCGTCGTCGCGTAGCGCGCGGATGCGCAGACCCAGCGGACCATTGGCGATCCAGACCTGAAGCAGATAGGCGCAAGCGACGATCGCGAGCAGTACCCACAGCATCTTGTCGTTCTCGCCGGCAAGCCCGATGCCCGGGATCGCGGTGATGCCGTTGGCGCCGTTGGTGAGGCCCTCCCAGTTCACCAGCAGCCGCTCGACGATCAGCGCGAAAGCCAGCGTGCACAGGGCGAGGTAATGCCCCTTCAGCCGCAATGTCGGCCAGCCCAGCGCCATCCCCACCGCGGCGGAGATTGCGATCGCGCCGATCGCGGCGACCGGTACCGGCATGCCTGCGGCCTGAAGCAGCGTGAATCCATACGCCCCGATGCCGAAGAATGCGCATTGTGCGAGCGACATCTGGCCACCGAAGCCGAGAATGAAATTGAGCCCGAGGACCAGGAGGATGTTGATCAATGTCACGTCTGCGACCTGCAGATAGTACACCGACAGGAATTGCGGCAGGAGGAGGCCGCATAGGATCGCCGCGCCGATCACCAGAAGGGCGAGCGTACGCATCGTCAGCGTGTTTCCGTCGGCAGTCATTTATGGACGCTCCAGTTCGAGTTCACCGAAAATGCCCTGCGGGCGGAACATCAGAACTGCGATCAAGACGCCGAACGCGATCACGTCGATATATTCCGACGAAATGTAGAAGGAGCCCGCCGACTCGATGACGCCGAAGATCAGGCCACCGACGAGCGCGCCGGGGATCGAGCCGAAGCCGCCGAGGATGGTCGCCGCGAAGGCACGGAGCGACAGGTTAACGCCCATGTCGGAAGATACGTAAGACAGCGGCGCGACCAGCCAGCCCGCCAAGGCTGCGAGCATGGTGGCGTAGGCAAAGATGAAAGCGATGATGCGGGCTGTGGGGATGCCCATCAGCCGCGCGGCTTCGGCGTCCTGCGCGGTGGCGCGCATCGCGCGACCGAGCGCCGTATGCTGAAACAGCGCGTGCTGGATCGCCATCATCACCGCGAGCGCCGCCAGGATGACGAGATACTGCGCGTAGATCGTGGAGCCGAAGAGCTGCACCGAGGTCGTGCCCAGGGGGCCAGCGAAGTTGAGAGGCTGCGGTCCCCAGATGATCACGGCGATATTCTGCAACGCCATGGACAGGCCGAGCGTTGCCACGATCGCCGACAATTGCGGCGCGTTGCGCAGGGGATGGTAGATTCCCCAAGCCAGCGCGGCGCCGAAGAGGCCAAGGATCACCAGCATCGCGCCGAGGTTCAGCCACAGCGGCATCCCGAGACGATTGGCGAGCCAGCCGACCGAGACGAAGGCGCCGAGCATCACGAGGTCTCCCTGAGCAAAATTGACCAGGGAGACCGCATTCCAGATCAGCGTGTAGCCGAGCGCCACCAGCGCATAGGCGGCGCCGACCGCCAATCCCACCAATACGATCTGAATAAAAGTCTGCAACATCGTAAGATCCCATCCCGGTGCCGGCCACCGGAGGTCCGGCGGCGTCGCGCGCGTTAGCTGCTGATGGCCTTGACGATCTCCGGCTTGCCGCCGGCGACCTTGGTGATGATGCCGGAATGGGTCATATCGCCGTTGCCGGTCCAGCCATAGCGTGTGACGATGCCCGGGAAGTCACGGATCGCGGTCAGGGCCTGCTGGATTCCCTCGCCCGTAATGGCATCGGCGCGCTCCATCGCCGCAATGATCAGCTTTGCCGCGTCGTGATAGACCGTGGCGTAGAGTTCCGGCTCGTCACCGGGATGGGTCGCCGAATAGAGCTTCTTCCAGTTCTGCACCCGCTCGTCGGGATTGTCCTTGACGAACTCGCCGATCGCCATGCATCCGTCGGCGCCCTCTCCGGCGAGGCCGAGGAAAATCGGCTGCGAGAATGCCGTGTTGCCGGCGATGCCGAATTTGACGCCGAGGGTCTTGCTCTGCTTGGCAATGAGCCCGGCCGGTTGATCGTCAGTCCAGACGATGATGCCGTCGACACCGGCCTGCTGGAAGGCCAGGATCTGCGAGGTGTAATCTTTGGTCGCGTCGGTGTGGGCCTGCACCAGCGCAGGCTCGACGCCGCGCTTGGTCAAGGAGGCCTTGACCACGCCCATGCCGGATTGCCCAAAGGCCGTGTTGACGTAGCCAAGTCCGATCTTCTTCCATTGCAGATCTTCGGTGACGTATTTGACCAGAAGGTCCGCGCCGATCGCATCATTCAGGCGGACGCGAAACACCCAGGGGCTGCCTTGCTGGGTGACGACCGGACCGGTTGCGCCCGTCAGGCACGGGATCTTGTATTTCGCGAGCAACGGCAGGTTCGGCAAGATACCCGGCGTGTAGTGCGGACCCACCAGTGCCACGACTTCGTCCTGGGTCGCGAGCTTGGTGACGGCATTGGCCGCCGCAGTGGGGTTCGGCCCGAGATCGTCGGCGATGCGCACTTCGATCATGCGCCCCTTGATGCCGCCCTTGTCGTTGACCTGCTTCACCGCAATCGCGACGCCGTTCTTCATCCACTGGCCGTTCTGGGCGAACTGACCCGTCATCGGTCCGGAAATGCCGATGCGGATGGGATCGGCGGCGCGTGCACGGCCAAGGATCGCCGGCATTGCGAGCGGCGCAGCGGCGATGCCCTTGATCAGACTGCGTCGAGAGAAGCGCAAGGTAGAGACCATGGCAGTTTCCTCACTTGGTTTTGCGATGCCGCCTCGTCTCGAGCGGCTAGTTTTGCGAGCAGGATCGGCTCAGTTATCCGAGCGGAGCGGACGAAGGCCGAAGACACAGGCGGCCGAGAGCAGCGCCATCGCGACCATGTAGCCGGCCACCCAATAGGCCGAGCCGTACTCGGCAAGCAGTGCGGTTGCGATCAGCGGCGAGAGGCCGCCGCCGAGGATCGGGCCGAGCTGCTGCACGAGCGAGAGGCCGCTGTAGCGAATGCGCGCCGGAAACAGCTCCGAGAAGTAGGCGCCCTGCGCGCCGTAGACCGAGCCATGACCAAGCGCGAGGCCGAGCGCGATCGCGAGCCAGATCATGCCGGTGTGCCCGGTGTTCAGCATCTGGAAGAAGACGAGCGCGAGCGCGGCCTGGAAGATCATGCCGCCTAAATAGACTGCGCGACGACCAATCCGGTCCGACAGCGCCCCGAACATCGGCAGCGTCAGGCATTCGAGCGCACAGCCAACGAGCACGCCGTTCAGGATCGTCTGGCTCGGCAGTCCGAGCTTGGTCTTGCAGTAGGTGATCGCGAACACGGCGTAGATGTTGAACAGCCCGCTTTCGGCGACCTTGGCACCGATACCGAACAAAATGTTGCCCTTGTGATTGCGGACCGCTTCGACCACCGGCACGCTGGCAGCCCCCTCCTCGCTCAGCACGCGCTTGAACGCCGGCGTCTCCGAGATCTTGAAGCGGATGAAGAGCCCGATTCCGACGAGGACGATCGAAAACAGGAACGGGATCCGCCAGCCCCAGGCGAGGAAGTCAGGCTCGCTCATGGAGGTCGACAGGATTCCCAAAAGCGCGATCGGGATCAGGAATCCGGCGGGCACGCCGATGTGGACGAGCGAGCTGAAGAAACCGCGCCGGTCGGCCGGCGCGTGCTCGACCGTCATCACCATGCCGCCGCCATATTCGCCGCCGATGCCAATTCCCTGCAACAGCCGCAGCCCGATGAGACAGATCGGCGCCAACACTCCGACCTGCTCATAGGTCGGCATGAGTCCGATGAGGAAAGTCCCAAGTCCCATGATCACGATAGTGATGAGCAGCGCCGTTTTTCGGCCGACGCGGTCCCCGAAATGGCCGAACAGCACGCCGCCGAGCGGCCTTGCACAATAGCCCACGAAGAACGTCGCGAAAGCGAGCAGCGATCCGACCAAGGGATCAGAACTCGGGAAGAAGATCTTGTTGAAGACGAGCGCGGTTGCGGTCGCGTAGAGCGTGAAGTCGTAATACTCGATCATGTTGCCGATGGCGCTCGCCACAGCAACCTTCCGGATGTCGCTGGACTCCCGACCCTTGATCGAAGCGGTCACTTGGTCTGCCACCCGGCTGGACCCGCTCGACCTAACCATTCCGCTCATGACGTCGTCCTCCGGCTTCGGCAGGAAGACATCCCTGCCCGGACTTTTGTCCGTATTGCGGACAACATGAGCAGCGAGTTATTCCACATGTCAAGTGGATTTTTCGGCCGCGTCACTACTCTCCTCTTAAATTTAGCGCGAACAACTCGATATGTTGCCGACCACGCTTGACGTCATGCGCGCATTTGTCATACAAAAATGTCCGTATTCCGGACAATAAAGGAGGATAACGTGCCAGCGAAGATTACGGGGATCATCCCGCCCCTCACCACGCCGTTCGATCAGAACGGCGACATCGACGAAAAGGCCTTCCGTCGCCAAGTGAAGTTTTTGCTCGATAAGGGCGTGCATGGCGTCTGTGTTGGCGGCAGCACGGGTGAGGGTCACACGCTTACCGCCGACGAATTCCGGCGTTTGATCGAGGCCTGCGCAGAGGAGCTGAACGGCAAGGTGCCGCTCGTCGCCGGCATCATCGCCAACTCGACCCGCGAAGCGATTGCCCGCGCCCGCGCCATCGAATCGCTCGACGTCGCCGCGCTCCAAATCACGCCGGTGCACTATCTCTTCAAGCCAGACGAGGATGCGACGGTCGGCCACTTCAAGACGCTGTCCGAGTCGGTCAAGCAGCCCGTCATCATTTACAACGTCGTGCCCTGGAACTACCTGAGCCCCGCGCTGCTGCTGCGGATCATGAACGAGCTGCCCGGCGTGATCGGCGTCAAGCAGAGCGCCGGCGACCTGAAGCTGATGGCCGATCTTTTGCTCGACGTGCCCGCGGGCAAGGTCGTGCTGACGGCGGTCGATGCGCTGCTCTATCCGTCCTTCGCGCTCGGCGCGCATGGCACGATCGCCGCGAACCCGGCCGCAGTGCCCGGCGCCTGCGTGGCACTGTGGAACGCGGTCGAACGCGGTGACCACGCGACCGCGATCGAGATCCACAAGCGCCTGTTGCGGTTCTGGAACACGATCGTCGGCGACAATCTCCCGGCCTGCGTGAAGCATGCCCTCACCCTCCAGGGATCGCCGAGCGGTCTTCCGCGGCAGCCGATGCCGGCTCCGACCAGCCGGCAAAAGGACGCGATCGCGGCTGCCCTCAAGCCCCTGCTCGAGGTCGAAGGCAGCGTGAGGCTGGTCGCAGCCGAGTGAGCGCACGACAAAGGGCGCGGCATTGCCGCCGCGCCCGATTCCGTCTAAGTCGGACTTGGTTCGCGTCCTGGATATTGCGTGGCGACGCCACCCGAAAGGTCCGACATGACTAGCGTCGACAGCGGTCGACGGAGCGTGAAGTCGCTCTTCAAGATGCTCGAGGTCCTGGAGGCCTTCTCCTCGACCGACCCCGAGCTGAGCGTTGTCGAGATCGCGCGACGTACCGGCCTACCGCGCACCACCGTCCATCGCATCGTCGATAGCCTGCGCAGCGTCGGGTTCCTGGAGCAGGATGCGAGCCGCGATCGCTACCGGCTTGGCATAAAACTGTTCGAGCTCGGCGGCAGCGCACTCATGAACCTCCCGCTGTATCGCGAGGCGCCGCCTTTCGTCGATACGCTTGCCAAGCTCAGCGGCGAGGATGTGCATCTTTGCGTCTTCGACGGCGCGCAGATGGTCTTCGTCAATCGCCGCAGCCAAATTGCTGCACGCCCGCACAACACCGTCATCACGATGGAAGCCTCGCCTTGTCACTCGACAGGCGTGGGTAAGGCGGCGCTCGCCTTCCAGAGCGACGCCGTGATCGACCGGGTCATCCGCGCCGGCCTGCCTCGCTTCACGCCGAGCACAATCGTTGAGCCCAAGCGGCTAAAGGCCGAACTGGCCGCGATCAGGTCCCGCGGCTATTCGGTGGACGATTGCGAGCATGAGCCGGAGCTGCGCTGCGTCGGCGCACCGATCCGCAACAGTGCGGGCCGCGTCTTCGCGGCAATTAGCGTGAGTGGTCCGAGCCGGCGCGTTACGGCTGAATGGGTGCCAGAGCTCGCCCGGACCGTGATGACGCACGCCGAGCTCCTGTCGATCCGACTGGGCTACCAGCCTGACTCGCACAGCCGAGCCACCGACGCTGCGCCGGAGCGCAACGCCCCCAAACGTCGTCAACGGACCACGGCAGGAACCGCACAAGGCGAACGTGGCGCCTGATCGAAGGGCTTCACCTTCCATCTTCGCCAGTCCGGGGCGCCGCGCGCAGCTAAGAGGTGACTAGCCCAGACGGTCGCCTCAATTGGCCCGTCGAATCTGCAAGACTCGCGAGGTAGTGCGCGGCATCACTAATGTCGGCGACGATCTCGCGTTCGGCACTATCGGCGTCACCCGCCACGATAGCCTTCAGCGCCGCGGTGTGGTGATCCCAACCCTTCAGCAGGACGACATATTCGGGGATCACGTAGGACAGCACCGGCCCGCAGCGCAGCCACATGTTCTCGATGGTCTCGACGAGCAGCGGGACCCCCGACATCGCGTAGATGCCGAAGTGAAACTTGCGGTGATGCTCGAGGTAGCTCTCGAGCTTGCGCGCAGCGATCAGCGACTGCATCGTCGAGAGCCGCTCTTGCAGCTTCCGCAGGGCGGCCTCGTCATGCCGCCGCAGGGCCGCCTCCCGCGCTGCGCGGCCTTCCAGCGCGCAACGCACCACCGTCAGGTCCGAAAGCTCGCGGCGGGACAGGTGCGGCACGATCGCGGAGTTGCGCGGCCCCTGCTGCAGCACGCCTTGCGCTACGAGACGGGTGACGGCGTCGCGCACCGGCGTGATTGACGTCCCGAAACTTTCGGCCAGCGAGCGCAAGGTCAAGACCGTGCCGGGCTCGAACCGCCCGGCCAGCAGCGCGTCCCGCAACTGCGCGTGCGCGAGATCCCACAGCGGTTCACGCTCGATTCGTTTCAATGCCGTCATACAACGCTCGGTATCGCGGCGCGCGACATCGCGCAAATCCCTCCTCCGGTCGGCCGTCTTGACCTACCGACGATGTTTGTTATAACAAACAACAAAACGGGAGGAAATACCACGATGAGAAAAGTTGCCGCGATCACTCTGGCATGCCTGATTTCGATGCTCCAGGCGCCCGCCAGCTACGGTCAGTCGGACTATCCCCAGCGGGACATCACCTTCATCGTGCCGTGGAACGCCGGTGGCTCGAACGACGTCGCGGCGCGGGCGCTCGATCCGATCCTGCGCGAACATGGGATCAAGATCGTCATCGAGAACGTCGTCGGCGCGACCGGCGTGATTGGCATGCGTCGGGTCGCAAGCGCAGCGCCGGACGGTTACACGCTAGGCATGGGGACCAGCTCGACGCTGGCGCTGATGGCGCAGGGCAAGGCGCCGCTGACGAATGCGCAGTTCACCCACATCGCGCGCGTCTCGACCGATCCGTTGATGCTCCTGGTCTCGACCAAGGCCGAGCAGAAATCGCTCGACGATTTCATCAAGTACATGAAGGGCAATCCCGACAAGGTCACGATCGGCACCCCCGGCAATTACAATCTGAACCACATCTTCGCCTTGATGACCGCGCGCGCGGCGGGCGTGAACCTCGTCAACGTGCCCTACACCGGCGGATCGAAAGTGGTGGCCGACCTGCTCGGTCAGCACGTCGATTCCGGCGTGTTGAAGCCGTCGGAAACACTTGGCCAGATCCAGGAAGGCCTGCTGAAGCCGATCGGCATCTTCGCCAATGAGCGGCTGGAGATGTTTCCGGACGTACCGACCTTCAAGGAGAAGGGCTACGACGTCTTTCCCTACGGCCCCGTCGTCCAGATGGCTTACGTCGTTGGTCCGGCAAACCTCCCCGACGATGTCCGCACCAAGCTGGTCACCGCGTTTCGCGCCGCCATTCAGGATCCGCGCTTCAAGGAATTCGCTAAGAAGAACGTGTTCCTTGTCGACGACCTGACCGGCGATGCGCTGACCAAGGAAGTCGACAACGTCGCGGCCACGCTCGGCACTGTGGCGTCTCAGGTCTTTCCGAAGGAATAGGCTGATGCGGCGGAATCGCTGCTCTTAACTCCAACGCTCTCCAACCAAGGTTCACGCGCTTGTCCATCAAGAAGATCACCTGTCACGTCGTCGCCGCTCCGGTGCAACGTCCTTTCACCTCCTCGCGCGGCTGGCTCTACAAGACGCGCGGCACCTGCTTGGTCGAGATCGAGACCGCTGACGGCATCGTCGGCTGGGGCGAGTGCTACGGCCCGTCAGCGGTCGCGAAAGCCTTTATCGAAACCCAGCTTGCCCCGCGCGTGATCGGCCACGACCCCTTCGACGTCGAGGTGATCTGGGAAGATCTCTACAACCGGATCAAGGATTACGGGCCGAAGGGCATGTCGATCGCAGCCATCAGCGGCATCGACATCGCGCTCTGGGACATTATCGGGAAAGCCTGCAACAAGCCTGTGCACAAGCTTGTCGGCGGCGCCTTCCGCACCGAGGTCGATGCTTACGCCACCGGGCTCTATTTCACCGACATGAACCGGCTGGTCGAGGAAGCGGTCGAGGAAGCGACGGGCTACGTTGAGGCCGGCTTCAAGGCAATAAAAATGAAGATCGGGCTTGGTTCAATCAAGCGTGACTTCGAGCGCGTGAAAGCCGTACGCGAAGCGATCGGCCCCGGCATCAAGCTGATGGTCGACGCCAATCACTGCTTCACTGTGCCGGCTGCAATCCGTCTCGGCCGCAAGCTCGAAGAGCTCGACATCGAGTGGTTCGAGGAGCCGATTTCGCCGGAAGACATCGACGGCTATGTGGAGGTCTCGCGCGCGCTCGACATGGCGGTCGCCGGCGGCGAGAACGAGTTCACCCGATGGGGCTTCCGCGACGCCATCGTGCGCAAGGCGATGGATATCGTGCAGCCCGATGTCTGCGCGGCGGGCGGCATTACCGAATGCAAGAAGATCGCGACGCTTGCCACGACGCATGGCGTGGAATGCGTCCCCCACGCCTGGGGGTCCGCGGTCGGCCTTGCCGCCACCATCCACTTCCTGGCGTCGATCCCGAACCAGCCGCCGAGCCTGTTTCCGATGCCGCCGATGCTGGAATTCGAGCAGGAGGAAAACCCGTTTCGCGATCACCTGGCGGTCGAACCGATCGTCCAGGTCAAGGGCAAGGTCGCGGTGCCGACCGGCGCCGGACTTGGCATCGAGATCGATCGCGGCGTGATCGATCGCTACCGGGTGGCGTGAACCGATGGTCCGCTCATGAAATTCGTCACCTTCAGCGAGCAAGGCTTTACGCGCGCCGGCGTGCTGCTGGACAACGGCAGCGAAATAATCGTCGACCTTGCGCATCCGGCGATGGGCGAAGCCCTCGGCGGCGCGGCACCGCAGGTGCAGGCCCTGATCGAAGCCGACCTGCCCAAAGTCGTGGAACGCATTCGCGTGCACGGCTTCGCTGCGGCAGCGCGGCTTTCGCGCGAGGCGGTCACGCTGATGGCGCCCCTGCCGGCGCCGCGGCGCATCTTCGGAATCGCACATAACTACCGCGACGCGCTGGCTGAACGCGGTATGGCGCCGCCCGAGAAACCGGTGCTGTTCATGAAGGCACCGCAAACGATCATTGGGCCGGAACAGCCCATCGTGCTGCCGGCAACGATCGGCGGGGTCACCTACGAGGCGGAACTCGCGGCCGTGATCGGCACGCGCGCCGAGAACGTCAGCAAGGAGCGTGCGCTCGATCACGTCGTCGCCTATGGCTGCTTCAACGATGTCAGCGCAAGCGAGATCATCAAGGCCGACGGCCATTTCGACCGCGGCAAGAACTACCCGACCTTCGGTCCGTTCGGACCTTACCTCGCCTCCCGCGATGAGGTACCAGATCCGCACGCGCTCACCGTGACGCTGAAAGTCGACGGCCGCATGCTGCAGTCCGGTTCGACGGCGAACATACTATTCGACGTCGCCGACCTCGTCTCCTATCTGTCGCGGCAACAGGCGCTCGAACCAGGCGACATCATCGCCACCGGCACGCCGGCCGGCGTGGCCGGGCTGCACAAGCCGCCGGCGTGGCTCAGGCCTGGTTCGACCGTCGAGGTCGAGGTTCAAGCCCTCGGCCGCCTGCAAAATCCAATCATCGAGGGGCCTGCGCCAGATGCCTGAGAAACCCGTCGTCCTCCTGACCAACGCCATGCACCCTGATGGCGAGGCGATTCTCACCCCGCACGTTCGGTTGATCGTCGCGCCGGACACCAGGCCGGAGACACTGCGCCAATGGGCAGCGGATGCCGACGGCATCATCGTGCGCGCGAAACTGCCCGACGACATCGTCGATCATGCACCGCGTCTGAAGGCTATCGTCCGTCACGGCGTCGGTCTCGACTTCATCCCGGTCGCCGCCGCCACGGCACGCGGCATCGCGGTTGCGAACCTGCCCGGAAGCAACACCAACGCGGTGGCCGAATATGTCATGTCGGCCTTGATGCATCTGCGGCGGCCGTTGCAGCGCGTGGACACGCTGATGCGCGCCGAAGGCTGGGCGACCAGCCGCGCGATGGCAGACGGCCTCACCGAGTTGAGCGGAACGACGCTCGGCATCCTCGGCGTCGGAACAATCGGGCGCCGCGTCGCCTCCATCGCGAGCAACGGTTTTGGAATGACTGTGCTCGGCACGTCGCGCCGAAAGGGATCGCTGCCGCCTGATGTCGAGGAAGTCACGCTCGTGGAGCTGTTCGCGCGGAGCAACGCCGTGGTGGTCTGTTGCGCACTGACAGACGAGACACGCAGGCTCGTCAGCCACGATCTGCTGGCGCACATGCGGCCGCAATCCGTCCTGGTGAACGTCTCGCGCGGCGCCGTGGTCGACACGCCCGCCATCATCTACGCGTTGCGGTCAGGCAAGCTCGCCGGTGCCGCGCTCGATGTATTCGATGTCCAGCCGCTGCCGTCCGACGACGCATTGTTCGATTGTCCCAACCTGCTGCTGACGCCGCATATCGCAGGGATCACCGCCACCAGCGGCCGTGCGATGGCGGTTGGCTCGGCCGAAGAAATGCTCCGAATCCTGCGCGGCGAGCAGCCGCTCAATCTCGTCAATCCCGAACACAAAGCGGTCTGAGGTCTTAAAATGCGTATCACATCGATCAAGGCGGTCCCGATCTCCTATCCCGTACCGCAGGGCCAGAACGTCAGGTTGGGCATCGGCCGCGCGGTGAAGCGCGACGCGGTGCTGGTCAAAGTCACGACGGATGAAGGCCTCGTTGGTTGGGGCGAAGCCCATCACGGCCGCTGCCCCGGCGCCATCGCCGAGCTGATCGACACCACGATCTCCGAATTGGTCGTCGGCATGGATGCGATGAACGTGGTCGGCGTCTGGCAGCGCGTCTACCAGATGCAGTTGGCGAGCCATGGCATGGGCTACGCCGCCGCGATGGCGCTCAGCGGCCTCGATCTGGCGCTGTGGGACATCCGCGCCAAGGCGGCGGGCTGGCCATTGTACCGGCTGCTCGGCGGCGCCTCAAAGCCGATCAAGGCCTATGCCGGCGGCATCTCGCTCGGATGGCAGGCGCCGGAGTCGCTGGCCCAGGAGGCGCTGGGCTACGTCGCGCAGGGCTATCGGGCGATCAAGCTTCGGGTCGGCGACAATCCGCGCGACGACGTCGCCCGCGCCACGGCGGTGCGCAAGGCGGTCGGAGACGCCATTGAAATTCTGGTCGACGCCAACACCGGCTACACGGTCGACGACGTACGTCGCGTGATGCCGGCCTATGACGAGCTGGAGATCGGATGGCTCGAGGAGCCGTTCCCGGCGCAAGATTATCGTTCGTACCGGACCGCCGCCTCGCTCGGCTCGACGCCGCTGGCGGCCGGCGAAAACCACTTTACGCGCTTCGAATTCACTCGCCTGATCGAGGATGGCGCCGTCAGCTTTGTGCAGCCGGACCTGTCCAAGACCGGCGGCGTCACCGAGGCGATGCGGATCGCCGGGATGGCCTATGCGTGGAAGCTGTCCTTCAACCCGCACACCTCCGCGACCGGCATCAACATGGCGGCAACCATCAACGTGCTCGCGGCGGTCGATGCCCCCGGCTATTTCGAGGGCGACGTCGCCAAGCACAATCCGTTCCGCGACGAGGTCGGCGGCGTCCCGTACAAGCTCGACGCCGAGGGTTGCGTCAAACCATCTGAAACGCCTGGCCTCGGGGTCGAGATCAACGAGGCTTTCATCAACGCACATCCACTGATCGAGGGCCCCTGCTATGTCTGAACCGCTGCAGGCTGAAGTCAAATCGCGCGCAACGCGTCTTGCTTACTTCGCCTGCGGCGCGTTCCTTCTTCTGTTGACGGGCGCGGCCTCCGCGCAGACCCCGGCCGCGCCCGCAGCGGCCGATCCGGACACCTACCCCAGCCACACGATCCGCTACATCGTTCCCTATCCACCGGGCGGGTTCAATGACACGCTGGGACGGATCGTGTCGCAAAAACTCCAGGAGGCCTGGGGCGTTCCCGTGGTCGTCGAGAACCGGCCGGGCGGCGGCACGCTGATCGGGACCGACGCGGTCGCCAAATCCCCGCCCGACGGATACACCCTGCTCGGCGTGGCATTTCCATTCGGCTCCAACCCGAGCATTTACAAGAGCCTTCCATACGACACCGTCAAGGATTTCGCGCCGCTGATCTTTGCGGGTCAGACGCAGAATCTTCTCGTCGTAAGACCTGCCATGCCGATCCATTCGGTCAAGGATTTCCTCGACTATGCCCGAAACAATCCCGGCAAGATCTCTTACGGGTCCACGGGCATCGGCTCGTCGAACCATCTCTCGATGGAGTTGTTCAAGAGCATGACCGGGATCGATATCGTGCACGTCCCTTACAAGGGAAGCGCACCGATGGTGAACGATCTGCTCGGCGACCATATCGACGCGGCCTTCGACAATACGCCGAACGTGCTGCCCCAGGTCAATGCCGGCAAGTTGCGCGCGCTCGGCGTCAGCAGCACGGCACGCTCGACGCTCGCGGAAGGCGTTCCGACGGTTACGGAGGCAGGCGTTCCCGGTTACGAGGTCACGGTCTGGTTCGGCATCGTCGGCCCCGCCGGGATGAAGCCGGAGATCGTCCGCAAGCCGAATTCAGAACTGAATGCGATCCTTGGGATGGATGACGTCAAGCGCCGCTTCCAGGATCAGGGCGTCGACCCCGTCGGCGGCTCCCCGTCGCAATTCGCGGATCACATTCGCAGCGAAATCCAGAAGTGGGCCAAGGTCGCCAAGGACGCTAATATCCAGCCGGAGTGAGTTTCGTTAGACGTCACTGTGTTACTGCGCTGCGCTCGAACGGTTTATTCTCGGCGATGAACCTCGCGGCCAGCACCAGGGCGCCCATCGAAAACTCTTTTCCATGCGCGGCGATCATCCGCTCGGAAAGCTCCGCCAGCTCCTTGAAGAATTGATCTTTGCTTTCGGCTTCTGGCGATTGAGTGGCTGTCATGATTTCCCTCCTGACGATAGCGGCAAGGTTTTCCGCCTGGAGCCGGATCAAGCTGTTTGAATCGGGTCCGGCTATTTGAAAATGTGCGGCGGAAACGTCACGATCGCCGCCTCCCCGTCGCCTGTTCCGAATGCAAGATGCTGACCATCGCGGGACCATTGCAAGGCGCGGACAGGGCCTCGACCGGGCGGTTTGACGACCAGTTCGTCGGGGTCTCCGATCCTGGCGACAACGACCATGCCGTCGCCGTAGCCCGCTGCCACCAGGTGACGCTCCGGGTGCATATCCACCGCCTCGACGAGGACGAATCTGGCGCGGCCGGTCGCGAGGTTGGTCGGCTGTTCGCTGGCATCGCTGAGGCTGGAAACGTCCCACGCAATCACCCGATAGCCCCCGCTCGTCACAAGGACGCGGGAGTCTGCACTCCACGAAAGAGACGCAACGCTGGCAGGATAGCCGGGAATCCGGACGATCCGCGCATCGGAAAGGCGCACCAACACGATGCCCGTTTTTGCGACCGATATGGCCAGCCAGCTTCCGTCGGGACTCCATGACAAGGTTGAGATGGAGCCAAAATCGAATGAAGCCGCCGGCTCGGGTCGTGGCCCGAAGGCACGAACAAGCAGACAGCCGTCGACCCCCATCGCAAAGCGCCGACTATCCGATGATACGGCGATTGCCGATGCAGTTCCTCCCGCACGCTCTTGCAGCCAGCCGACGTCGCCATTGGAATCATAGGATATGACTGACCCGCCAGAAGCAGCCAGAATACCCCCAGCCTGCACTGGGGTGACGAGATCGATAGGGGAACCATGGTTTGCGGCTAACTGCGTGATGCCGGATGCCGACACGCCGACCAATCGGCTGCGATCACTTGCGATAAAGCCGGAAGCTCCGATCGGGGCGAGATGAAACGGAGCATCGCTGATTGCGACTTTCGTCAACGGCGGCACCGGTTTTCGTCGCGGTGAAATCGTTGTTCGGCCTTCGTCGAGCGCGATACGACAGCGATCCTGCGGCGGCTCGATATCAGTCAGGGGAGCTATCGCCAGCGCCCCATCGGCGAGGGCGAACGCAACTACCTGTCCCGCCAGGTCGAACGCCACACTGGTAACGGGCGCGCCTAAAGTCCAGTGCCGGCCAAGCAATTCATAGAGCGTTACGGTCTCTGCTTCCATCGTATCCATCGATCGCCTCACATTCGGAGGGGCTGACCCGCGGCGGCAATCCACCTGTCCAGTTCTTCGAGACGTTGCTCCAGCGCGGCGCAATGCGCGTCGCATGCCGCCATTTTGGCATTTGCGTTTTGCAGGCGTCCGCGCGCGTCCTCTAGCTCCTTGGCGAGCGCATGCGAGGCGCCTGTTGCCGCAATCTCCTGCTCGATCCGCTGAATCTCGAACTCCGCCCCGCCGCCAAGCTGACGGTTCAGAAGGCTGCGCGATTGAGCGGACGATATCTCCTGAACGACCAGCAACCGCTGCTTCAGCATTTCGGCAAGCGTCGGAGAATCATCACTCATGAATCCGTCTCGACTTGAACCAGGATTCGCTGCAGGCACCGACATCAGATACGAAGTGTTTCTGCGCATCATTGATGTGAGATCGCAGCGAGTCCCACAGATCGACTCTCAGCAACCGCGCCGGATCTCCGGCCATCGTCTCGAGCGTCTGCAGGCCGAACTGATGTCGCAAGCCGATACCCTGCAAGACGAAATCGGTCAGCTCGCGTGCATGCGTTTCGATGAAGGGACGCAATAGTGGGTGTACGCCGTAGCTGATGCCGCGCTTTGCGAGTTCGGTCTCGATGAACACGATGAAATGCCGCACCAGGAGATTCTGGCTTTCGCCGATCAGGTGCATCATGAAAGTGACGTCGCTGTCGGCGCGCGCAAGAATCTGCGACGCCAGCGTCGCCGCCGCGACCGGCTCTCCTCCGCTCTTCTGTTCATCCCAGACAGTTGCCATGCCTGCCCTGTCCTCAGCTCCGCGAGCGATATTGATGCAATTTGCGATACAGCGTAGCACGCGAAAGCCCCAGCTTTTCGGCGGCGGCAGCAATATTGCCGCCCGCGTTTGCGACAGCCCTCTCGATGGCCCGACGCTCCATTTCGTCGAAGCGCGCGATCTCGTCGCCTCCCGATCTAGGGCCATCCTCCGCCGGCGAGCGCGCCTGAAGTGGCTGAGCCGCAGCTTCCCGGAAATCCTCCGGCAAGTCCCTGGGGGTGACGATGCCGGTGAGCGTCATCAGCACAAGGTTCTCGATCAGATTGCGCAGCTCGCGAACGTTGCCCGGCCAGCTGTAGCGCCGCAGCAATTCCATCGTGGCGGCCTCGAAACGCAGCGGTTCGGTGCTATAGGTCGCGGCGAACTGTCTGTTGAAGTGATCGATCAGGATCTCGACATCGCCCAAGCGCTCGCGGAGCGGCGGGATGATGAACTTGACGACACCGATCCGGAAATACAGATCCTTTCGGAAACGTCCCTCCGCCACCTCCTGCTTCAAGTTCCGATTGGTCGACGCCACGAGCCGGACGTCCACCGGGCGCGGCTTGCTGTCACCGAGCCGGTAGACCGCGCGCTCTTCCAGCACACGGAGCAGATAGGGCTGCAGATCCAGTGGCATCTCGCCGATCTCGTCGAGGCTGAGCACGCCGCCATTGGCAAATTCAAACCGTCCAGGCCTGCCCTCGCGCGTGGCGCCGGTGAAGGCGCCTGGCGCATGGCCGAACAATTCGCCGCCGAGAAGCTCTTTCGATACCGCACCGCAATTGAGGGCAACGAAGGGCTCCTTGCCCGTCTTCTGGCTGGCCGCGTGAACCAGGCGGGCAAATAGCTCCTTACCGACTCCCGTCTCGCCCTCAAGCAGGATTGCTGTCCGGCCGAGCGCCGCCCGCTCAACCTTCTCGACCGTTTGCAGCAATGCTTCACTGCATCCGACAATTGCGTCCTTGGCCGACATGAGTGCGGCGTGGGCTGTCGGCGACATCTGGGATACGGCAAGATTCACGCGCGGCCTCGATGCGAGCACCAGCATCGCGCCCTTCACCACGCCGTCGACCACTAATGGCTCGATCCGCTGCTCCCGCAGTTCCTCAGGCAGCCCATTCGCAAGCTCTCTGGCCAAGAAGCCGTCGGTGCTCGGGAGAAGCTGCGTTCCGATGCTCAAGTCCTGCGATTGCGCAATCCGCCGCCAGCGAACCGAGGCCATGTCGTTGTGATGAACGACCCTGCCGAACCGATCAAGAATGACGACGCCGTCCGCGCTGTTCATCCCGGGCATTCGAGAAATGCTGGCCTCGAGTAGCTGCATTCTCTCGATGCGAATCTTCTCCGAGAGAGCGAGCTCGATATGATTGGCCGCGACCACCGCGAGCGCGACATTATGCCGGTGAAAGATCGCCTGGGGTCCGGAAAAATCGACAATGCCGATGATGCTGCCGTCGATCGGACTACGAATCGGGCTGCCGACACAGGTCCATGCCTTGATGCCCTCCGAAAAGTGCTCGGCCGCATGGACATGAACCGGTTTTCCCGTGATGAGCGCTGTGCCAATGCCGTTGGTGCCGGTAACCGTCTCGCCCCACGCTGCACCGACTTCCAGGCGAATATCATGGCCTGCATCAATCGTCCGCTGATCGCCCCCCACGTCCAGCACGACGCCGTTCCTGTCTGTGATGACGACCATCGTGGCGGCGTCACCGAGCACCTCCGCGACGCGGCGGAAGGTCTCCGCACTCGAACCAAGCAAGTCATCATTCTTCAGACGCAGCTCGTAGAGATCGTCCGGCGAGGCGACGAGATTGCTGCCCTTGCAATGAGCATTGACCCCGGACTGGACACTGCGCTGCCATGATTCCTCGATGACGCCTCGCACTGGCGCGTTCTCCCGCCTGAGGTCCCCGAACGTCAAAAAGTTTTCCCATGCCCTGTTGGTTTCTCGCTCATCGTATGGCCGCCCCTGCTCCGTATCCGTGGCGCCCGGAACTTTGTAGCCTTCCAGGGAAAACGGCGGCTTGGCCATGAGCGTTTCCGTCAGCATTGGAGCACCATACGTACGTTGGCAAACAGCAACCCGATCGGCAGAAACGACCTGAACCGGACCTGATCGGAATCGTCATCCCCACAGGCCGAGTTTACGGAGATCATTCGACGTTTTTGGCGATCGCATCCAACCCGAGACGGCCGGCGATGATCTGTTCCAGGCGTTCCTCGCACACCTCATCGGGCACGCTCACTCCTTCAAGGTCGGCGAGGACCTTGCAGAGCTCTTCATCCAGCGGATCGAAGATTCCGTTCTCGCGCGTCGCGAGAGCGAAGTATCGCGATTGGCCCGTTCCGCGCAGCTCGCCGACAAAATGGAGTTGCCGCCCCGACGCGAGATCAGCGATGACGACACGGCCGTTAAGGCTGATCCGCACGTATGGTTCCAACTCTCTGGGACGGCCTGGCGGCGTCAACCAGAGCTTGCCTGATGGCTGGGGCTGCGGCGGGGGTGCGGAATTGCGCAATTCCTGCCAGCGCCCAGCCGTCAGATGATTGGCGATCGCGTCGATCTTCGTGCGGTTCTTCCGAATGAAGTCCTTCGCCGCGACCTCTTCCCGGCGCGGACCATCGCGCTTGGAAATGATGTGGACCATGTTTTCCTCCCGCCCGGTCGGTCGGATGACCGTAGAGGCTTGTGCACTGCCTCCTTCGGCTCACGCCGGAGCTTTTTAAGATTGTAGCCCGTTCTCGCTCATTGTCACCGTCCAATCATTCGACCACAAAAGGTATGGATCGTCAGACGACGATGCGGAACACTGACCGCGTACAGTGCCTCAAGCGCGCCCTAGCTTCTCTGCCCCGCCCCCCAGCGCCGGTCCCTGGGTCGGGTCGATGTACTGCGGCACGTCGGCCACAAGCGTGTTGGTGGTCAGCACCAGCGTGGCAACGGAAGCCGCGTTTCGAAGCGCGGTATACGTCACCCGCACCGGATCGACGATGCCGGCTGAAACCATGTCGATGAAGACACCGTTGGCGGCATCGAACCCCACGCCCGCCGGTGCGCTCAGCAGGTCGGCCACGACTTTCTCCGCATCATAGCCCGCATTCCGGGCAATGAATGCGGCGGGACGGGATAGTGTTTCGCGCACCAACTTGATGCCCTCGCCGAGGTCGCCATTGACGTTGCCGAGCGTGCGCACGACCACCGGCGCGCACTGCGCCAATGCGGTGCCGCCACCCGGCACGATGCCCTCCTCGGCTGCGGCACGCGCCGCACTGAGCGCATCGTCGATCAACTGGATCGTCCGTTTTTGCTCGACGGGCGTCACGCCACCCGCAAGGATCACCGCCGTTCCTCCTGAGAGCTTCGCCAGGCGCTCCTTGAGCTTGTCCTGCTCGATATTGGGTGGTGCCAGATCGTACTGCTTCGCCACCTGCTGGCGCCGCGCCGCGATCGCCGCTTCGTCGCCACCGCCGCGAATGATCACCGTTTCGCGTCCACTTGCCCGAACTTGTCGCGCGGTTCCCAGATCGGCAAGGCTGGCGTCTTCCAGCTTGCCGCCAAGCTCGCGAGCGATGACCCGTCCCCCCGTTATGATAGCGAGATCGTCCATCATCGCCTTGCGCCAGTGGCCGTAGTCGGGTGGATTTACCACCAGAACCTTGCCGCGGTTACCATCGCCAAGCAGCGTGACGACGACGTCAGGCGCGATCTCTTCAGCGACGATGACAAGCGGTCGCCCGGTCGAGGCGACCGCCGCGCGCACTGCCGACAGTTCGCCCGGAGCTTTGATCTTCAAGTCAGTCAGGAGAATGTAGGGCTGATCCAGCACCACCTCCATCTTTTCGACATCTGTCACCATGTGATGGGAGATGTAACCACGGTCGAACGACATGCCTTCGACCACTTCGAGCGTCGTGCTGGTCGTCAGCCCGTAATCGGAACTAATGATGCCATCCTTGCCGACACGCTCCACCGCCTCCGCGATTAGACCGCCAAGATGGGGGTCGGTCGAGGCGATCGTCGCCACCGCCTGCAGTGTCTTGCGATCAGATACAGCAATTGCCCCACTCTTGAGAGTCTCGACAACGACCTCGACGGCCCGGTCAATCCCCTTGCAGAGATCGACCGCCTTGGCACCGCGCTCCAGGGCTGCAACGCCTCCTTGGATCAGGCCGTTTGCGATCACCATCGCCGTCGTTGTACCATCGCCGGCAACCTCGTTGGTCTGCATCGAGACCTCACGCACCACCTGCGCGCCCATGTTCTCGAAACGGTCAGGCAACTCGATTTCCGAGGCAATGGTGACGCCATCGCGTGACACCATGGGCGTGCCGATTGGCCTGTCGACCATTGCGTTCATGCCCTTGGGACCGAGGGTCGATTCGACCGCGGCGGCAAGCTTCTGGACTCCGCGTGCGAGAGCGCGACGGGCTTCTATGTCATGCAGCAGAACTTTCGCCATTATGTTTCACTCCCACGTGGCTATCTATTTTGTCTGGTCGGGCGGACTTGCTGACCGCTCCGGTTGTTGGCACCCGCAAGCACGAGGCGCGTCACCTCATGCAACCGCGGTGGAATGCTTCTCGACTGGCCCGGCCGCCCGCACGGCACAGCCACTGCCGCAGCCTCCGCACGGCGCCACGTCGACGGCAGTCTGCCCCGCATCGCCGTCGGGCTCGCGATAGCGCGCCGCAAGAAGGCCCCTGCACAACGAGCTGTTAAACTCCATGTTGATCCGCACCCCCCGCAACCGCTGCAGATAAGAAGCAAGCTCGCGGCGCTTGATCGGATGTCCCTCGTAACTGACGAAGACCTGATCACCAGGCCGCCTGGCAAGGCGTTGTTCAACCAAAAGTTCGCGATAGCGCGGCTTCTGGCGCGCGGCTTGCTCCGAACCGAACGCGATTTCGTCATAGGTGCCTAGATTCATCTGACAAATCGCCTGGTCGTCATGACCAGCCTCTCGCAACGCCAGAATCATGACCTCCTGGCGTCGCTCGAACGCCTTGCGGCGGAACTTCTCACGTACCTCATCAAGCGAACCTCCGGAAGCAAAGTCCCGGAGTGCGTCGCCGAACGATTTGCCCTCGCTGACGCCACGATTGATCTCTTCGGCGACCATGTGATCCCGAAGCTGCAGTCGCGTCTCGCTAACCCATGACAGCGAAGACACCGCCCGCTGCATGTCGTCGGCCATGAGGAAAGCGAAGTTCGCTGAGCACCAGTAGGTCGGCAAGCGGAAGACGATATCGACCCCGCCGTCATCATCGACATTGACAAGCTCAACAAATCCAAGCTCGGTGACCGACTCGTCGAGCTCGGGATCGGTGACCAGCGCGAGGCGTTCCCATACCTCGCGGGTCCTTCGGTCATGATGCAGAAGGACAGCGTCCATCGTTGTCACTCCGCCGCGGTTGCGTGCGCGCTTCCCGCGAGCTTGCCCCTCTGCGCCTCGACATCCACCCCGTAGAGGCGCGCGGCGTTGAGACCGAGGATCTTCTTCTTTGCCTGCAGCGTCAGATCGACGCCGTGCTCCTGCTTCAGATCGTCGGGCAGCTCGAAGTTCCAGAATTTTTCGACGAGCCAGCGGGGCGTCCAGATGGCGTAATCGCTGCCGAAAAGAAGCTTGTCTTCGCCGACCCAGAACAGCAGTTCGCTGATCACTTCGGCGAAATAGCGTGGACGGCCATGGATGAACGGCAGCGCCACCGCGAGGCCGCCATAGACGTTGGTCTCCTGCACAGCGATCCAGCAGAAATCGTCCAGTCGCGGCAAGCCGCAATGCTCGATGATGAAATTAAGACCCTGGAAGTCGGTGGCTGCATGATCGACGTCGTGAACATCGAATGCATCCTTGTCCAATGGAATGATGGTCGGCCCCTTGTGGACGTGGATGTTCTTGATGCCGAGCTTTTCGCAGAGCTCGAGGCAACGATAGGCGTTTGGATCGGTCAACTTCCAGCCCCGTGACTCGCCCTTCCACTCCGCCGTATAGAGCTTCACGCCCTTTATGCCGAACGTCTCCTTCATATAATGAATGTATTCGAGCGCCCGCTCTCCATCCCGTGGATCAAAGGCGCCGTTGACAATGAAGCGATCCTTGTACCGCTTCGCCATTTCGGCGTTGCGGTCGATCGTATTGAACCCGTTCTTGTAGAATTCGGTAAGGTACGTCGACTGCACGATCGCCATATCGTCCGGGCCGTCGACGAACAGATCGTGGTACATCTGCTCGGCGCTGTACTTCTCGAACTGGTCCTTGGGCCAGAGCTTATCCGGCGGGCTGAGTGAGGTATGATAGGCGTAGAAGCAGTCAATGAACTGCTTGCCGTGAATGTTCCGCTGGTTCGCCGGACTGCCGTCCCAGAAATGGGTGTGCCCATCGATGACGAAGACTTCCTCGCCGGTGGGGGTTATGAACATGATAATCTCCAAGGTTTTGCTAAGCGCTTTTCCATCAACGTCGGGACCGCCGACCGTGCGAGAAATTGGTGGGGCCGCAGTCACCAGGATACGACCCCACCCAGGCTCGGGAGTTGCAAGAGGTCACTCCCAAGAGGTCACTCGATGTATTCGAAGACCTCTTCCATGTTGCCGAACAGCGTCACCGTATTGTCGTCGATACGCACCATTCGGCCATAATGGGTCGAGGTGTTCACTTCGAAGATCTCGGCCGTCATGTCTTTGCCGAGAATTTCGCTGATCTCATCCATCTTGAAGACCAGCTTGCCCTCACCGTCGATGCGGATCAGGGCTGGCTGGTAGGTCACGGTCACGTTCGGCTTCTTCGCCATGAACTCGGCGATGGCACGCGCTTCCACGCTGTCATTCATCGTGACGCCGCACTGATGAGAAATCGTCTGGTCGAAGACGATGTCTCCCATCTTCTGGAAGATGTTCTGGTTGGTCGCAGTTCTGGAAGCAACGGACATTGCAATTTACTCCTTGGGAAGGACGAGACCGAGCTCGCCGAGGATCTTCTTGATGCGTTCGACCGACTGTGCGCGGGCGTCGGCGTACTGCACCGGCTTCGAATGCGGCTGCGACCAGATCGGCTGCAGGCCGGCGGCCGCCTTGTTGGCGAGCGCCACGTGCTTGTCCACCCAGCCCTGGAACAGGTTCTTGTTGTGGGCGGCATGCTGATTGTCGGTCACCAGAAGATGCAGAAGGTCGATCGTGTTCGCGAGATTGCGCTCATAGTCGGCCTCGGCCGCCGAAATGACGGACGGCGTGATGAAGTCGCCGTTCGACGAGGCCACCTGCA
Source organism: Bradyrhizobium sp. Ses1 (assembly GCF_059512365.1). Taxonomy (NCBI): domain Bacteria; kingdom Pseudomonadati; phylum Pseudomonadota; class Alphaproteobacteria; order Hyphomicrobiales; family Nitrobacteraceae; genus Bradyrhizobium; species Bradyrhizobium sp. Ses1. The sequence continues at coordinate 318,385 of NZ_JCAMOQ010000002.1, forward strand.
TCAGGAAGCCGCTACGAAACAGCTCACCGACGAGCGGCTCGAACACGATGTTGATGGCGAAGTATTGCTCGAGATAGTCGGACGAACCCATGATCGATTCGACCGCTTCCCTTGCGCCTTGCCAGCCCTTGTCTTCCAACCAGGTGCGCTTGCCCGCCGCGTCGTCGAAGCCCGGAATGTCCATTCCGATCTCGGCGAGATAGAGCGTGATGTCCTGCGCAAGGCGAAGCTTGTAGGACGAGTTGGTCAATGTCGCATTGTTGATCATCTGCGTATAGCCGTAGCGCTGAGCCTGCATCAGCGACGTGCCGAGGCCGAACTCGACATGTTTCCACGCGCCGAGGTGATTTTGCAGAATCTTGACCCACGCTTTGTTGAAAGCCTTCGGCGCGCCGGACTTGCGGCCGTTGGCGATCACCGATTGAACCATCCCTTCGATCTTGGACTGACGCTGGTAGTGGGTGCGCTCCCACTCCTGGTCGGGCGCACGGAATGCATGCCAGTTCGAGCTCAGCGCCGCAGTGTTGTCCTTGGTGTAGGCGCCCTTCCCGTTGGGGAAGGAGATGATCCAGTCCTGCAGCAAATAGCGTTCCGGATCCGGCTGCACATCAACGGTCACGTCCTCGTAGTGCGTCGCCCGCTTGCTGCGCGGCTCGAAATACCTGTACCTGCGGCTGTCCGAATCCGGAAACACCGCAGCGCCTGCTGCACCGGATCCCACTGAAACGCTTGGAACTGCAGTCATAGTCTCCTCCTCCCATTGGTGGCTTTGCACTTGATGGACCGGCACTCGGAAAGTCTCAGTTGGCGGCCGGCGTGAACTTGTCGAAGAAGATGCGGTCCGCTTCGACATCGTTCATCTGCAGCACCGGCGTCAGCGCCTCGATCATCGGCGATGGTCCGCAGGCATAGACGTCGACGTCTTCCCCGTATCCCGAGCTGCGCAGGTGTGCCCCGACCGCTTCATGCACGAAGCCCTTTTCCCCGCGCCAGGCTGTGTCGTCGGCTGCGTGAGAGAGGACGGGCACGAACGTAAAATCCGGATGCTTTGCCGAGAGTTCTGCAAAGCGATCGAGATAGAAAAGGTCGTTCTGCGTCCGGGCTCCGTAGAAGAAGCGCACTGGACGCGCTTCCCCGGAGCTGATGTGATCGTGGAGGATTGACCAGAGCGGCGACATTCCCGATCCGCCCCCGACCAGGATCATGGCTCCGTTTCGGTTTTCTCGCCGGAAGCAGGTGCCGTAAGGTCCCCTGATCCCGACCCTGGTTCCGAGGGCAAGGTCCCCGTCGAGCCGGGAGGAGAAACGTCCGTTCGGGTACTTCTTGATGATGAATGCGAGTTTTTGGCCTTCGAGCGGCGAATTTGCCATGGAAAACGAGCGCGTAATCGTCTCTGCCCCCGCGAGCGTGATGTCGACATATTGACCCGCCCAGAACTTCAGAGGTTGCTCCAGCGAGATCTCAAGGTGCCTGATGTCGTGGGTCAGCGCGGAGACGCTCGTCACTGTGCCCGTGAAGTCCCTGACCGGTATCGATTTCGACAGCACCTCTTCGTCATAGTTGAGGAGCTCTACTTCAAGATCCGAGTAGGCCAACGTGCGGCACAACAAAATGTAATCCTGACCACGCTCCATCTCGTTGAGCGCGAACGTCGAGTATTTCTTCAGCTCCACATCGCCCTCGGTAAGGACGCATTTGCACGCTGAACATTGTCCCTCCTTGCAACCATGCGGCAACGCGATGCCTTGGCGGAAGGCGGCATCAAGGACGGTCTCGTTCTCCTCGACCTCGAATTCTATGCCTACCGGATGCAGGCGAACGACATTAGCGGGCGCGCCCATGGGGCCTCCTCAAACCAAGGCTTGCAGAACTTTCAGGGATTGAGAGAAGGAGCCGACCGGAGCCGGCTCCTTTCGTTTGGGTCAGTTGCAGGGATTGATGGTGAATCCCTTGCGATACTCGGCGAGATGCGCCTCCCGGTCGGCCGGGCTCATTTCTCGCAGCGTCAGCAGCGGGCTCTTCAAGGTGTGGCCGCGGACATCGTCAAGCGTCCACATCTCCTTCTCGTCGAAGCGCAGGTGTGGCTGCGGCACCAGCGTCTTGCCGTCAGTGCGGACGAAGCCGAGGTCCTTGATCGCATCGGCGAGGTCCCAGCCATCGTAGCAGCTTTCCCATTCCCGCCGTCCGCTGAACCGGCCCATCGCGGGCGTCGGTCGTCCCTCGTATTCGCCGGCGAATGCCTGCACGGCAGTCCAGCGATCCAGCTCATGCGCGAAGGTATAGAGCTTGCCGTCAATCTCGTCCGTAACGATGTCCTCACGGATCAGGCAAGGCACCAGGCACGACCAGCAACGATGCGGATAGACGTAGCCGACATCGCTATTGAAGAGGATGTTGGTCTGGCCGGGATGCGACAGCTTCTCGTACCATTTCCAGAATTCGCCGAACTGGGCGTACCAGCCCGGATATTTATGCTCGAACCACTCGAAGTCCTTGTCGGTCTGAGCTTCGATCCGCCAGAAGTTCACCGACCAGCCAACCGCGAAGAATTGCGCGACCCTGTGCACGTAGTGCTTCTCGGTCAGGCGCTTCCAGGCTGTCTGGACGTCGTCATGATGGATCTTGATGCCGTATTTCTCGAGCGGCAGCATATAGGTGCGATAATAGTCCTCGAATATCCAGCGATGCCACATCTCCGCATAGGACTCCTTGGTCTTGTCGCGGTTCGTGGTTCCATACTCGATGAAGGTTCCGATCGCGGCATCGACGATCGCGTGGTTCTGCCAGAAGGCATAGCGCAGGTCCCGCTCGATCAGCAGATGGTTGTCGGGCTCCTTGAGCATGGACATCAGCATCGAATGGCCGTTGCCGATGTGCCGGCTTTCGTCCGACTGCACGGAAAGGAACACGGTCGGAAGCGCGTAGTCGCCGTTGCGAGCGGCTTCGGACGGCATCGCCACGAACAGCGTGTTCGTGAAGGCAGTCTCAGCCACGACGGTCAGATAGATGTTCGCCGAAGTGATTGCGTCACCGGTGATGAAGCCCTCACCAAACTGACGGCCGATCGTGGTGGCGTAGCACTTGCCGAACGCCTCTTCCGTGATATCGAACCCGGCCGGATCGATGTAGTTCTCCATGTACCACTTCTTGAGGTTCATCTGGATCGTCGAGTGACGAAACTCGTCGACCATCTGCATCGTGAAGCCGGTGCGGAGATCCTCACCCGGAGCGAGACGGCCGACCATCGCCATCGAGCGCGCCGCCGATATCTCGGGGAACGGGATGATCGCCAGGAACAGCTTCATCCACTCGACCCATCGCGGCTCGACGTTGCGGAACATGTCGCCGCGCAGGGCCGCATCAAGCGCGCCATAGACGCGGTTGTCCTTTTCCTCCTGCATCGGGAAATAGGAGCGAAGGACCTGTTTCATCGGGTCCTTCGGCGCCTTCGTGATCTTGTAGTCCGTGGGGAAGGTCATCGCTTCCTGGACGTAGGAAGGATTCCAGCCGAGATCTGCAATCTTCTTTGCAGCGTCACCGACGGAAATGCCGCGCTGGGCGGTGATCTTGTTGAGCGTTAGCGTTCCAGACATCTAGTCTATCCTCCTGATCGAGTCAGAAACCACATCGATATTCCGCCTGCCCTGCGCCTCGACGGGCCGGGCAGTGCTTACCCGTGCGTTACGGGCCACCTCGCGGCCGTTCTCACGACCGGACGTTTGATATCGGCAAGGGTCTCAGGATGACTGTGGAGCGCTCTGCGGACGATCAGCAGCGATCATGGAACCAGCGGCCTCGATCGCAATTGCGTTGTCCCGCAGAAGATACGCCCTCAGCTCGACATCCCCTTCCCTCGTTCTTTTCGCGGCTCGCCCCAGACGATGGACCAGTCAGCGTTGTTGTGCTCAGGAGCTTTGCAATGGGCGTGCCAGCTCGTCCGAGCGCCTCGCCAGATGATTTCTGATGACGTGAGCATGAGATGAGTGACGGTCGCGCCCGCACGGCTCTCGGCTTGACGACTGATCGAGACGCAAATTGCGACAGGAATTGCAAAATGAGAATCGCTGCAACGCAGAGGCGTCAGTTTGCATCGCAATGTTTGCGCCGCAATAGCGGTCACTCGCTTGGACCAAGTCCGCCATGGCATATGACGGGCGGACGCCAAATCCATCGCGAGCAAACGGATGCCCGCGATGGATTAGAACTCTTTGTCAAGGAATCAAAACTGCGCGTCCATGGATCTTGCCGGCGTTGAGATCGTGCAGTGCCTTGTTGGCGTCCGCGAGGCGATATTCGGCGGTTGCGAGTTCGACCAAACCCCGATCCGCAAGCGCCATCAACTCCGTTAGCTCGGCCCATGTACCGACCAGGTTGCCGATAATGTTTTTCTCGGTGATCACCATATCCACGGTCGGAACGCGGATGTCTTCACCGTAGCCAACAACGTAGTAGCTGCCCATCGGGCGGGTCATCGCCAGCCCCTTGGACGTCGTGCCTTTCTCGCCAACAAAATCGATCACGGCTTCCGCGCCGTTTCCGGCAGTCAATGCCAGAACGGCTGCCACTTCGTTGCCGTCAGCTTTCACCAGATGGTCGGCGCCCGATTTTTCGGCCAGCTTCAGCGACGCTTCGGACTTGTCGACAACGATGATATCGGCCGCACACATCGCCTTGAGACACTGGATTCCGATGTGGCCCAACCCACCTGCACCGATTACGACGCAGGATTCGCCCGGCAAAAGGTGACGAGAGGCCTTCTTGACCGCGCGATAGGCCGTGAGGCCCGCATCCGCATAAGGCGCCACATCCTTTGGCGCAAGAGTTCGTGGCAGCGGCACAATATTGCGTTCGGAGGTGCAAAGGAATTCTGCATAGCCGCCGTTGCAATCAAGCCCCGGAAACGTGCCGGGACCATGCATATCGAAGCCTCGGCGACAGGCGAGACAGGTGCCACCGGTGATCTTCGGGTGAACGATGACCGGGTCACCCTTCTTTACTCCCTCGACTTCCTTGCCAACCTCTTCGATCCAACCTGCATTTTCGTGTCCCATGATGATGGGTAGCAGTTTGTCGCCGGTCGGATCCATATGCGGCTTCCATACACCTTCGATGATATGAAGGTCGGTCCTGCATACGCCAGCACCACCGATGCGGACGATGACATCAGTCGATTTAGTCAACTTGGGATCAGGCGCTTTTTCTTCGCTGACCCACTGGTCGTTGGAAAGCTTCTCGTCGTACGCTCTCAATACTTGGGCTCTCATGTTGTCCTCCGTCTGCCCGGCGAGCTTTGCGCTCGCCATCGCGGAGGCGCCTCAGCATTTTTCGTGCCAGCGGAGCTGTACAGCACAAGCGCGCGCATCTAAGCACGTCAGGAACGGCGAGGTCTTTGCCGCTGGCGGCTAGCTGGTAAATAGGAGCTCGTACCCACCGGTCGCTTGTCGGGCCAAGGCTTTCGAGGGTTAGAGGTCTTTTTCGGCGAGTTTGCGAAACTCGTCGGGCACGGAACGAGAAATGCCAAGCGCTGCCGGGCCGTATCCGATCGCATCCCATCCGAAGCGATCGCGGATCTTGTCGACGGCGCAATCAGCCGCCCAACGGGCCATGCCTATCCTGGTGCCGGGGCGGCGCGCTTCATCTTGAAGTTCAAGGGGGAGTTCGAGCTCGAGATCCCAGTGCTCCTCAAGATGCGACACGGAGATCGCCAATAGCGAGATGGTCTTCTGGTCCGGATGATCTGCAAGGATTGCTCGCACCAGTTCCTCGGCGATCTCAGCAAGAATCATGGTCGCGGAGATCGGCGCATCGAGCGTTACCGAGCGCGTCACCGAGCTCAGGTCGGCGAAGCGAACGCGGACCGTCACGGTTCGACCGGGCCTGGACTTCACCCGGAGTCGCGTAGCGATGCGGTCCGCGAGGTGAAGCAGCGTGGGTCGAATAATCCGCTCTTCGGCCGGCTTCCTGCCAATCGCTGACTGCGCCCCTGCCGATCCGGCCCGGCGGTGAGACTTGATCTCCCGCGGATCGCGATTCCATGCCAGCGCCGCGAGTTTCTCGCCTGCAGCGGGACCGAGCAAGCGCTCGAGCGACCATCCCGGTGTCTTTGCCAGATGCCCGATGGTCAGCACGCCGATTTCGGCGAGCTGCGCCTTCGTGACGGGACCCACTCCCCACATCAGCTCGACGGGCAGGCGGTGAAGGAACTCCAGTTCGGTGTCGGGATCCACGACCACGAGCCCATCTGGCTTCGCCACTTGCGAGGCAATTTTCGCCAGATGCTTGGTGCGCGCCACACCGACCGAGATCCCAAGACCGATCTCCATCCGCACGCGTTGGCGGATTGTCTTTGCAATTTCGGCGGGCGTACCGAAGAGATGGGTGCAGCCGGCAACGTCGGCAAACGCCTCGTCGATGGAAATACGCTCCACCAGTGGCGTGAAATCGCCGATCACCTTGATGGCAGCATCACCCAGCCGTTGGTAGTCCTTGAAATGGCCGCCGACAAAAGTGAGTTGCGGACATAGCTGGCGTGCGTGCCGTCCCGGCATACCACCTCGAACCCCGAACGCCTTGGCTTCGTATGAGGCAGCAAGCACAACCCCGCCACCGACAGCGATAGGTCTGCCGCGCAGCGAAGGATCGAGCAGTTGCTCGACCGAGGCGTAAAAGGCATCAAGGTCTGCATGAAGGATGGTGGCCGCCGTTGCCATCCAGAGCGTTTACCGGTGAAATTTGACCGAAATTCACTGAGAACATAATGCGAACATGCTGGAACGCGTGTCAAGCCGGGTTTCACAAAGGCTGAGAAGCTATTGGCTGCTCAAGCCTGGGCCTGGTTGAGCGACCGTTCTCTCTTCAGCTCACGGGAACGCGATTGAGCGAAAGGCTCCTGTTGCACGGCCGTCATCAGGTCTCCGTACAGCATACCGATATCGAGACGAGACCATCATCCCCAGTGACGAGCGGACGGTACCTGATAAGGGCAGAGGTTGACATGCACCCTGCCGATAGTTGATCTTTTTGCTCGCGGAATTCAGCGGATCGAGATTGGACAGACCTAACAACCAAGGCTAGCAAACGACTACCCCGGTCACGGAAAGGGGAATCAGGCGCGGACATGCCGATCTCTGACAAGGAAATTCAAAGTACGTCCGACGCACCAAGGGACGGAGAGAAAAACACCCGCACCGCGACGCGCGCTCCTTCCATCATTGTCGGCATCGTTGCAGCTGCCGTCGTCGCGCTCTCTGTCTTCTATCTCTTGCGACCGGAACCACTGCTCGTCCAGGGCGAGGTCGATGCAACGCGGCTGGATATAGCCGCGCGTGTCGACGGGCGGGTCAAGGAAATTCCCGTCGAACGTGGCCAGAACGTTCCGGCTGGCGCTGTGCTCGTGCGGATCGACAATCCCGAAACTCTGGCCAAACACGAGCAAATGAAGGCAGCAAAGACTGTCGCCGAGGCTCAACTTGCCAACGTCCTCGTCGGAACACGGGTGGAAACCATTGCCGCACGGAAAGCGGCAATGGAGCGGGCGCAGGCTGCCCAGGTGCTTGCCCAGAAGACCTTTGACCGTACCTACACATTGACTCAGCAAGGCAATGCGCCGCAAGCCCGTCTCGACCAAGTGACCGACACGCTGCACGAAAGCGAGCGCGCAGTCGATCAGGCCAAATCGTCCTACGACCAGGCTGTCAATGGCTACACAAAGGAGGAGCGGGCGATCTCCAGGGCCAACGTCGAAAAGGCCATTGCCGATATCCAGAGCGTTCAATCGATCATCGATCAACTCGTGGTCTATGCCCCCGTCGCCTCGCAGATCTATCAGCGCAATATTGAGCCTGGCGAATACGTATCGCCGGGCGTGCCGCTGGTTACCTTGATCGATCTGGGCGACGTCTGGATTCACTTCGATCTTCGCGAGGATCTCGTCAAGGGCTTGAAGGTCGGCGATCGATTTGATGTCCGCATTCCGGCTCTCGATGACCGCCGCGTCACCGTCGAGGTCAAGCTTATTGCAACCAAGGGGGAATATGCGAGCTGGCGGGCCACGCGTGCTTCGGGCGATTTCGATTTGCGGACGTTTTCGATTCGTGCCTACCCGGTCCAGCCGGTGCCCGAGCTGCGACCAGGTATGAGCGCCTATCTCGACTGGCGGTCGCGGCAATGAGGCTGGCGTTAACACCGGGATTTCTGCTGGTCGCACAGCGCGAGTGCCAATGGCTGTTTCACGATCGTGTGGCGCTGCTTTTGATCTTTGGCGTGCCTCTCTTCGCGTTCGTGGTTCTCACAACGGTCTTCAGCCATCCGGTCATCCGGGGGCTCGGCGTGACGGTCGTCGACGAGGACAAGTCGGACGCTTCGCGTGCCCTGGTGGAATACGTCGCGGCATCTCCGAGCCTGAAAATCGTCGACCGCTCCGGTACGCTGTCCACGGCCGTGAAGGATATACGGTCCGGAAAGGCGATCTCGGCAATCTATATCCCACCGGATTTCGAGCGCGACCTGCAGGCTCAACGCCGTCCGCAGGTGGTTGGATTCTACAACCAGCAGTTCCTGACGGCGGCCGGCATTGCCTCCTCGGGGCTGAGCGATGCGCTTTCCGCCGCAGCCGCCGTGGCAGCCCCCGCGAAGCACGCAGCGCCCACACCAGCCTCGATCGGAACGATGGCCGGGGAAACCATCGCGCTTGTCAATCCTCAAAAGAACTATGCCCAGTTCCTGCTCCGTGCGCTGCTGCCGACGATCATCCATGTAGTGATCACGCTCGCGGCAGGCTATTCCGTCGGCTCCGAATTCCGCCGGCGCGACGCGCGGGCCTGGCTCGAAAGTGCCGGAGGCGATCCGGTCGTTGCGCTAGCCGGCAAGCTCGCGCCCCTCTTCGGCATCTTCCTCCTCATCATGCTTGCCGAGCCGCTCTTCCTGGAGGGCGTGCTGCAAGTCCCCTTCAGGGGAGACCTGCCGTTGATGGTGGCCGCCGGCTCGCTCCTGATTGTAGCCTACCTCTCGCTCGGTGCCCTGCTGCAGCTCCTGGTCGGCGATCTGGCGACGGGGCTGGGACTTGCGGGCCTCGTTGCCTCTCCTGCATTCGGCTACGCCGGCGTCGGCTTCCCCGCGATCGGCATGAATGCGTTTGCGCAAGTCTGGAGCGCGATACTGCCGCTGCGCTGGTACATGGCCGTGTTGTTGGGCCAAGCGGCACGCGGATTGCCGGTGTCGGACTCCGCCATTCCGTTCGCGGCGCTCGCCGGCCTGACGATGCTCTATGCTGGCCTCGCCTTGCTGCGTATAGCGAGCCTCAAGCGCAGGGGCTGGTTTGAGACGGCGCGACCAGCCGAGCAATCAGAGATCGGCCGCGCGCCCCCCGGCGTCGGCGGCGCCTTCATGGCGGAGTGGCGGCGCGTGCTCGGCGCGCGGAGCGCCTTCACCCTCCTGTTCCTGGCTCCCTTGGTCTACGGCATTTATTATCCGCAACCCTATCTGAATCAGATCCTGCGCAAGCTTCCCATCGCGGTCGTCGACAACGATCTGAGCGATCTCAGCCGCCAGATCGTCGAGACGCTGGATGCGAGCGGAGCATTGAGCGTTGCGGTCCGCACCCGTACACTCGCCGAGGCACGCACCGCAATCGATCGTGGGAAGGCCTTTGCCGCCGTCGAAATCCCCCCAAACACTGAGCGCGACGTGCTCAAGGGCATCACCGCTCACATTCCGATCTACGCGGATGCCACCTATTTGTTCATATTCAGATCGACCGCCAGCGGGGTCGCCACCGCAATCGGGACATTGACGTCCGAGCTTGTTTCGCGAGGCGCACGCTCGGATGGAAGCCTTGTCAAGGCGAAGCTGGCGAGTTCGAGCCCGGCCGACATTCTGCTGCAGCCGATCTTCAACCCCGTGGGCGGCTATGCAAGCTACATCGTCCCAGCGGCGTTTGTGCTGATCCTGCAGCAAACCCTTCTGATCGGTGCGGCGATGTTGACCCGTACTGCGCTGGCAACCGGCGGCGGAGCGTTCGCCGGCGTGCTCGGCCGCGGCATCGCCCATCTGACGATTTACCTTCCAGCGCTCGCACTTTATCTCATCGTGCTGCCGCGCATCTATGGCTTTTCAACGCTCGGGCATCTTCCACAACTGCTCGCGCTTGCTGCCGTCTTCCTGCTTGCGACGAGCTTCATGGGGCAGGCCGTCGGCGCCTGGTTCACGCGGCCCGAAAACGCAACCATCCTGCTCCTTGCAACCAGCCTGCCCCAATTCTTCACCGCCGGCTTCGCATGGCCGCGCGAGGCGATCCCCGATGTGGCCATCGCCCTGGGCCGACTGTTCCCGGCCGACTTCGCGATTGACGGCCTCGTGCGCATCAACCAGCTCGGCGCCAGCATTTGGGAGGTCGCACACGATTGGCTTGGACTGTGGTGCTTGGCGCTTGCCTATTTCGTGCTCGCCGTGATCTCAGCGCTTGCCGTCAAGAGAGGGCAGACACGTGCGCAAAGCTAGGCGTGTCGCCATCGCCGCGATCGCACTCGCGCTCGTCGCGGGCGTTGTGATCTATTCCGTCCGTGGTTCCGGATCGCCGTCCGCAATCGTTGGCGTCGTGCGGGCGACCGAGGTCAGGGTGGAGCCGGAAGTAAACGGCCAACTCGTTTCGATTGCGGTCAAGAAGGGCGCGCAGGTACATGCCGGCGATGTCCTCGCGACGCTCTCGGCGGTGGAGTTGACCGCACAGGTGGACCAGGCGCGCGCCGCGCTCGCCTCAACAACCGCGAACCGCAACAACGTCTATGCCGGCGTCAGGCGTGAGCAGGTCGACTCTCTGAAAGCTGCAATCGCCAAGGCAAAGGCCCGCCTCGACTATGTGCAGGCCCAGCTCACAAGAACCACCACGCTGGCGCGTCAGAGCTTTGAGTCCCAGCAGGCGCTTGACCAGGCCGAAAACGACGCCGCGAGCGCACGTGCCGATGTGGCGGAGGCCCAGGCGAACTACGATGCGGCCGTGGCGGGTCCGACCCAGGAGGAACGCGCGATCGCCGATGCAGAGGTGCAGGCCGCAGCGGCCGCGGTCGCGGTGCTCGAGCGTCGCCTCGACAAGATGGTCTTGCGTGCTCCCGCCGACGGTGTGGTCAGCGTCATCGCCGCAGAAGTCGGCGAGAACGTTCGCGCGGGTCAACCGATCCTGATGGTCGAAGCGGCGGGCAAGCAGTGGCTTTCATTCAATGTGCGCGAAGACCATCTGAGCGGTCTCGCGGTCGGAGAAACAGTCGGCGTGGTGCGGAACGGCAACGACGGCGCGATCAAGAGCGCCATCGCCGAACTGCGGCCGCTCGGCGTCTTTGCGACCTGGCAGGCCGAGCGCGTGATTGGCGATCACGACCGCAACACGCTACGCTTGCGCCTCGACCCACAGGGAGAGGCGGCCAGCCTCGAGCCAGGTATGACTGTTTGGATCAAGCAGTGACCACAACGCACTGCCTGCCCGTCCCGTAGCGGTCACCACCAACGACACGACATTCCCAGGCAGATCGCTCCATGCCAATTATGGAGAGCTTGGCGCGACGACCTGGCGGGTGAGCGCATCGCGCTCCAACGCCGTCAACTGCTTGGTGTCCTCCGCGGAAAATGTGCCGTTGCCAAGAACGCGGACCATGTTGTTCGGGTCATAATTGTTGCTTTGTCTGCCACGGTTCCGCTGTTGTTCGCTATTGGGGCGATCTTCCTCACTTCCTCCACCGAAGCCGAGGAACTCGACGATGATGATGGAGGGTTGCTCGCCGGCGCGCGCCTGCGGCACGGTGGCTTGCTGGGCTGCGGCGCCCGCCGTGTTCGAGGCTTCGGTCAGGCCGCCGATGTTGGGTGCCTGGACCTGCGGCACGCCAACGACGCCGCCTTGCGCCTGGATGTTGGCGGCGTTGACGATATGCAAGGCTGCGATGTTGACGAAGCTCGATGCGCGGATCCCCGCCTCGCCTGCATCGACGGTGCCGAGCGGCGCGACCAGATCGACCGTCCCGGGCGGCACCTCCGCGATCTGTCTCAGCGTCGCGATGCCGGCGCCGCTGGACGGCACGACCGGTGACACGGTGACATTGCCGTATCTGTCGTAGGCGCGTTTGGGCGGCGTGTAGATCACCGTGGTTTTGGCGCCGCGGCCGGCGTTGATGTCGCCTTCCGCCGACCAGACGATGATATTGCCGCCGAACGTGGTCATGATGCGCGACAGGCCAAGCAGCACGCTGCCCTTCGAATAGATCTGGATGTCGCCTGCCCCTTGCGTGATGAGGCCGGCATCGGCGCCCGGCGACAGCCCCTCGGTCCCGAGCGTGACCTCCCCGTTCGGCACCAGGAACTGGATGTCGCCGCCGAAATCGGTGTGCACATAACCGCTTTGAACGGTCGTCTTACCCGCGCCGGCCGCGACCGCCGCCGAGAACATCGTGATATCCCCACCATAGGCGGCATCGTTCGGCAACAACGTTGCAATCGCCTGGCGCCCGCGCAAATAAGAGCCGGCACGTGGGCCGCCATCTTCGTTGTATTCGCGCCCGCCTGCGGTCAGTTCGGCGTAATAGACCTGCCGCAGGAAGATGCGCTGCTGCGCTGCCGACAAGGTGAAGAAGTAACCGAGCGCATCGGCCTTGGACCCGCTATAGCTGAAGCGTTCCTTCAGCCAGTCATAAAGTTCATCCCCATAAGTCTTTGCCACCTTGCCGGGCTGATCGGCGAGTTTCCCCTCGCCCATGAGATTCTTCGGATCGAGATAGAGCTTCGCAAAACCGGTCCAGTCGACTTGTCCAACACCGATTTCGCCTGCGCCGACGCCGGCCTGCATCACGACACCAGCACCAGGCCGTTGGTCGCCCGCGAGCAACGGTCCGATGCTTTCGACCGTCGCGATTGACCCTTGATAGATGTCCTTGGCGGCTGTGATTTCGAGCGTACCGGGGCCGGCAATCGCCAAGCCTCCGCGCCACCCGTTGGTGGACGAGGGAGCGCCCGCATAGATGATGCTGCCGCCGGCCGCGATGGTGGACACGTCGTTCTGATCGGTGTGCAGGATCAGACCCATCGTATTGACGATATCTCCGCCTGCGAGCATCCGCAGCGGCCTTGCAGCCTGATAATAGGTGTTTGCAACGATGCTCTGATCGGGGGCGGTCCAGCTCTGGTCGACGATCCGGCCATATCTGATGCCCGTGATGTCGCCATTCACCGCATAGATGTGTGACGGCTTGCGTTGAGACGGATCGCCTTGGTCCAGCGGGGCTTTATTCTTCACCGTGCTTGAATCGAAGGCGAAGGGGTGCCCACCACTCGTGTAGGAATAGACGACAATTCCTCCACCGACTTGGTCAGCCGCATTCGCGTAATCGCCGAAATAGTTAGAGGCCGTGATGTTAAGCCCATCATTCAGAATCACCCAGGCCGGCTTGAACGGCGTCGCCAACGCCGTTGTCGGAGTCATCAAGGGACCCATCTCCTTACCGTCGCCGAAGATCGATCCTTGCGCCAGCACCTCGAGTTCGCCACTCGGTGACGGCAGCATGAGCCCTCCGCCCGGGTTATAGATATTGCCGTTCGCGGCGATCGCCCGCATGATCGTGGGCAGGTATCGGGAATAGGTTGCGCCGCTGCCCGGCTGGAGCGAGCCACCCGCGGCAAACATCTTGACGGCGGTTTGCCCCGTCCACAGCGTGAACCAACTCGCGCCGTCACCGTTCGTTTGACCGTTATTCGCGTCCGTCCAGGCCGTGAGGCCGACGCGGCCCGGATCGAGGATGGTTCCCACGGCCAGATCGCCACGCGCGCGAAGGTTGATCACGCTATCGCCCGGCGCGAAATCTCCGCCATACAGCGTGGTCATCGAATAAGGCGTCAGCGGATTGATCGGCCGCGGATCCGTCCCGTTATCGTTACGAATGTTTGTCGCGGTGAGACTGCCGAAATCTCCCGTCGCGACATCCATGGTCCCGCGCAGATTCACGAATTGGTTGCCGCCGGTGCCGATATCGCCCGCCTTCACCGACAGCGTGCCGCCGCCCGTCTGGACCAGGCTCCCATCGCCCATCACGCGGCCGCTGCCACCGACGGCGATGACCACACCGCGACCTGTGTCGCCGCCGAGCGTGCCGCCCGCTTGCAGCGTGACATTGCCGCCACCGAGCGTACCGAGGCCGGAGAAAGCGGACAGATTCAAAGCAGCGGCGTTATTGGTGTTGATCTGATCAAACGTATAGCTGCCGAAATTGATGCCCCATGCCGTGCGCTGGCCGATCTCCGAACCGCCCTGGCGCCACAGCCAGCTTCCAACCTCGTCCGCGCGCGACGTCAGCGTGCCCTTGACGTCGCCTTGCGCGGCAAGCAGGAAATCGCCGCCATGCTCGGTATAATACATGCGCTCCGAGCCGAGCGTCGCTTCATACGCGGCGTTTGCCGAGCCTAGCACTGTGTTATCGGCCAGCTTGCCTCGGCTCACATTGTAAGCATCGTTCGCCGCGGTGCCGGTCTCCCTAACTGCGGTGCCGGCGGTGTACACACCGAACAGTGACGCTTGCTCGTAGTTGCCGCCAGCCAGAATTTCGAGATCGCCGGTGCCGGTGCGCACGACGCTGACGCCTGACGTCGGCGTATTGCCGGCGGCAAGCGTGACCTGGAAAGGATCATTCAACACGACATTGCCCGAACCAGCGAGAGTGTTGGCGGTTTGCAGCGTGCGCGTGTCTGCGCTCGCAAGATCGGCGCCGCCCACAAGCCGCATCGACCATGATTGGGTGCCTGCCGCCAGCAGCGGCGAGATTGCCCAAATCCTGCGATCCCCCGGCCCGGTCAGATTCACGTTCGTCATGCCGGCCGGCAAAACCGTGCCGATCGGAATCGTAACATCCTGCGAGAACGTATACCCACCAAACACATTAAGCGCCGTCATCGGCGGCAGAGTCGTCGCCTTGATGTAGAGAGCTATCGAGTTGTTTACGACCGGCTGGTTGAAAGCAACGCCCGCTGAAAGTCTGGTGCCGGCAGGCCAGACTTCTCCCTTTACGAGCGAAGCTGTGGCCGTCCCCGCTTCGTGCAGAACCGTACCATCTGGGGCGATGATCCTGCCGCCAGTCAGGCTCCTTGGCGCGGCCGCCACCGTAAACGGCCGTGAGAGGACGACATCGACGGGAATAGGTGCCGAGAGCGTCGGGTTCGTCGTGATCTTCGTATCCTCAGCGATCGGCAGTGATATGTTGATCATGCCGGTGCGCGGGATGCTCGAGCCCTCGGCGAGCAGCGCGCCGTCCGCTGTGACCGTATAGTCGGAGGTGAGGAAACCTTGGGCCAGTACGGTCAGCGCGTCGGGCGATGCTGGCGGCGGTGCGAAACCGTCAGTGATGCTACCGTTGATCTTGAGATCGCTGGCGGCACGGACGACGAGCACGCCCGCTTCGCCGGACCCTCGCACCGCCGGATCGGCTTTTGGCCCATAGCGATAGTTGGAGAAATCGAGATCGCCTTTCGTCGACAGATCGCCGTCCGACGTGATGGCAACGCCCGGCCGCAGATGGAAGGCGGAGCCATAAGCCGCGAGCCCGGCAAGACGATTGTGCAAGTCGCCATTCTGGAGTGCCCCGTTGATGAATGCCTCACTGTCGGCATGCAGACCATCAAGGTAAGCCTGATCGATGACGCTGCCGCCTGGAAGTTCATAGGTGCGGAAGCCGTTCATCGCGATGCTGCTGCCACCGCGGATATCGAGCGGACTGCGCGCGTCGATGGCTATGTCGTTCGCGCCCGCGCCATCGCCATTCGCTCCGCCCCGACGCGGCGCGTTGATTTCCAGCTTGCCGCGCGCCACACTATCCGGCGAGGCCATATCGATGGTCGCGCCTGGCGCCAGCGTCATTGTGCCTTGCTTGGTCGTGAGTCCGACATGCGCGGTGTTGTTGGCCTCGATCGGCGCACCATAGCTGTCGGTCTGCAGAACAGAGTGATGCATATCGAGCACGGCGTTCCGCGTCAAGGTCAGATCGTCACGCGCCGACAGGCGGATGGTGCCGGGCTTCGTCCCGCTCGCATCGATCCTGCCGTCGACCGTGAGGCTGCCTTGATCGACGGAGACCGTCACATAGCGCGCCTTGACGCCGTTGCCGATGACAAGACTGCCCTGACGCAAATCGAAGCTACGCGCGCTGAAGAAGCCGGCGTCATTGAGCTTCGCGTTCAATGCGGCGAAATCGCCAAAATCCTGCGCCGCCACCGTGAACTGGCCGCTCTCGAAATCACCCGTCGACGCCCCCCTGATCGTGCCGCCGAACGAGACATGCCCATGTGCAGTGTCGATGGCCTTGGCCGTGATCGAGCCCGCGGCGTTGTTCACCGCCGAAACATCGATCACCGAGCCGGCGCCCTGGATGATATCGCCGCTCGTGCCATTCAGAACGAGATCGCCGCCCCAGCTATATTTCGTGACTTCGAAGAAGGAAATAGCACGGCCTGACAGGTCGATCACCGCGTTTCCGCCGAGCACGACGTCATGCGCGGCGTTGAACGTCAGCTTGCCGGAGGGCAAGGCAAAAGCGGTATCGACAAAGACGCTGTCACCGCCAAAGGAAACAGTCCCGCCGAGATCTGTCACGCCGCGTGTGTCCGCGGGCGCGGCCCCAGCCGGCGGGACCAGACGCAGAGCGCCGCCCGCGGTGACATCGAGCTTCGCGCCATTGCTCGCCGTGATCAGCGGGGCCGCGATGGTGAGATTCCCGCCCTGCAAGGCGCCCTGACTGTCCTGGCTCAAGCCCACTTTGAACGCGCCATCGCTGTTCGCGGTGACGCGCCTCAACGCCGTCAGCGTGACATCCGAGAAGCCGAGCGCGAGACGATTCAGCGTTGCGCCATCGGTCGGCTTGCTCTGCGAAGCGTCGTAGCCGAACAGAACCTCGTTCGCCGTGATGGCGAGATGCCCCAATCCCGTGCCGGGACCGCCGGGCATGACGCTGGCCGGCGCTTGGCTGCCATACGGAGCGGCAGTGCCGGCGCGGATGCCGTTCCAGATCAGCACATCGGCCTTGATGCTCGCCGTGTCGCTTGCGGAGCCAAGACCATAAATGGCCGGTGTGTTGAGAACGAGCTTGAGCGGATCCCCCGCCCCCTCCTGCCGCGTGGTGTCGAGCGCGGCGCTGCCGACCAGATTGAACGCGCGGTTTGCCGTGAGAATGAGTTGCTCAAGCGCGGGGACACCGGCGGTCGTTGACGGCCGCAGGAGTTTGTCGAGCACGCTCTGGGTGAGGTTCCAACCCGAGGGAAGCTGGCCCGCGGCCTGCGCCGCGGCGAGCGCAGCCTCCGTGCCGGCATTGACCTGCTCCTGTGTGACGTTGAGATAACGTGCGCCGAAATTGACGTCACCCATGGTGAGCCCGCCCGGCCCGGCCAGCACGACACTGCCGTCGGTGAGCAGCGATGCACCGCTCGCGATGTCGATCTTGCCGGGGCCGACGGCATTCAGGAATTGGAACCATCCATTGGCGATCGCGAGCACGGCCGGACTGGCATTGGGATCAGCGCCCGAATAAGGGCTTATGTTGGCATAGACATAGCCGAGCGTGGAATCGACGTTGTTGCTGCTCAATCCACGCGTATCGATGGTCGCGCCGCCCGCCATGTTGACGGCCTTGCCGACCAGGAACACCTGGCCCGCACGGATGGTGGCGCCATCGAGCAGGTTCACGGCCGCAGTCGAGCTTGCGTCGAAATAAATGTTGGCGCCGACGCCGGGTTTGTCCTCCACGAAGAACATGCTCGTGCCGCCCAGCAAGAGCGTCGATGCCTTGAAGGCATTGACGTCGTCGCTCGATATGGATGTATGCCCGGCAATAGGCGCGGCCCCTGGCGCCGTGATGTCGAGCACGGCAGGACCCGACGAGACGCTCGCCGGCTTGATGATCAGCGTGCCGTCAATACCGCCCTTGGCACCATCGAACAGCGCGGTGCCGGCGAAGGACAGCGACTTCATATTATCCAGCTGCGGCAGGAGACTGATCTCAAGTACCTTGCCGTCCTCTGGCAGACGATGCCGAAGACCGTCGAACTGGGCCGCCTGCGCGCGCTCGAAATCGCCATAGCTCGTCTCGTTGTACTGCGAATAACGGCGCGTGTTCTGGCCGGAGCTGAGGATTACCCTGGTCGGAAGCGCGTCCTGAATTCCGGTCTTGGCGACGCCGAGATAGCCCGATGTGATGACGGAGCCATTGCCGATGGTCACGGGCGCAATCGTGGTGGCTCCCGTCGAGCCAAGCTCGACGCGATAGCCGCCGGGCAGCAGCGCATAGCTGGAGGGCAGCAGCGTATAGGTGCCCGCCGGCAGTCCCGGCACGCCAGAGGGAAGCGTGATCTGCTGGCCAATCGCCGGATCGCCAGCGCCGTTGGTTGCGATCGCTGGCGCATAATCAGCGGCGTAACCGGGCAGGATCGCATAGACCTTGTTGCCGGAGGCGCTGTAGCTGTTGACCGGATTGGCATTGACGAGCGCTGTCTTCAGCACATCGACCGAACCGCCGCGGCCGGAAATGAAACCCACGCCGGTGAGCGCGCCGCCGCCGGTGAGATCGAGCACGGCCCCGACCTCGCCCACGACCGATGCGGCGTTGATCGAAACGCCGCTCGAGATCTTAATGCCGTGCTGGTCATCATACGACGCGCTTGCCAGATTGCGCAGCGTGCCGTCCGCGCCTTGATAGGTGATCCCGTCCGAGGTGCCTCCAAAGGGCATGATCAGGCCGGCCGCGCTCGCGGACGTAATGCTGCCGCTGTGGAACGTGATACGCGCGTTAGGCGGCACGGCATTGGCCGCGGACTGATCATAAGTGTTTAACCAGATATGACCCAACGGCGCGCGAAGAACGCCGCCTTGGTCGATGTCGACGGCGAAGACGGCGAGACCGCCGAAGACCGAAGCCGGGACCACCGGTGTCTGATCGTCATTGCGGCGGATGGTGAGACGGGTATCTGGGGCATAGCCGCCATTGTCCAATCCGGCCCGCTGCCCAGCCCTGATGATGGCGACCGCGCCGCTCAGAGGATAAATCTGATCCGCGATCAGCGTGAGATTGTAGGCGTTGAGGCCGCCAACCTGTTCGCTTTGGTCGGCACGGATTGTGGCATCACCAACGCGAAGATCACCGCGGCTTTGCAACGTCACCTGGTCAAAGCCATAGGCGATGGCATCTCGGATCAGCCCTGAGCCATAGCCTTGCTGGGCCGTCGCGCCGAAATGAATATCCCCGTAAACATCGATGAGATCGGCGGAGATCGTGAAATGGCTGTCCTTCGCGATCGATTGAGGAGCACCAAGAAGGAAGCCCGACCCCACGTTGATGCCGGGATAATACCCCTTGATATCCCCAACCTGTGCCGGCTTTGTCCCGCTGTAGTTAAACCCTTCCAGGCGGACGTAAGGCGCCGCAAGGCGAATGTTGACAGCGGATTGATCGGAGGGCGCCGTTATCACACCGCCTGACAAGCGGATGCTGCGCGAAAGCTGAAGATCGATATTGCCGCCAAAAACAAAGAGATCGCGAGTCGAGAGCGAGAGCGATGCAAATCCACCCGCCTCGATCTGGTCGACACCGACCACGGTGCGGCCGAATTGCAGGGCCGGATCTCCCTCACCCGGCTTAAGATCGGCGCTGAGGCCACTGCGACCCGCATACTGCACGAGGGTGATATCGCGCGACCTCTGGAAGGCTTCCGTCAAGTCGCCGGCGGCATAGGGCGAACTCGCGGTGGGTTGCCCCAGCGTATAACCTCGTTCAGCCATTGTCAGACTCAGCGCGCCGCCGGAGGCGCCGCTGCCGCCGCTTGCTGCGCGCAAGGTGCCGTCGAGCGTGATGCCGAAGGCGGAATAGAGCGAGATCGTCCCGCCATCGCTCGCGGCCGGCGTCGAGACATAGCCGTTGCCGGTGGAGACATCGACCAGCGCAGAGGTGCCTGATGCATCGATCATGGCGCCGGGACGAAGGATCACAAAGGCGTCGCTGACAACGGGCACGCCCGCGTTGTCGAGCGCGCCCGTCCCGCCGATGCGGATCGTGCCACCGTCCGGCACGGCTGCGTAGGAGACGCCGCGCTCATCGCGTCCCACCGCGCCACGTGCGGAGACATCCAGCACCGCGGCGTTGCCGATCCAGATCGACCGCGTCAGGGCGAATTCGCCATATCCGGAATTGTACCTGGTGTCGCCGGGCGCGTCCTGCAGGCTCGTGATCAGGATATTGCCGGCGGGAGCCGTGATCGCGCCGTCGATGACGGTCTGGCGATTGGCGAAGATCGAGACGGAGCGCCCCGCATCGACATTGATCGAGGCGCCTTTCGCCAGCGTGAAATCATGCAGGCTCCAGAGCGTCACATCGGCGCCGACGCGCTGCGTGACGCTATGCGCGACGGGGTTGATGATGAAGCTCGGCGGCGTCCACAGCTCCGCGGCATCCGCGACAGGGCTTCCCGTCGCCGCGTCATAGCTCTTGTCCGTGAAGCGATAGACCGGCACCTCGACGTCAAGGCGCGTTCCCTCGCCGATCTCCATGCCAGTGTTGCTGGAGATCTTGTACGCGGAGAAGCCGGACCGGAACAGCTCGGGGTCGAGCACCAGCGCATCGGCCACGGCCTTGCCGATCGCGATCGCCTGGCCCGCATCCAATGTCAGCGTGCCGCTGCCGCCAAAACCATACGCGCGGATAGCGCCCTCAAGGATGAGCGGATTGGTGAAGAACTGCGTCGAGGCCAGATGCGCATAATCATTGGCGACGAGGCTGACATTGCCGCCCTTGCCGCCTTTGGTTTTGCCATCCACCAGGATGGCGCCGCCTGACGACACGTCAATGAGCGAACCCTTCGAAAGCGTGATGCCGCCTGTGGTCGAGACGGTGAAATTTCCGCCATCAAGATGCGCGAGACGTGATGAATCGGTTTGCGTGTCGCGCTGTTCATTGGTCCATAATCCGCTGAGATCAATGGCGATCCCCTCGCCGATCGTGACCTGCGAATTGCCGTTCGCGTCGTTGAGCGCCCACCATTTCGCGTTCTGCCCCTGGCCGAGCACGGCATGCATGAGATTGGTCAACGTAATACTGCCGCCATGAGCCGTGACGTCTGCGCCGATATCGACATGCGGCGCCGCGAAGGTCACCTCCGCGCCGGGCGCAAGTTCAAGCGGCGCCTCGACAACGATTTCCTTGCTGCTCGCAAAGTTGAGACCGCCCAGCTTGGCGGCATTGATCGCGTCCGTATCGAACAACGCGGTGCCGATGCGGCTGTCAGGCAACGGCGATTTGTCGTTCAGCGCCTCAGTGATATCAGACACACGGCCAAAGACGACCCGCGCAGCGGATGCATCGGTGAGACCGATACCCGAGTAGCTGCCCAGCGCAAGCCTGCCCTCGAGCGGCGCGACGTCCTGGGGCAGCTTGTAGCCGTCGGCGGTGCCGGAAGGCCGGTTCCCGGTCTGGCGCTCACCCTTCACGATGTCGGCGAGGATGGTGGCTTCGAAGATCGACGTCGGCGTCGACAGGATAAGGGAGCCGGCGTCGCGGCCGACGGTGTAGCCATCTTCCCAGCGGGTGGAGACGCTGCCCTTGCCGAACGGGGACGTCCAGATCTCGGTCAGCTTATCGTAAACCTTGCCCTCGACGTAGTGCTTGCGCACATAGCCGCCGCCGAGCGCCATGAACTGCATATCGGCGCGCGCATTATTGATATTGTAGGTTCGGCCGTCCGCCCCGAGGAAGTTGGTGGTCCTGATATAGCCGCCCTCGTAGCTGACCGAGCCGCCGGAGACGTCGAACACTGCCCCCTTCTGCGCGACCACCTCCGGCGCCGCCAGCGTGATGGTGCCGCCGAGCGCCGTCCATTCCCCGATGCGATGGGCGGTATTGGCGAGATAGCCCGAGACCTCGAGCAGACCGCCCGGCGTATAATAGCGGTCGGTCGCATAGCCGCCTGTGCCAGCCGGCACCAGCACCAGATTGCGCGCGTCGATCCAGACATCTGCGTTCTTCAGATAATCCTGATCGCGATTGACCGGCGAATCGCGCAGCTCATTGCCTTGCACGTTGACCATGATGTTGTTGGCCGACATCGGCAGCAGCACGCCGCGCACGCCCGAGACATCGATCACCGCGCCATTCTCGGCGAAAACGCGGCGACCGGCGCTGACGGCCACCTGGCCACCTTGCGCCTGCATGATAGAGCCATCCTTGAAGACCACGTTGCCGCCACTGACGATCTCGACGCGGCCTTGGTCGAGCCGATCGGCGAGCAGCGAAAGATTGTTGAACTGGGCGTTGGCGGTCGGAACGTGGGTGAAGGCGTTGGAATCGGCGATCAACTGGTTGCGCTGGCTGTCGAGCGCGGTCTCGGCGCTGCCGAGCTCGGGCAGGATGGCGGTCAGGCTGCCGCTGCCGAGCGTGACGCTACCAGCAGCATCGGAGGCAGCGTTCAGGAGATGGATGGTGCCGCGGGTGTTGACCGAGGTAGTGGCAACCAGCACGCCGTCCTGGCCGACGCTGCGGCCCGCGAGTGTGATGTCGCCTTGCTGCGCGAAGATCAGGCCGGAATTGCCAACGACCGCAAGCGCATCGCGGACGATCGGCGAAATCTCGTTGCCGTGCGTGGTCGAGGCCTGGTTGGCGTCGGTGCCGTAGCCTGGCCGCAGCAGGAAATCGTTGCCGGCCGCAAGCTGCACCTGACCGCGCGGCGCGCTGATCGCGCCGGCGTTGCTGACCTCGGTGCCCATCAATAGGACGAAGCCGCCGCCCTGCTTCGCCGACGACGGCGCGCGGGTCGAGATCAGCGCGCCGGCCTCGACCTTCACGGCCCCACCAGCATCGGTGAAGCTGGGCACGTATTGGCCGCTCTGCTGCCGCGAATAGATGCCGCTGGTGAGGAACTGGTCGTTGGTGATGTTGGCGGTCGACGCGATCAAGCTGCCGACATTCACCTGGCTCGCACCGCCGAAGATGATGCCGTTCTGGTTGATCAGATAGACCGACCCGTCGGCCTTGATGTTGCCGAGGATCTGGCTCGGCGATGTGCTGCCGACCACGCGGTTGAGCGCCACCCAACTGGCGTTGCCCTGCTGGTCGAAGATGAGCGTGGTGCGCGCGCCGACGTTGAACGAATTCCAATTCAGGATCGCCTGCGCCCGGGTCTGCTGGATGCCGACCTGGGTCTGGCCGCTGGCATCGACGGCCTGCGTCGGCGCATTGGCGCCCTGCCATCCAGCCGCCGCCTGCAGGCCGCCCGGCGCCAGCCCATTCGGCACAGCGACCTGCGGCAGCGTCGCGGAGCGCTGCGCGGCCTGCGCCGCGCTGCGCGCCGCGTCCTGCACCGCCTGCATCGCCTGGATGGCGCGCGTGGCCCGCGCCATCGCATCCTGGCTTTGCTTGGCGACCGTCGCCGCGTCCTGCGCCGCCGACTGCGATGCAGCCATCGCCGCCGCCGATGGTGTCGGTGCCTGTCCGCCTAATGGACGTGCCTCCACTGCAGTATTGGCCAGGAACAGCGCCACCACGCTGACGCCGGTTCGCAGCGCCGCGTGACGGGCATGGCGGCGCATGGGACCATTAGCGGTCGAGGGTGAACGGGCGGACATCGGGCGGCTCCTTCAGACGACGGTACGCCCCTGACGCTGCAGCCGGAAGTCGCCGCCGCCTCGGGGATCAAGAGAGGTCTCACCGCTAAGACCGAATCCCGAGTGGCCGTTGACTACGCTTTCGGAAGATTTTTTTGAGAAATTTTTTACCCGTCCCGTCCGAATCAGCTCAGCAGCACGATTCCACCCGGCAACCGCTGCAGTTTTGCGCCGAACGCGCGCCCCAATCCCAGCAGCGCCTCATTCATCTGATCGATACGAAAGCGACCGCTGAGCTGTTTCTGGCCTAAGGCCGCGTTCATCAAGATGATGTGGCCGGGCCGATATCGATTGATTTCTTCCACGGCTTCGACGAGCGGCGTGCCGCGGAATTCGACGATGCCGCGCTGCCACTCCGAGGCTAGCTGCGGATCGACTGCGGCAATCTCGCTCAGTCCCGCAAGATCATAGCGCACGCGCTGGCCAGGTCGCAGGGCCACAACGTCGGCTCCACGTTCGATCCGCACCGCGCCGTCGAAACAGGTCACGCTGACCGGGGACCGCTCGCCGCTTGCGGTGTAGCGGACATCGAACCGGCCGGATTCGGCGATCGTCCTGCCGTGCGCCGCCAGGACCACGAGCGATCGCGCCGGGCGCATCGATGTTGCAAACGATGCTTCGCCGGAGATCAACTCGATGCGATCTTCGATTCCTTCCGCAGGACGGACGGCCAGGCTCGTCTGCGTGTTCAGGCCGATCGTCACGTCGCCGGCGAATGTGACATGGCGTTGCTCGCCGGTGCCCGTGCGGTAATCCGAATTGAGTTCGGACAATGACGGCCAAAATCCGAACGGCGGGTTGAGCACGCCGTAGACCGACGCCGCGGCAAGTGCCGCGACGCCGGCGCTCAATACCGCGCGACGGTTCATCCTGCGGCGCCGTCCCAGCGCATCGAGCCTGGCTAGGAAGCTTTCACCCGGACCCGACAGAGCATCGCCGGCGACACCAGCCGTATGCCATAGGCGCTTCGTCTCCAAAAAGGCTGCTTCATGCAGAGGACTGCGCGCGCGCCAGAGTTCCAGCGCCGCTACGTCCTTCGGCGTCATTTCTCCGGATGTGAGCTTCTGCAGCCAGTCGACCGCTTCCCGCTCCACCGGATCCAAACCAGGGTGTGCCTTGCTCATCTCAATGTTATGCCTTTCGCCGCTGCCTCCGTGAGAAAGCAAGCGACGATCGCAGGAATTCTTACCTCTAAGACGATTCTCGGCGACCGAAAGTGCACGCTCAACCCTTAAATTCCTTATAGCGCGCCAGGCAATGTTCGAGTGCCAACCGGAGTTCTTTCGCAACGAGTTGCCGGGAGATGCTGAGCCGATCGGCGATTTCCTGGCGGGGAACATTGCCGAGCCGGGCCGCCAGAAAGATCACCCGGCGCCGCTCGGGGAGTTCGTTGACGATCGCCTCGAACGCCTCCAGGTCAGACCGCGCCAACGTGGTTTGCTCAGGCGTCGGCGCATGATCGGGCAGCTCAAGCAGGCTTTCGATCTCGATCGCCGATATGCGTTGACGCCGCTCCATCCGGCGGCGATCCTCTGCCACGTTCAGCGCGATCCGGAAAAGATAGTTGCGCGGGCTTTGTACGGCGCCAATCGAATCCGCGCGCGACAGGCGCAACCATGTATCCTGCATCGCATCGCCGGCGAGATCGGCCGAGCCGAGGCGTTGAGTCAAACGCGCCTTGAGGTCGTCATAGCGATCGACAAACAGCCGGCGGATGATCGTCAAGGCGGTCTCGGTCATGGCCGGGTCCCAGCCGATCGGAGGTTGGGATCGGCCTTGCCGCACCCCTGCGCCACGCCGGGTCCTTGCGGTACAATCAAGATCAAGACCGGCTGCAGAAAGCCCGCCGGCGGTGGCTCGTCGAAGCGCACGCCGCGCAAGGTCGCATCAATCCGGTCATCAGCGTCAGGCTTGCCGGTGGACCCGATACGTTGGGATCTCTGGACGGTGCCGTCTGGCGCGATCCAGAACACAGTGGCGAAGCGATAGCTGCCCGGACGCGCGCCGCCCGATCGGCAAAGAGCATCCGCAATGCTCGCCTGAATCTGTCCATAGTAACGCCGATGTTCTGGCGATCGTGTTTGCTGCGCCGCCTGCTGAGTGGCGAGTGGCTCCGGCAACAACACGAAAGTCGTCTCGGCCACGAACTCGGCAGCCAAACCGGTGCCGGACAAGAGCTTTCGGAGCGCCTCGTCCGGTGCAAACACGCCCTGGACATCGCCGGAGAGGCGGCCGGCCGCAAGGCTCGTGTCGTAGAGGGCGTCGCGTCCGGTCGCATCGACATAGCGATTGAGCGCGGCGGCGAGTGGTTGCGAGGGGATATTGAATTCGATCGGCGCATTCGCTGGCCTGGTCTGAGCCGCGGCCACGTCGATACCCGCAGCCATGCCCGCGACGGCCAATGCGCATGCCCAAGCTGCCAGCCGTCTATTGGCCGACGTAACGACAACACGCTTGGCGCGATCCGGTCTGAGTTCGGCTAGGGCCGATCGAAGCATCACCACTGTCCCCGCCCACGCAGATCAGGACAGCCGTTCCAGCTTCCCAGCGCTACGACCTGCCCGCCGACGGTCCAAATTGCGCGTCAGCGCACATCCCAAGCCAACGCGCGGCGGACGCTAGTGACGTAATATTACGGTTTGACGACAGCCATAGCCCCTAATCCGCCTCGACGATCCAGCCCAGACACGCGGGTGCCCGCCTCAGTCGCTCACGCGAGATTCGCGAGTGGCAATTCGGTGGTCGACTTGATCTGCTCCATTGTGAACATCGATGAGACGTCGTGCAGGTCAATCTTTGCGATCAATCGCTGATAGAGATCGTCATAGGCGCGAATGTCAGACACGACGGCTCGGATCAAATAGTCGACGTCGCCGCTCAAGCGATAGAAATCCACGACCTCCGGAAAGCTCGTGACGATCTTCCGGAATTTCTGCGCCCATTCCGCATTGTGCTGGTTGGTCTTGACGGCGATGAAGACGCTGACGCCAAGGTTCAGCTTTTCCGCGTCCAACAGCGCCACCCGGCGTTTGATGTAGCCGGAGCTCTCAAGCTTCTGGATCCGCCGCCAGCAGGGCGTCGAACTCAACCCGACCCGCTCGGCAATCTCCTGCATCGAGAGGCTGCTATTCACCTGCAGCGTCGCCAAGATCTTGCGGTCGAAGTCGTCGAGCATGCAAACCTCCGAATCCAGGAGGGAAAAGAATGTTTTGGTTGCGATGAAACTTGTTTGAAGAATATTATTGTCATGCACGCGCTGCGGCTAGCATGAACTTTCATCAGGCGCTGTACAATCTCGCGGCAGCGTGTAGCGTCCCCGCCGCAAGCGAGGCCCCCCTCTTGGGAAATCTGCTGATGAAAAGCCCGCCAGGCGAGGCATCGGACGGCTAAAGCGGCCAATCCTTGCCTGTTCCGGCGGCAGTGCGGCTTACAGCCGCTGGCCGCCGCTGGCGTCGATCTGTTGGCCGGTGACCCAGCCACCGTCGTCGGACGCCAGGAACGCGACGACTTTTGCGATATCGGCCGGCTGGCCGACACGCCCAAGCGCGATCGAATTGACAACTTCGCGGCTGGCGACGGGGTCGCGCGCATTCGCGTTCATGTCGGTCGCAGTGGCGCCCGGCATCACGGAGTTCACCGTGATTTGCCGCCCGCCGAGATGAACAGCGAGCAGGCGGCTCAACGCCTCCAGGCCCGCTTTTGTCGGCGCATAGCCCGCCATGGCGGGGTACGCGGCGCGCGTTCCCATCGACGAAATGTTGATGATGCGGCCACCATCGCGCAAGTGGGGCAACAGAGCCTTGATCAGAAAGAACGGCGATTTGAGATTGGTCTGCAACAGAAGCTCGAAATCTTCTTCCGTGATCTCCTCGATCGTCGCACGCTTGCCGACACCGGCATTGTTGACGAGGATATCGAACGCCGTCTTGCCGTATCGCTCGGTTAGTTCCGCAGTGAACCTTGCGGTGAGCGCCGCAGCACCGCTTCGCGCCGATAGGTCCGCCTGCAATGCAAACGCAGCCCCACCGGCAGCGACAATCTCGTCGACGGTAGCGCGCGCGGCATCCTCGGCAGAGTGATAATGAACCGGAACGATCGCACCGTCCCCGGCGAGCCTGAGTGCGATCGCCTGCCCGATGCCGCGGCTGGCGCCGGTGACCAATGCAATCTTGCCTGCCAGCGCGCTCACACCGACCAGCCTTTCGCCGCCTCGAGTTGGCGGGCGCGATCAATCAGCGATTTGCGGTCGATCTTGTTGGTGCCGGCCCAGGGCAATTCATTGACGAATTCGATGCGGCGCGGATGTTGATAGGCCGGTCCATTGGCAATCGTGAATTTCCGGATATCGTCCACGGTCGGCTTGGCGTCGGCGCGGGTGACGATGAAGGCGACCGGGACCTGGCTGCGCTCCTCGTCCGGCAGCGGCACCACCACCGCCTGCTGCACCTGCGGATGACGCTCCAGCAACTTCTCGACCTCGCCGGGATAGACGTTCTCGCCCGAGCAGACGAACATGTCGTCGGCACGGCCGACGAAATAGTAGAAGCCGTTCTCGTCGCGACGCATCACGTCGCCGCTGTAATACCAGCCGTCGGTGATCGCCTTCGCCGTCTGCTGCGGCAGGTTGTGATAATGATCCATCAGCGCAGGATTGCGCATCAACAGCACACCCTCATTCTCGGTACCATTGATGAGCTTTACTGCCTCGGGATCGATGGGATAGCCGAGCGCGAGCGGTGGCGTTGGAATGCCCTTCGGATGCGGTCCAAACACTGCCGGCCCGGCTTCGGTGGTGCCGTAGCCGATGGAGAGCGTGACGTTCGGCAGGACCTGCTTGATCTTGTCCCACAGACCCATCGTCATCGGCGCCGAGCCAAGCATCAATCGCCTGATCGATGTGATGTCGTTCTGAGCCAGCAACTCGCGCTCCTTGATCACCCGCGCCCACATGGTGGGGACGGCCGTCGCCGCCGTTGCCTTGTATTTGGCGATCGCCTCGATATAGCTCCTGGTCTCGAACGATGGCAGCAGCACCACGGATGCGTTGGTCGCAAAGATCGTCTTGGTCGCGAACAACCCATTCATATGGAACAGCGGCTGAGCGATGATGTAGCGTTCATTTTCGTTGAGCGCTCCGCTGGTTCGGGTGGAAAGCGCCCAGAGCTGACCGAGATGCGACAACGGCACGCCTTTCGGCCGGCCGGTCGAGCCGGAGGTGTAGAGCATCTGGCCCACTTCGTCCGGTCCGGCCACGACACTATCGAAGGACTCGAAGGGCTTTATGCTCGCAGCAAAACCGTTCGGGCCGGCGTCGTCGAAGTCAATCACCGGAATGCCCTCGCGCACCTGAGGGCGGTTCGCAGCGTCGACAAAGGCGAGCGCGATCTTGGCGTCATCAATCACATAGTCGATGGTGTCGCGCGCGACCTTGATATTGACGGGCACTGCGATACAGCCCGCCCGCATGATGCCGAAATAGGCCGCGACATATTCGGCGCGATTGAATGACAGGATGGCGATATGAGTGCCGCGGCAAAATCCGCGGTCTGTCAGGTACTTTGCGACGCCGTTGGCGAGCTGATCTATCTGCCGGTGGGTATAGATTCTCGGGCCACCGGGCAAAGCGAGATCGATGATCGCTTCCTTGTCCAGATTGCCCCTGCGATCGATCAGATCGCCCAAATTGTGCCAACGCATCGGCGGAACTCCGTCCTTCGTATCAGCTAACTGGCCGCACTCACTGCCCGCGGCAGTTCGGCGGGCTGCTCAAGCAAGTCGTAATGGCAGGCCACCATTCGGCCGCCGGACACCTTCCGCAGCAGCGGCCGCACTTTGCCGCAGCGCTCGCGCGCCATCGGGCAGCGCTCATGGAAGCTGCAGCCTTGGGGTGGATTGAGCGGGCTCGGCAATTCGCCCTGCAAGACCTGCTTGGCGCGGCCGCGCGCCAATCGTGGATCGGCAATCGGCGCCGCCGCCAGCAGGGCAAGCGTGTAAGGATGCGCCGGCTGCCGCCAAATCTCTTCACCGCTGCCGCTTTCGACGATGCGGCCGAGATACATCACGATCAGCCGATCGGAAATATGCTCGACTACGGAGAGATCATGGGAGATGAAGAGAAAGGACACGCCGGTCTGCTGCTGCAAGTCCTGCAGCAGATTGATCACCTGCGCACGGACGGAGACGTCCAGCGCCGATACCGGCTCGTCGCAGATGATGACTTTCGGCTGCAACGCGAGCGCACGCGCAATACCGACGCGCTGCCGCTGGCCGCCGGAGAACTCGTGCGGATAGCGGCGCTCGGCATCCGCCGGGAGGCCAACCTGCCTGATCAGCTCGGTAACACGATCGCGGATGTCACGGCGTGACCAGCCGGCGACGCTGAGCGGCTGGCCGATGATGGTGCCGACATCGTGGCGCGGATTGAGCGAGCCATACGGATCCTGAAAGATCATCTGCATGTTCTTGCGCACGGACTTGAGCTGCCCGCTTGACATGCTCGTGATGTCCTGCCCGTCAAGCACGATGCGGCCATCGGAGCTCGGCACCAGCCGCATGATCGCCTTGCCAAGGGTCGACTTGCCGCAACCGGATTCGCCGACCAAGCCGACGGTTTCTCCGTCTTCGAGCTCAAAGCTGACGTCGTCGACTGCGCGCACAGTGCCCTGCGCGGTCTGGTACTGAACGCAAAGGCTAAGTACGGACAACAGCGGCATGTCGCGACAGCTCCTCTTCGGCGGCGAAACACGCGGCGGTGCGCCCCGGCAATAGCGGCATCAGGCCGGGCCTCTCCGCACCGCAACGATCGAATGCGTCGGGACAGCGGTTCTGGAAGGCGCAGCCGGCCGGCAGATCCGACAGCGGCGGCACGCTGCCCCCGATCTCCGCAAGTCGCGTGCCGCCCCGGCGCGTCGCCGAAGGCGTGGCACCAAGCAAGCCGCGGGTGTAGCGATGCAGCGGCCGTTCGAATAGCGCCTCCACCGGCGCCTCCTCGACCTTCCGGCCGGCATACATCACCACAACACGGTCGGCGGTCTCGGCCACGACGCCGAGGTCGTGCGTGATGATGATCAGCCCCATGCCCGAACTCGCTTGCAATTCCTTGAGCAAGGCAAGGATTTGCGCCTGGATCGTCACGTCGAGCGCCGTGGTCGGCTCATCGGCGATCAGAAGCTTCGGCCCGCAGGCGATCGCCATCGCGATCATGACGCGCTGGCTCATGCCGCCGGACATCTGATGCGGAAAATCGTTTAGCCGGCGCTCGGCATCGGGGATGCGCACCTGCCGCAGCAATTCGACGGCGCGGGTATGCGCCTCTGCGCGCGAGACGTCATTGTGCCACCGGATCGCCTCGATCAACTGGTCGCCGACGGTGGTGACCGGATTGAGCGAGATCATCGGATCCTGAAAGATCATCGAGATGTCCTTGCCGCGGACCCGCCGCATCTCGCGATCGGACAAGGACGTCAGCTCGCGGCCCATGAAACGGACGCTGCCGCCGACGATCTTCGCCGGCGGACATGGCAACAGCTGCATGACCGCGAGCGCCGTCAGCGATTTGCCGCAGCCGGATTCGCCGACGATCGCTACCGTCTCGCCCGCCGCGACCGTCAAAGACAGCCCATCCACCGCCGGCAGCACGCCGCGGCGCGTGAACAACGACACGCTCAGCCGGTCGATCTCGAGAACCGGGCCGTTGCCAGCCACCATGTCAACGATCCCTGAGTTTCGGATTAAGCGCATCGTTGAGACCATCGCCAACCAGGTTGAGCGCCAGCACCGTGATCATGATCGCAAGGCCCGGCACGGCGCAGATGTACCAGGAGGTGCGGATCAGGGTCCGGCCATCGCCGATCAGCCGCCCCCAGCTTGAGACGTTGGGATCGCCGAGCCCGAGGAACGACACTGCGGATTCGAACAACACGGCGCCGGCTATCACGAGCGAAGACAGCACGATCACCGGCGGCAGCGCATTCGGCAGGATCTCGCCAAGCATGATGCGCAAGTTTCCCATGCCCATGGCGCGGCAGGCCTGCACGAACTCGCGATCGCGTAGCGCCATGAATTCCGCCCGCGTCAGTCGCGCAATTGGAGTCCATGTGACGATGCCGACAGCGACCGTGACATACTCAATCTTCTGGCCGAGGATCGAGACGATGGTCAGCACGAAAATCAAATTCGGAATGGTCTGAAACAGCTCGGTGAAACGCATCAGCATTTCATCGATCCAGCCACCGAAATAGGCGGCGGTGGCGCCAATCGTGATGCCGATCAGAGTCGCTGTCAGGCTCGCGCATAGCCCGATCAACAACGTCGTGCGCGCGCCGTAGGCGATCATCGCCGCGATGTCCCGGCCAAGCGAGTCGGTGCCCAACGGGTAGCGCGAATTGACAAAGGGCCAGATCTCGGGACGGCCGACGATGCGCAAGGGATTGCGCGGAAACAACCAGGGCGCCGCCAGGGCGACGCCGACCACGACAATGACCAGCAGAAGACCGATCAGCGCGGCGCGGTTGCGCGCGAAACGGCGGGTGAAATCGATCGCGAGATTAAGCATCCGCCTACCTCGCCCGGATGCGCGGGTCGAGCCGCAGATAGAGCAAGTCAACGGTTGCGTTGGCGACCGCCACGAGCAGCGAGCCAAGCACGAGTACGCCAAGCACCATCGGAAAATTCCGGCTCATCACGCTGTCGAACAGCAGGCTGCCGATGCCAGGCCAACTGAACACAGCCTCGATCACGACGGAGCCGCCCAGGATGGTGCCGAGCTGCAGGCCGAGCAGCGTCACGATCGGAAGCAACGCGTTGCGCATGACATGCGCGAGCACAACGCGTGCCGGCGAGAGCCCCTTGGCGCGCGCAGTGCGGACGAAGTCGAGCCGGAACACCTCCAGCATCGAGGCCCGCATCACCCGCGCATAGGTTGCGGCATAGAACAACCCGAGCGCCGTCGCGGGGAGCACTAGGTGGTGCATGACATCGAGCGCATCGGCGAACGCGCCGTTGCCGGCTCCGATCGTCCGCATGCCTCCGACCGGAAACCAGCCGAGTTTGACTGCGAACAGCACCGTCATCATGATGCCGAGCCAGAAGCTTGGCGCGGCGAAGAAGAACACTGCGGCAAGCGAGATCAAATTGTCCCAGATCGTGTTGACCTTGACGGACGCCAGCACGCCCGCCGTGACGCCCACCAGCAGTGCCACCGAAGTAGCCGCCAGCATCAGGATCACAGTGGCCGGCAGCTGGTCCATGATCACGTTGAGGACCGGCGCATTCTGCCGGTAGGAGAAGCCGAGATCGAGCCGCATCACCGACCAGATATACTTCGCGAGCTGTACCCAGGTCGGTTGGTCGACGCCGTAGGTGTGACGGAGCTGATCCAGCATCGCCGGATCGGAGATCTGCTGCTCGGCAGTCATGACGTCGAACAGGCTGCCCGGCGCGAGATGGATCAGCACAAAGTTGAGCACGATCACCGCCAGGACTAGCGGGATTACCTGAGCCAATCGGCGAAGCACGATGCGGTTCAAGTCGATGCTCCCTTATCTAGCGATCGAGCCAGAGTTCGGCCCAGCTTTCCCCCATGAAGTCGGCGGTAGCGGAATGATTGCGGACGTCCGATCGGACGATCGTCACTGGCTCCAGATCGACCATGGGAAGCAGCGGAGCCTCTATCGTGGCCAGGCGATCGAAATCCTTGGCCAGCGCGATGCGCTTCGGCTCATCGGTCTCGACCGTCATCTTGGCCACGATCTCGTCGAGCTTCGGATTGGAATAGCCGGTGGCGTTGCGGAACGCCGCACCCTTCACGATGCCGTCGGTGGTGTAATATTGCGTCGTGCTCGGGATCAGCTCGACGCTCCCGGAATTGTTGGAGATCGCGACGTCATAGTCGTAGTCGCTGTAGATCCGCTTGAGCGAGGTAGCACGATCCGGCACCGCGAGATCCACGGTGATATCGAGGTCCTCGAACGCCTGCTTCACATATTGGCCGATCTTGATGTTCTCCTCGAACCAGCCAGCTGAAACCAGGCTGAGCTTGAAGCGCGAGCCGCCCTTCACCGGGAAACCTGCAGCATCCAGAATCTTCCCTGCTTTCTTGACGTCGAACGGATAGTCCTGGACGTCCTTGGTGAAGAAGATGGAATTCGAGCTCGCCACCGCGCCGATCGAGGGACGGGCGCGGCCGAAGAACACCGTATCGGCGATGAACTGCCGGTCTATCGCCTGCATCAGGGCCTGCCGCACCTCCTGATTCTTGAAGATCTCGCGGCGCTGGTTGAACTCGATCGTCGTCACCCAGGCCGAGTTCGAATAACCCTTGGTCTCGGCAACGAACTTGCCGCCGGAGGTGAGCCGCGCGATGTCCGGCATCGGGATCGGATTGAAGGTGCCGATGTCGAGCTGGCCCGCCTCGAAAGCAGCAGCCCGTGACGCCGGATCGCGCCACCAGCGGATGACCAGGCGGTCGAGGTACGGCAGTCCCGGATTCCAGTATTTCTCGTTGCGCAGATACTCGACATGGCTGCCACGCACCCATTCCTTGACTTTGAACGGGCCCGTACCAATAGGCGCGTTGTTGATCGGATTGGTGATGATGTTGCTGCCGGCATAGATATGCTTCGGGATCACCAAGCCGGATTTGCCGGCGAGCACGGATTTAAGGAAGAACTCCGGGACCGGCGCCTTGAACTTCAGCACCACCGTGAGCGGGTCGGTGGCCTCAGCGCCTTCGAGCGCGTCGAGCGAGACGCCGGCCGAGATCGGCTTCCAATACTGCATCGCGTTGAAAACGACATCCTCGGCAGTGAAGGGGTTGCCGTCATGCCAGGTGACGCCCTCGCGCAGCTTGATCGTATAGCTCTTGAAGTCGGCCGATGGCTTGATGTCGACGGCCAGCACCGGCTCGAACTTCAGATCGACCGTCAGGCGGATCAGACGCTCCAGCACCTTGGTCGAGGTGAAGTATGGGCTTGAGCCACCGCCCGGCGGTACGAACAGGGATTGCGGCTCGAAGCCGCCCCAGGTGCCGATCAGCGTACCGCCACGCTTTGGTGTTTCCAGCCCGGCCAGCGCAGGTCCGGCCATGCCTGATGCGAGCGCGGCACCCGCCGTGGTGATCAGAAAGTCACGTCTTGAAAACCTGCTCATCGTGTGGCCCCTCTATGATTGCGTCGAACGGGCTCTTATTGCAGCGCCCGTTTGCCCCGTTCCCGCTGTTACTTTGCATCCAGCGTCGAATAGGTGCCCCTTCCGATCGCGAGCAGTGAGCCTTTCTCGTCGAACACGTCGACATCAGCGACGCCGACGCTCTTGCCGGCGCGGCGCACGCGTGACACTGCAACCAGCGCCGTATCGACCGCAGGCTTGAGATAGTCGACGCGGAAATTGACGGTCGGCAGGCCCCGTCCGACCATCATGCCAACGGCAAAATCGCCGACAGTGTCGATGACAGAAGCGATGACGCCGCCGTGCCACTGCTTCGAGCCGGGACGACGCTCGAATTCCGGACGCATCGCCGAGCGCATGGTGACTTCCTGCTTGACCGGATCGGCGTCAATGACGGTCAGGCCGAGGAACAGATTGAACGGCGAGACATCCAGCATCTTCTGGATGTCGGCGGCCGTAAGGGTCGTGACTTCTGTCTTGCTCACGGCGTCACCACGACTTTGCCGAACACCGCCCGATCTTCGATCACGCGCACGGCTTCCTTGGCCTGTTCGAGCGGATAGGACTTGTCGATCAGGACCTGCAGCTTGCCGGCCTGCACCAGGTCGAACAGCTTTTCGATGTCCTCGCGCTCCCAGCCGTTGGAGCCGAGGACCTGTAGCTCGAAGGTCCATATGAAACGGATGTCCTCGGTCGGCGCATACCCGGCCGTGGCGCCACAGGTCAGCAGACGGCCTCCCAGCTTCAGGCAGCGAAGCGATTTCACCCAGGTGTCGCCTCCGGTAAAATTGACGACGACGTCGACGCCGCCGCCTTCGACGAACCGCCGGCGATGCGGCTTGCCGTGGCGCTCGAAGACTGCCTTCATGAAATCGGTCTGCGTGTAGAGAATGATTTCGTCGGCGCCGAGCTCCTTGAGCCGCCGCCCCTTCTCCTCGCTGCCAGCACAAGCGATTACATAGGCGCCCGCCAGTTTAGCGAGTTGCACGCAGCAGACGCCGACACCACCGCTCGCGCCAAGGATCAGCACTTTTTCGCCCGGCTTGATCTTGCCGATGGTGTTCATCATGCGGATCGCAGTGCCGTAAGCCACCGGCAGCGCCGCCGCCTGCTCGAAGCCGACATTGTCGGGAATCCTGACCAATTGGTGCGCCTTGGCCCGGCAATATTCTGCGAGGCCCCCGTCCTGGGTCTCGCCCATCAGGCCGCCCTCGACGCGGTTGACCGGATCGATCAGTACGCGATCGCCGACCTTCCAGCCGGTGACGCCCGGGCCAAGCTCCGCGATCTCGCCGACCACATCGAGGCCGATGATGACCGGCAGCGGCACCTTGATGCCGGGCATGCCGCGGCGGGTGAACACATCGTGGTAGTTGATCGAGGAGGCCTTGACCCGTACGACGACATCACCCTCCGCCGCCTTCGGCGTTGGATAATCCGGCACGAATTGAAGCTTGTCGTTGTCGCCATGTTCGCGAAGGATTACGGCACGCATCTTGTCATTCAGCTCCGTGTTAGGCCGCCGCGGCAAGCGACCAGGTCGCCAGTCCGTCGATCGCCTGTTGAGTTATCGAGATCGCCTGTTCGGTGGTCTGCTCGCGCCAATTGGCCGATACCGGCACGAAGCAGTCGTGAAGATCGGCTCTCAAGAGCCGCACCCGTTCGCTGTCGCGTTCGGCCTTGAACTTGAGCCATAGATCGAGTTGCAGCGCGCGGCGGACATGGACGCCGCGGGTGCCGAACTCGACGACCGCGCCGACCATCGGCCGGCGGCCGAGGAATGTCGTCAGGCCGTGGAACACCAGCCCTTGATAGTTCGGCCGCGCCATATTGTGTGGCCGCTGGCCGATGATCCGCTCCTTGCCCCACCAGCGCACGGCCTCGGCGTGCAGCGGACCGTTTTCGTCGTTGAAGCAAAGGAAGAACGATTCGGCCCAGCCCCCGATCCCGGTATGCCAATCGATAAAACCGACACGTTCAGCCTTGCCG
Organism: Bradyrhizobium sp. Ses1; assembly: GCF_059512365.1. Classification (NCBI taxonomy): domain Bacteria; kingdom Pseudomonadati; phylum Pseudomonadota; class Alphaproteobacteria; order Hyphomicrobiales; family Nitrobacteraceae; genus Bradyrhizobium; species Bradyrhizobium sp. Ses1. The sequence goes on from NZ_JCAMOQ010000002.1 coordinate 355,196, forward strand.
AGATGATCGATGACGATCTTCTCCAGCGTAACGTTCGACCACTCGCGAGCGACGCCGCCGAAATTATTGCCATTGGGAAAGTCATACTGCCCGCTCGCCAGCACATTGAACAATGCATCATCGCCATGCGCGGCACGAAAACGATCGAGCGCTGCGGCATAGGCTTGAAGGGCGGGCGGCGTCCAATCGTCCGGGACCAGATCCGGGTACAGCGTTGCGTAGCCGGGATTGGCAGGATGCGGCGCCTCGTGATCGACAAAATTGCGGTTGAGATCGACGTTATTCTCGGTCGTGCGAGTGCCCCACGCGAAACCATAGGGATTGATCGCATGCACCAGCAACACGGAGACACGAGGCGGCAGCGCGCGCCCTTGAGCGCTTTTCATCCAGGCGATCTGTGCCGCAGAGCCGCTGAGACCTTCAAGGCCGTGCGTACCGCTGATCACGATCAACTGCGACGGGGCGGCGGCATCGCCGAGCCGCGCGACGTCGACCACGAGATCCTGGCCGTCAGGCGTCTTTAGGGTCGGATGACGATAGTCGGAAAGCGCGCCACCCAGTTCGGCCGCAGTCGCGCGGAACTTGGCGCGGGCGCCCGCATAGTCCAAGGCGAAGCTCTCGGTGAAATCGATCATCATGGCGCCGTGAACCCGAGCGCCACATTGGCTGCGTCGGCATGGCTGACGATGATCCCGTCGACATAGGGCCGGTAACCGATCCCCGACCTCTCGAACACCGTCCGCGCAGCCTCGAGCGAAGGCACCTTGAACACCAGGGCGACCATACGATCCGAGCCGTTCTCGTCGACCAGCGCTGCGCCGGCATAGCGTTCGGCAACTGCCGACGGCTCCAGTACACGGATGATGGCGGTGCCGGCACGGAACGATACGCCGCCAGGTACCTCAGTGAGCAAAGGCGCGCCGAACACCCGCTCGTACAGGGCAGCGGTGCGCGACGGCGCTTTCGACGCGATGACGAATTCGACGATGTCGGTGACACCGTTCGGGTGCGCACGCCATTCCGATCGGTAGACCAGTTCCGGAGTATCGTGGTGGCAGAAGAAAGTGCGGCCGTTTTGCACCTCTTCGCCGCTGACGCGAACCACCCTGAAGCGCGCGTCCTGCGCACCACCTGGAAGCGACACCGGGCGCGAAAAGCTCATCGGCTCTTCCGCTGGAATGCCGCGCTGTTTCAAGGCGGCAAAGACAAGGTCGGGGTCGACCGATTTGAACACCAGCCCGGTCAACCCGGGCGGATGTGCCCACAGGTCGGCGCGCCTGGTCTCGTTCCCCGGCAGATATCCCAGCAGTTCCAGGTAGTTCTCGCCAAAGATCGCGAGGTTATTGCTCGAGCCGAGCGAATGATGACCACGTTCCGTCAGTTTGAAGCCGAGCCGGTCATATTGCGCGGCCGCCTCGTCGAGCTTCCCCATCACGCTAATGACGGCGTGATCGAGAACGGGCTTCACTGCATCGATAGTCAGAGCCATTTCACTCACTTCCTTACAAACCTACTCGCGGCTCGCTGATTTTCAGGCAAGATCGGTGCCACTTCAGGATTGCACTCCCTGCGCTGCACGCGGATGAGACGCTTGTTTCGTCATGGAGAAATCCACGGCAGCGTCGGCGTGCAGCATCGTCGAGTCGAACACTGGAAGATCAATGTGTTGCGGTCCGACCAACAGACAGATTTCGGTACAACCGAGGATCACGCTGTCGGCACCGTTTAACTTTCCGCGCGCGATAACATCGAGGTAGCGGCGGCGCGACCGCTCGCTGACGACGCCTTGGCATAGCTCATCGAAGATGATGTCATGGACGGCGATGCGATCTGCTTCGTCGGGAATGATCGGATCGAGCGCAAACTGCTCGCGCAGCCGCTGCACATAAAAGTCCTGTTCCATGGTGTAGCGTGTCGCCAGCAGCAACGGGCGCTTGCATCCGCCGGCCTTGATCGCGCTGGCGGTAACGTCGGCGATATGCAACAGCGGGATCGATACCGCCCGCTGCACCTCGTCCGCGAGCTTGTGCATGGTGTTGGTGCAGATCAGGAGGCAGCCGGCGCCGCCCTCCTCCAGCTCGCGGGCGATATTTGCAAGAATCCTGCAGGCTTCGTCCCAGCGTCCCCGCTTCTGCAGGTTGACGATGGCATCGAAATCGACCGACCTCATCAGGATTTCGGCGGAGTGAAGCCCGCCCAACCGGGTTCGGACCTGTTCATTGAGCCGTCGATAATAGACGGCGGTACTCTCCCAACTCATTCCGCCGATCAAGCCAATCGTTCGCATTTCCTGTTGCTCGCTCCACGCGACATTTCTGCCTTGTGGAAAGACTAGCAACGCCGTTGCGCAATTCGGTTGCGTATCGAGGACTTATAGGAGCTTCGAGCTGAAAATAGACTTCATAGTTCGAGCGAGTTCTGGAATAGGATTTCACAATCTTGGGGCGTCCCGAGTTGGACATGCTGCGGGACTCATTATTCGCTATTCGATGTCCTCAGCGCGACAACCTGTCTTCCGTACGGATTGATCGACGGTTCTTCCGTCTGCTCGTCGAGGCTTAGTCGTTGGCGACGGACCCGTGGTCGTTCAGGGCGAGCTCGGCACTAGCCCTTTGAATAATTGTCAAGAATGTCGTTAGCCGGGCGATCACCCTGCACCGAGAGCGTCTCAGCCATCAGTCCCGCGATCTGTCGGGCATCATCCTTGCCGGTCTCGATGAGCCCCGCGATGGCGCCGCGCTTGTCGGCGTCACTGTAGTGCCGCTTGATGTTGAATTTGGGTTCGAGCCGCGTCACTGCCATCGAGAACCCAACGATGTGCGGCATCAAGGCGGCGCGGCGCTGCGGGCTGTAGTCCGCGATCGACCACTGGGTGGGAAAGCGGCTTTCATTGACACGCACCAGGTCATCGACAACCTGATCGAGCCCAGCGCGGTCGAGCAGGCGGACGTCACCATGGGCATGGACCACCGCATACGACCAGCTCGGCGCCGCCGGACATTCCTTCGTGTACCACTGAGCCGACACGTACGCATTCGGGCCGTTGAAGACGAACACCGCCTTCGGCTGGCGCTCCAGCGATTTCCAATGCTCGTTGGCGCGCGCGACATGACCGCGGATGTGGGTTACCGCACCGTGTTTCACATCAACCAGCACCGGGATGTGGGAGAAATGCAACTCACCGTTTTCGGTCGAAACCAGAAGCGCGAAGCCGAGCTCCGACATAAGGTCGATAGCAGCAGCGTCGGTCGTCAGAGTGCGTTCGGGACGGTAGAACATGCGAGACCCTCCGGTCAGGCAACGTGCGCGGGCTTGAAAGCCTGAGGGTAATGTCTTATCGCAAACTCCGTGGTGATCAGCCCCTGCTCGAGGTCACGCTCAACGAGTTCGACCGGGCGCTTCGCAGGATCGCCCCAGCCGGCGCCGCCGCCGACGGTGAGCTGAACGATATCCCCTTTCTGCAGGGTCATGACCGCGGTGGTTGGCAAGTCGATGACGTCTTTGCCACGGATCACCTTCAACGATGCGAGGGCTCCATCGGCACCGCCCATCCTGCCGCGTGCCGGATAGAGGAAGTGCTCCGAGTAGTAGCTGAGGACGACGTTATCCTCCAGCACCTGGATGGCGCGGGTAAAGCCTAGACCACCGCGCCATTCCCCCGCGCCACCGGAATTCGGAACAAGGCCATAACGCAGCATGCGGATATGAGGGTGGATCTGCTCAATCGATTCGATCGGCGTATTGCGGCTCGACGACAAGACGCCGGCGAGCGCGTGCGCGCCGTCGTAGTCCGGCGCACCGCCATAGCCGCCGCCAAGCACGTCCGCGTAGATGCGGGTGCCGCCGTTCGGCCGCTCCTGCACGAGGTAAAGGCCGGTGGTGGAATTGAAGCCCTGCGCGGGAACGCGATCCGGAATCGCCTTTCCGAGCGCCTCATGTATCGCATCAAGCACGCGATAGGACACGGCGATGCGGGCACGCACCGGTCGGCCGGGCGTCGGATTGACGATCGTGCCCTCGGGCAGTCTGATATCAATCAGACGATTGCAGGCATCGTTGGCAGGAATGTCCTTGTCAGCAAGCAGGCAGCGAACAGCCGAGATCGCCGCAGCGATCGACGAGGATTTCGAGCTGTTGAACATGCTGTGCACCTCCGGCGCCGTACCGGCGAAGTCCAGCACCATGGCTCCGTCACCGACCGTAACGGCCGCAACGACCTTTAGCGGAGTATCGCCACGTACGTCCGCGTCGATCCAGGCCTCGCCGGTCCACGTTCCGTTCGGAATCGTCGCGATGGCCGCCCGCATGCGGCGCTCCGTATAATCGAGCGTCTCTGCCATCGCGCGGACCACCAGATCGTATCCGTGACGTTTGGCGAGTTGCTGGAGACGCTCTATGCCGGTCCGATTGGCGGCAATCTGAGCGTAGAAGTCGCCGCGGCCGACTTCTGGCGTCCGAACGTTGGCGAAGATCAGGCGGTCGATCGCGCCGCCCATCAGGTCCCTTTCGACATCGATCAGCAGCGGCGGAATGACAATGCCTTCCTGCAGCAATTCGGTCGCATCAATGTTGATTCCGGCGCCGCCGCCTCCGACGTCGAGATGATGCGCCGTATTGCCGACCCATCCGATCAGGACCTCATCGGCGAACACCGGCTGGAAGATGATGAAGTCGTTGAGATGCTGGCCGCCGGCATAGGGATCGTTGAGCAGGATCGCGGAGTTGGGCCCGATCCCGGAGATGTCGAGTTGCGCGACCGACGCCCTGAACGCTTCGCTCAACCCGCCATTGTGGATCGGGATCATTTCGGCCTGCGACACCACGTTGCCGCGCGCGTCAAGGATCGCGGTCGAGCAGTCGCGGGCTTCGCGAACGATGGTCGAGAACGCAGAGCGGACAAGAATCGCGCCCATCTCGTTCGCGATTGCACGGATCGCGTTGGCGAGGATCGCGAGCTTGGTCTGTTCGTCGAACATCACTTTTTCTCCAGCAGCAGATCGCCGCTCTCGCAGCAGCGCGCTATCCAGCCCGGTGGCACCAGTGTCGTGGTCGTCGGCTCTTCGACAATAACCGGGCCCGTGATTGTCTCGCCGAAGTCAAGGTCAGAACGATCCATGAAGGTCGCGGTAATGGATTTGCCCTGTAGGACGATGCCGCACGTCTCGCGCGTACCGTTCCGACCAGGATCTCCCTTGGGAGTAACAACGTTGAGCTTGTTCTTGCGGGTAAGCCGCGCCCGCGCATTGACGATCTGAACCGGCAGGTTCGATCGCGTGTAGCCGTAGCGCTCGCGGTGCAGGCTCTCGAAAACGGCACGCAATTCCGACGGGCTTGCCCGTGCCACGTCCGTCCAGACCGTCAACTCGAATCCCTGGCCCATGTAGCGCAGATCGAGTCCCATTTGGACGTCGTAGCCGCCAGCGGCCAAGCCGAGGCTCGCGGCATAGCCGTCACATGTCGCGGCCAGATCGGCTACGCCGATCTCGGCGAGCGATTCGGCGGTCAAGGGCTGCAATCTCGCCTTGATGAAGTCGACTTTGAGGTCGGCGATCAGCAGGCCGAAAGCGCTGGTGATGCCCGGCGACCACGGAACAAGAACGCGGTTCATGCCGACCTCGTCCGCCACTGTCGCGGCGTGCAGCGGGCCGCCACCGCCATAAGCCACGAGCGTGAAGTCACGCGGATCGATGCCCCGCGCGGTCGAGACAAGACGAACCGCTGCCGCCATGTTGCTGTTGACCATCTGCAACACGGCATCTGCCTTATGCCTGAGGTCGCCCGGCACCTTCAGCGACGCGAATGCATTTTTCGCGGCCTCGACATCGAGCTTCATCTTGCCTGCAAAGAAGTGCGATGACCGGAGCAGTCCGGCGATCAACTGCGCGTCTGTCACGGTCGGCAGCTTGCCGCCGCGGCCGTAGCATGCCGGTCCTGGTTCGGCTCCTGCACTGGCCGGCCCGACATTGAGGAAGCCGCCGGAATCAAGCGCCGCGATGCTACCGCCGCCGGCGCCGACCGTGACCATGTCAAGCGCGGTCGTGCGGATCGGCAGGTCGTCGACCATAAGCTCTTGTACGACCCGCGGCTCCAGCATGGGCGCGACCGCCACATCCGTGCTGGTACCCCCCATATCGATCGTGATGATGTCTTTGATGCCGTTGCGGCGTGCGAACCATGCGGCGGCCTGAACTCCTGCGGCCGGCCCCGACAGCAGCATGCGCACGGCGTTGTCGCCCGCCGCTTCCGCCGGCATGATGCCGCCATTCGACTGCATGATCTGCAAGCCGCTGCTGCAGCCGCGATCGGTCAAACCGCGATCCAGCCGATCAACGTAGTCAACGACCACCGGGGAGACGAAGGAATTGACCACCGTCGTCACGGTGCGCTCGTATTCACGGAATTCAGGCGATACGCGGCTCGAACAGCCGACGCGCGTTGTGGGGCTCATCGAGAGAATGAGTTCGCGCAAACGATCCTCGTGAACGCCATTGCGGTAGGCGTGCAACAGGCAGATCGCAATCGACGTCACGCCGCTGTCGAGGAGGAACTGGATTTCCTGTTGTGCCACCTCTTCATCGAGGGCCTCGACCACATTGCCGCGCCCGTCGATGCGTTCAGGAATCTCGCGGATGAAGCGCCGCTCTACCGGTGCGCGGGGTTTGTGATAGAAAGCCGTATAGATGTTGCCAACGCGATCGTGCAGGCCGATTTCGGTGATGTCGCGAAAGCCTTTGGTGGTAAGAAGCCCGGTGCGCGCGCCGCGCCGCGTGATCAGCGCGTTGGTGGCGATCGTCGAGCCGTGCGAGAAGCGCGTCACCTCCTTTAACCGCACGGCAGCCTGATCGACCGCGTTCTCAACTGCCTTGTGGACCTGGCTCGGTGTCGATGGAACCTTGCCGACGGAGACCACGCCTTTCTCGTCCACCCAGACGAGGTCCGTAAATGTCCCGCCAATTTCGACGCCAACCTGCATTCTTCACCCCGTTCGATTTGAAGTCGCTCAAGACCGCAGAAGGCCGGCGCGGCGGATCTTCTCACGTTCGATCTCGAAGTTCTTCCTGATCACCTCGCCAAAATCGGCGCCATCTCGATATTGGATCGACTGCCCGTACTTTTCCTGGATCGCGACATGTTGCGGATCAAAAAGCGCCAGTTTGAACGCGTCGTGCAGCCGCTGGACCACCTCCTGTGGCATTCCCTTTGGACCAATCAAGCCGTTCGGACTCGCTGCGGTCACATCGTAGCCGAGATCGTAGAGGGTCGGCGCGTCAGGCCAACGCTTCAACCGCTCGTCAGAGAAGACCGCGAGCCAGCGCGCCTGCCCGTTGTCGACCAGATCGCCGAGGATCGTGCCGCCCGCGTGGGCGTCGATGTGGGCGCCGAGCAAGGCGGCGATGCCCTCGGAGTCTCCTTTGAACGGCACATGGATCAGCTTGATCTTCTCGATGTCGGCGACCTGGACCATCGCGAGGTTCTGCGCGGTCGCCGGACCGTTCGTCCCATAGTTGACTTCCTCGGGCCGCTTGCGGGCCTCGGCGATAAAGTCGCCCCAGGTCTTGAACGGTGAATCCTGGCGAACGACCATGCCGACGTTGAAAGCGCCGATCTGGATGATCGGCGTGAAATCCTGCAACGCGTCATAGGGCGTCTTCTGCATGAGTTGGACTCGCAGAACCGCCGAATGAGTGACCGCGATACGGTAGCCATCGGGCGACGCCGACAGCATCGCAACCGCACCTAGCGTGGCACTGGCCCCCGGACGATTTTCCACGACGATCGGCTGGCCGAGGTGCCCTGCCGCGGCAGTCGCCAGTACGCGGAACGTGGTATCGGCCGTTCCGCCGGCCGGAAACGGAACGATCAGCGTGACAGGCCGCGACGGGAACTTATCGTTCGCCCACGATCTCCTGGGCCACGACGCGGCCAGGGACAGCGCACCCACACCGCCCAACCACGACCTGCGAGACAGTCCGACCATGGTGACCCCTGCTCCCTACGATTTGTGAAGGAAGCTTACTTGCGGGCCACAAATCTGATAAATCGAAAGATCATAATGATTGATCGATTCTATGAATATAACGAGCCAGGACCTCCATATCTTCCTCACCCTCGCTCAGGAAAAAAACTTCACCCGGGCGGCCGCGCGATGCGGGCTGTCGCAGTCGGCGTTCAGCACCCGCATTTCGTCGCTCGAACACGCGTTGGGAGCCAAGCTGTTCGACCGGACCACACGCAGGGTCGAAATGACTCCCGATGGTGAGGTCTTCGAGCCTTTCGCTCATCAGTTGCACGCGGATTTGTCCGACGTTATTCAGATTTTCCGCGACCGGGCGGCGCGCCGCCGGGGCCGGGTGTCGATCGCGGCACTGCCATCGGTCTCTGCCGGTTGGATGCCGAAAATACTATCACGGTTTGCAACCCGGCATCCAAACGTTCAGTTGTCGCTGACCGATGCAATAGCGGAGACATGCGTATCATTGGTACGCAACGGCGACGTTGACTTTGCCCTGTCGACACTTGACGGTGCAGAGGACTTGGACGGGCAGGTCGTGGCAACCGATCACTTCTACCTCGTGTGCCGCAAAGACCATGAATTGCTGGCGAAAAAGAAGATCGCTGCCGCTGCCATCGCGTCGTATCCGTTTATTCACCTGACACGCAACAGTAGTGTTCGCCGCGCTCTCGATGCCGCCTTTGATCGCGTGAAACTAAAAGCCCATCTCGAAGCGAATTACATGGCGACGCTTGCCGGCATGGTGGAAGCGGGTCTGGGCATCACAATAGTTCCGTCGCTTAGCCTCCACCAGTTCGAGCGTCCGACACTTGGCGTCAGAGTTCTGCAAGCGCCACGGATCTCTCGTCCGATCTATCTGATCCGTCGGCGCGGTCGCACATTATCGGCAGCCGCTGAAGCACTCTTCAACGAGATCCGCCGGACGGACTTCGAAGAGCCTTCGATCACGCGCAAGCGCACCTAGGGCGAACGTAGTCTTAAACAATTGGTCCGGGCGCCACGTCGAGTTGCCTGGTCCGGCACATCCGTCTCCCTGCGACACGCTCCACATCGCAATTCGGCGCTCGGAACAAATGTACCTCATAAGTCACAAAAGTGTCGTCGACCTCCATTAGGAGTCGCCTCCTCTCAGGCGCAAACGATGGAACGACATGCAAAGTGGTGAACCGACGCCGATCCGGCTTGCTCAGGACGTAAACGGAAAACTCCGCGCGTGGCCCGAGCGGCCAAAGATGGCCAAACATCGGTTGAAAGCCGGTCGCACCAGCGACCCAGCACGGCTGCTGCGCGAATGTCGCGCCTCTTTCGTGCCGCTCAACGACGTGGATGCATGAACGTGCGCCGCGCCATCCTCGTCATCCTCGACGGCTTGCGCCGGGACCTCATCAGTCCCGAGACTACGCCGCACGTAGCCGCCTTCGCCGCGCACGCCGAGCAATTCTCAGACTACAGCACGGTCTTTCCTTCATGCACGCGCGTGGTCTCCGCCAGCCTCGCCACCGGCTGCCTGCCGGCGCACCACGGGCTCCAGGGCAACACCATGGTCCTCGTTGAAGACGGCCGCCTTGTGCGTCACGATGCGGGGCGGCCGGATTTTCTCCAGCACAAAAGACGTGTCACCGGACGGTCCCTTGGCGTTCCGACTCTTGCCGAGCGGCTGCGTGAGCACGGTGGTGCGGTGATCTTCAGCAACGTGTCGCCTGGTGCGGCCTATGCTCACGATCCCGACGGCCACGGACGCATCTATCATCGCGCCGGCTCGTTCGGGCGAGGCCGCATTCCCCTGCCCGAAGCTGAGCAGCTTCGCGTGAGCCTGGACGTGGCTGGCGATCGAGCCATGACCGAGCGTTTCATTGCGGAGACTGTGCTGACTGCGGGTCCTCCAGCCCTCACTCTGATGTGGCTGGGCGAACCCGACTCGTCCCAGCACGCACTGCCGCTGGGCTCGCCCGAACACCTGGCTGTCCTGACGGAAGCCGATCGGAACGCGAAGCGCGTCATGGACGCTGTGGCGCAATTGCCCGACCGTGAGGATGTGCTCTTTCTCCTTGGATCCGATCACGGTCATCAAACCGTGAGCGGCGTCATCCACATCGAGGCCGAGCTGGTCGCCGCCGGCCTCAAGGAAAGTCTCGATTCCGAGGAGGTGGTGGTCGCCTCCAACGGCACTTCGGCACTGATCTATCTTCACCCGGACGCCGCTCGGCGCGAGGCGGCGATTGCAAGCTTCCTGGCCAGCCAAGATTGGGCCGGCACCGTACTGACCAGGGCCGAGTTGAACCGTATTGGCCAGTCCACCGACAACGGACTCGCCTGTGCCGTCTCCATGCGCGAGACCGAGGCTACCAACGCTTTCGGCATCGTCGGGACAAGCTTTGCCGCTAAGCGTTCCGAAGGCAAGGAAGATGTCATCGGCGCAGGTCAGCACGGTGGGCTTGGGGCTGCCGAGCAGTCCCCTTTCCTGATGATCTCAGGTCCGGGCTTCTTGGCCGGAGCGGTGCGCTCCAAAGCAGCCTCGGTTATCGACATCGCGCCGACCATTCTTGCTCATCTCGGTCTGCCCGGCTCCGGCACAGACGGCAACGCGCTACAGCGAGGCGGCTGTGGCTGAGATCGAGCTGCGCGCCATCGAGAAGCGCTATGGCGAGGTGCCGGTCCTGAAGGGCGTCTCCCTGAAGATTCAGGACGGAGAATTCCTGACCCTGGTGGGACCGTCCGGCTGCGGCAAGTCCACCTTGCTGCGGATCATCGCCGGGCTCGAAGATCAAGACGCCGGCGAGGTGAGCGTGGGCGGCCGGACCGTGGATGGTGCCCGTCCAAAGGACCGCGACGTCGCCATGGTGTTTCAGTCCTACGCCCTCTATCCCCATCTCACCGTATTCGACAATATCGCGCTGCCATTGCGCACGCGGAGACTCTCCTTCGCACAGCGCCTGCCGCTCATCGGACGGCTGCTGCCGGGTCGCAGCGGCATCGAAAAAAACATTCGCATGGAGGTGGAGCAGGCCGCCGCCATGCTCGACGTGGCCCATTTGCTCCACCGCAAGCCCGGCCAGCTTTCCGGCGGGCAACGCCAGCGCGTCGCCCTCGGGCGCGCAATGGTGCGGCATCCCACCGTCTTCTTGATGGACGAGCCGCTATCCAATCTCGACGCCAAGCTCAGAGTGCAGATGCGCGCGGAAATCACCGCGCTGCACCGCCGCCTCGGCGTCACCTTCGTTTATGTCACGCACGACCAGTCGGAGGCCATGACGATGGCGGACCGCGTGGCCGTGGTGATCGGCGGCGAGCTGCTCCAGGTGGGCCCCCCAGAAGCGCTCTATCGCGACCCGCAGGATCTGAGGGTGGCCGAGATGATCGGCAGCCCCAAGATCAACGTGGTCGCTCGCGGCCATTGGGCGGACGATCGACCGATTCTGTCGGCAATCCTTGCACCGCAGACCAAGCACCTCGCATTTCGTCCTGAAGCAGCCGTCCTGACCACGCCAACCGCTGGCCTGCCCGGTGGCACCGTGACGGATCTTGAAAATCTCGGCTCGGATATCTTCGTGCATGTGGCGCTCCGCGACGGCTCAGAAACCGTCGTGATCCGCACCGCACCCGACGAACCGCGCCTTTCGCTCGGCCGCGCGGTTGGGCTCAAGGTCGATGCCGCGCGACTGCTGCAGTTCGATGAGGCTGGCAGACGCTGCGGCGATATCGAGCAGGTGGCAGCATGAGCGTGATGGCCTTGGCCCACCGCCGTGCTCGCCCGGCTGCCCGTCGTCGGCAGCATCAGGCTGCAGAGGCCACCGTCGGCTGGCTCGCCGTCTCGCCGGCCTTGATCCTGCTCATCTGCCTGCTCTTTGGCCCGGCCGCGGCGGTGATCCTGTTCTCTTTCACCGACTGGCAATTGGGCGCCAGCACCTTCCGTTTCGTCGGTACCGAGAATTTTGCAGCGTTGTGGGCGGACCCGCCCTTTTGGAAGGCCCTGATAAACACCTGCATCTATGTGGCTATCGTGGTGCCGGGGACGGTGGGGCTTGGCCTTGCCACAGCTCTGCTCATCGAAGCGAGCCCTGGCCTGCGCGGCTTCTATCGCGCGGTGCACTTTCTGCCAGTCATGTCCACCATGTCGGCCATGGCCGTGGTGTGGGGCACCATGCTTCATCCCAGCATCGGCCTGGTCAACCGGACGCTCGCCGTATTCGGCATGACCGGCATCAATTGGCTGCGGGACGAGCACACCGCGCTCCTCGCCGTCGCCCTTATTGGCATTTGGCAGGGTTTTGGCTTCGCCATGGTGCTCTTTGTCTCCGGCCTGAAGGCGGTGCCCCAGCAGCTCTACGATGCCGCTGCAGTCGATGGCGCGGACGGCCTCTTTGACCGGCTGCGCATCGTGACTCTCCCCATGTTGGGGCCGGTCACTATGTTCGTCATCGTCCTCACCGCAAGCCGCGCCTTTGAGGTGTTCGATAGCGTGCGCGTGCTCACCCAGGGCGGTCCGAATTACGCCTCCGAGGTTCTACTGAATCGGCTCTATTCCGAAAGCTTCGACTATCTGCGCACCGGATACGGCGCGGCCCTGACGGTGGTCTACCTTGCTATCGTGATCGCCCTCACGATTGCCCAGGCGCGGTTCATCGAACGCCGGGTGCACTATTCATGAGTGCACACCGCCCCCGACGCCGGCTCGCAGGTCGCATCGCGCGCCACGTCTTGCTCGTCGCTTCCGCAGCATTCGCGTTGCTGCCTTTCGTATGGATGGTCAGCTTATCCCTGAAGCCACCGGACGAAATCTTTCAACCCGACTTCCATCTTTGGCCCCAAACCTTCCACGGCGTCGAGAACTATCGCGTTGCGCTGACCGCAGCGCCGATGCTCCGCTTCCTGCTCAATGGCGTCTTCGTCTGCGCGGTCATCTTCGCGCTGCAGCTCGTGATCTGCGTGCCATGCGCCTACGCCCTTGCCAAGCTGCGCTTCCGCGGACGTGACACTTTGTTTTCTGCAGTGCTGGTTGGGCTTCTCGTGCCGCCGCAGGCCCTGGCCATTCCCCATTTTGTCCTGCTCCACGTCTTCGGGCTGCTCGACACCTACGCGGCTCTCATTCTTCCCTGGATCATCTCGGCCTTCGGCATCTTCCTGCTGCGCCAGTTCTTCCGATCCATCCCCGACGAGATCATCCACGCCGCCCGGCTCGATGGGCTCGGTGAGTTCGAGATCATCTGGCGCATCATGATGCCCATGAGTGCGCCCGCGCTCGCCGCCTTCGGCATCTTCTCGGTAGTGGCCCACTGGAATGACTTGTTCTGGCCACTCATCGCCGTGCGGAGCGAAGAAATCTCGACACCGGCGCTAGGCATTCTCCTGTTCCGCGATGACGAGGCCGGCCAATTCCTCGGCGCACTGATGGCCGGCGCCACGATCATCGTCGCCCCGCTGCTGCTCGCTTTCCTCTTCGCCCAGCGCCGCTTCATCGACGGGCTGGCGACCACCGCCATGAAGTAACCAAAGGACACCATCATGTTCGACAGATTGCTGCCGCGCCGCGTGTTGAGGGTCGTGGGTGCCACATTGCTGGCCGCCTTCGCGCTCACGCCCGCCCATGCCGAGCTAACGCTCGACGTGCTTTACACCACGCCGGGGACTTTCAACGCACTTCACCAGGAGCTGGCCAAGCGCTTCACCGAGACACATCCCGAGATCAAGGTAAAATTCCGCAACCCGGCGGCCGGCTACGAGGAGGGGGCACAGCAGATCCTGCGCGACCAGATCACCGGACGTCTTCCGGATATCGCCTTCAACGGCATCAACCAGATCGGCTTGTTCGTGGACCGCGGCCTCGGCGCGCCCCTCGATGCCTTTGTGGCGGCAGATGGTGGTCTCGACAAACTCGGCTACTACTCAACGCTCGCAGCGCTTGGCCAATGGAAAGGCAAGCTCTACGGTCTGCCTTTCGCGGTCTCGACACCGGTGCTCTACCTGAACGCCGACCTCGTGAAGAAGGCCGGCCTCGATCCGACTACGCTGCCCAAGTCCTGGCCCGAGCTCGTCGCCGCAGGTCAGAAAATTCAGGCCAGTGCCGGAGCCGGCGTGACGGGATTCTACTACCAATGGGACCAGACCGGAAACTGGCTGCTGCAGTCGCTCGTCACCAGCCGCGCTGGACGCATGCTGAAGGCCGACGGCTGCACGATCGCCTTCGATGACGATGCCGGCATGTGGGCGCTCAAGACCTTGGAGTCTTTTGGCAAGTCAGGAATGCCCAACTTCGGTATCAGCCAAGTGCGTCAGTCATTCGTCGCCGGCAGCGTCGCCATCCTCGTCGATTCCACGTCCTATGTCGCCGCAGCGGATCGCCAGATCGGCAACCGCTTTGATTTCAACACCGTCGCGTTTCCGTTGTCGGCACCCGACGGGAAGCTGCCTGCCGGCGGAAACGTCGCTATGGTCTTCGCGAAGGATGCCGAGCGGCAGAAGGCGGCGTGGGAGTATGTGAAGTTTGTCACCGGCCCGATCGGTCAGACGCTCATGGTGAACTATACCGGTTACATGCCCGGCAATGAGATTGCAGTGAAGTCACCCGAGCTCCTCGGGTCATTCTATGCCAAGAACCCCAACCACATGACCAGCATTCATCAACTGCCAGTGCTGACGGATTGGGCGTCCTTTCCGGGTGGAAATTCGCTGAAGATCATCGAAGTGATCAAGAACCACACCGAAAGCCTGGTGACGGGCAAGCGTTCCGCCGCGGAAGTGATGCCCAGCCTGGTGCAGGATGTGAACGGCCTCATGCCCAAATGCGGCGGCTAGAGCAACTTCGGTTCTGATTGAATCAGAACCGAAGTTCTGGATTCTTGTCTTGACGCGTTTTCTGCGCAGATAAGTCTACGCAATCTGCGTACACTTGATTGCTACGCGAACCGATGTCCACCTCGGATCAAGTCCGAGGGCATGCTTGGCTCGAAAACGCTCTAAAGCCAAGAATGTGTCAGGCAAGAATGAGAAGCTATCGCCCTCTTCCAACTCGGCCGTCCTTCTCGCTATGAACCGGACCATGTTCGTCAATTTTAGCGTCGAGACCGGTACGATCAAGGCAGTCAAGAACCCCATCGCTTTGTTTCATTCCCGTGGGCAGCGAGACCTGCGCACCGTCGGGACAGATGTGGAAATCGCTGACGTCTCCTTGGAACCTAAGCGATGCCCTCAACTGCGTGAACCAGTTCCTCATGGAAGGCGCCCTCAACAAACCGGCGTGCACAAGTGGTGGCAAGCAATTACTATGCGAATTCGTATGCAGGCGATCTAGGCGCCCCAGACTTCGCGCAAGACCGACAGCCAGTTTTCTCCGATCACGCCCTCGATTTTGCTTGAATTCCAGCCGCGTTTCTCCATCGCGGCCGTGAGATTTGGCCAATCACCGATGGTACGCATGCCCTGCGGATTGATCACGCTCCCGAAGTCCGTGAGCTTGCGTCCGTATCCTTTGTCGTGCGTGATCCAATCGAAGAAGGGCTGCCCGTAGCCTTGAGTGAAGTCGGTCCCAATGCCGACGTTTCGCTCGCCGCAGATGTCGATGACGTATTCGATCGCCTCGACGTAATCGTCTACTGATGCTTCAGCCCCGCGTTTAAGGAAGGGAGGAAACATCGTAACGCCGACGAACCCGCCGCGATCGGCGATGAACTTCAGTTGCTCATCGCTCTTGTTGCGCGGATGGGACTTAAGCCCGGCGGGCAGACAGTGCGAGTAGGTCACGGGCTTCTTGGAAGCAAGGATCACGTCTGTGCTCGTCTGAGGACCGACATGCGAGAGGTCGCACAGGATGCCAAGCCGGTTCATCTCGGCAACCACCTCGTGTCCAAAGTCGGACAGCCCACCGTCCTTGCTTTCATAACAGCCGGTGCCCACGAGGTTCTGGGTGTTGTAGGCCATCTGAATGATGCCAACGCCGAGCTCCTTGAAGAGGCTGAGATAGCCGATCTGATCCTCTATACCGGTGATATTCTGCCACCCCAGTATGATCCCGGTTCTGCCTTCCTTTTTCGCAGCCATGATGTCCTGGGTTGTATAGACCTGCTTGATCAGATCGCCATGTTCGCGGAACCAGTGTTTCCACTGCATCACGTTCCGCATCGTCTCGGTGAACCCCTCCCAAATGCAGCACGTGCAATTGGCGGCCGTAAGCCCTCCCTTTCGCATATCCTCGAATATATCCCGGCCAAAATTGGAGATGATCAGACCGTCAATGACGATCGAGCGGTCGTGCAGTTGCGACGACATATTCTTGTTCTCCTGACGCAAATCGATGTTCGAACGCCGGGCAGCGATTGGGACGCAGCCGGTACCAAGTAGTGACGGTCCGTTAGGGCTCGCCCTCCAGGTTTGCCCTCGTGCCCGCGTCGGCATTGAAGAGAAAGCACCACTTGGGAGCAATCGTGAGCCTGACCGCCTGCCCTGGCTGAACCGCTTCCGGCATGTCCCGATTGGCCTGCTGAACCAGAAGACGTTGCTCGCCGCGAACCTTAATCTGATACTCGGTGAAAGGTCCGAGATAGCTGATGAGCTCGACCACCCCGTCGATCTCGTTCGCATCGCCGTGCACCGTCGCCGCCGATGCCTGGCCGACGGCAATCTTGATTTTCTCGGGCCTCACCCCAAGCAGCGTCGCCCGCGCGATTTTCGGCGCAACCTTGAGGGAAATTCCCGCATCGGTCGTGAACCTGTCGCCAACCAGTGTTCCCTTGAAGAAGTTTGTCTTACCGATGAAGTCGGCGACGAAAGGCGTAGCCGGCCGCTCGTAGAGATCGGCGGGGCTCCCGATCTGCTCGATGGCACCCCCATTCATCACCACGAGCCGATCGGCGAGGCTAAGCGCTTCCTCCTGGTCGTGGGTGACGAACACGGTCGTCAGCCCCAGCGATTGTTGCAATTGTCTTATCTGCAGCCGAACGTCGTGTCGCAGCTTCGCGTCGAGAGCCGACAGCGGCTCGTCCAGCAACAACACATGCGGATTGATGACCAGTGCGCGAGCCAACGCGACCCGCTGTTGCTGCCCTCCCGACAATTGTCGTGGCATGCGTTCTGAGAAACGGCCGAGCTGCACCAGGTCCAGAACCTTGGCCACGCGCTGTCGGATATCGCCTTTGGGAACGCGGCGCATCTCCAGTCCGTAGGCGATGTTCTGATGGACGTTCATATGGGGAAACAGGGCAAAGCCCTGAAACACCATTCCCGTATTGCGCTTGTTGGGCGGAAGATCGGTCACATCCTGATCGCCGAACAAGATCCGGCCCGCACTAGCCTCGATAAAGCCCGCGATCATCCGAAGCGTCGTGGTCTTTCCACATCCGCTGGGCCCGAGCAGCGCCAGGAATTCTCCGTTCGCGATATCGAGCGACATTTCCCTCACAGCGACGAAGGAGTCGTATTGCTTCACCACGTTCTGGAGAGTGACGTTGGACACTGTTAGCCCTTTTGTTCTTCAGAATGTTCGGCCGAGACGCACGTATCGGTCGGAAACGATGAGCGCAATCGCGATGATGAGAACCTGGATCGTCGCAACCGCCATGATCGTCGGATCGGTTCGGTATTCCAGATAGTTGAGCATCGCGATCGGCAGCGTGATACGACCAGGACCGACTAGCAGGAGCGACTTCTCAAGATCGCCGAACGAAGCGATGAATCCGAACAGAACGCCAGCCGTGATACCCGGGCGTATCAGCGGAAGGGTTATACGGAAGAAAGTCGTAAGCCGCGTGGCGCCGAGACTAAGTGATGCTTCCTCGATCGCAGGATCGAGCCCGGCCAAGGATGCGACGAGCAGCCGCAACACCCAAGGTATCGCGATCAGAGCATGGGCCAAAGTCAGGCCATAAACCGTAGAGGCGAACTGAACGTCGCTCCAGATCTGAAGCTCAATGTAGAACAGATAGATCGCGCTGCCGGCGACGATGGCCGGGATCATCAGCGGCGACATCAGCACAGTGTTGATGAACTCCCGTCCCCGGAACTGGTATCTGCCGATCGCGAGCGCTGCGGGAACGCCCAGGCATAGCGCGAGCACCGACGCACTGATCGCCACCTGAAAGCTCAGGAAGAAGCCGCTCCTGAAGGCTTCGAGGCTCCAGGCCTGAACGAACCAGCTTCCCGTGTATCCCTCGGGAGGAAATGAAAGGATTTTGTTGCTGAAGAACGCGACCCATATCGTTGTCGCCAGCGGAACGAGCACGAACAGGATGGTGGCCCATACGAAGATCAGATAGATCCACCTGAGCGGGCTCGCTTTGCTGATACTCGTCATCGGACGGCACCTATCCGTGCCGTCCGATTGAACATTACGGCGGACACGACCGTGAGCACCATCGTCAGGGAGATCAGCATGAACGCCAGCGCCGAGGCGAACGGCCAGTTCATGGCCGCTGATATCTGCTTGTAGATGGTCGGCGCCATCATGTAGAACTTTGGCCCACCGATGAGGATCGGCGTCGCATAGGCATTCATCGACAGGATGAAGCACAGCACGCAGCCTGCGAAGATACCCGGCATCAGAAGAGGAAGGACGATCCGGCGAAACGTTGTCAGCGCGGAAGCCCCCAGGTTGAGTGACGCTTCCTCCAGCGATACGTCGATATTGTGCATGACGCTGTTGAGCGTCACGATCATGAATGGCAATAGTACCGACGTCAGACCCGTGATTACCGCGCCGGACGTGTAGAGTAGTTGCAGCGTTTCGCCTCCCGGGTCGAGTTGTTGCAGCAGGAAATTCAATAAGCCCTTGTTATCGAGGATGATGATCCATCCGGCGGTCCTCGCCACGTTCCCCATGAACAGCGGCAAGACGATTGCGATGATCAGATAGCGCTTCAGTATGGCTGCAGTCGTCCTCGCCATGAAATACGCAACAGCCAATCCACCGATGAGGCACAGCAACGTCGTGACTGCCGAGACCCAGAGGGTCGTCCACAACACCTGACGGTAGAATTCGTCCTTGAAGAACCTGACGTAATTATCCAGCGTGAACGCCTGGATGTACATCTGTGCCGCGTCGTACTGGTAGAAGCTCAACCGCAGCATCATGAGGAGCGGAAGCATCAACAGTAGCGAGACAAAGACGAAGGCCGGTCCCGACAAGGCATAAGGGGCAGCCCACCGGGTGCGTCTTGCGACGGCAGGCATGCCGCTTGACTCTCGTGCAACTACTAGCGTGGTCATCTAGACGCGTTCAGCTCTTGAATTCTTTGTTCCACCAATCGAGCAGATCATTGCGGTTCTTCAGCCAGAATGCATGGGGCCGGTTATGGATCGCCTTCTTCTCTTGCTCAGTGAATTCGATCTGCTTGGCGGCAGCTTCGGGCAATACCGACTTGGTGTTTGATGGCGAATAGAATGACTTCTGGACCAGAGCCGTGAGCCCGTCCGGGTCTAGCAACGCATTGCAGTAGAATTTCGCCGCCTGAGGATTCGATCCCTTCTTCGGCATCACCAGACCGAAGATGATGCCGATGCCGCCCTCCGCCGGATACGCGGAAACCACATCGACGCCCTCCGAGGCGAATTGCAGGATGCGCGCCTTGTACTCGGGAGCGACGAGGATCTCTTCGTTCTTGAGCGCCTGCTCGATCTGCAGATGGTTCGGATAGATGCGCGGGCTGGCCGCTTTCTTCCATTCCATCATGCTGGCTTTCACGGCCTCGATATTGATGTTGTCGAGGGACTTTCCGAGCTTGAGTGCCGTGGACTCGATGTGGTGAAACCAGTGGGCGTCGCTTAGGCCGACGATGCCCTTGTACTTGGGGTCCCAGAGATCGGCAAAGCTCTTGGGAGCTTCCTTCAATTTCTTGGGGTTGTAGCCGATGATCCAGGCGCTGTATTGCCAAGGGACGAATGTGGGCGTTCGCAGGATGGACAGGGTATCCTTCAGTCGCGGGACGGCCTGTTCATCGATCGCATCAAGCGCTTCCAACGAAGCCAGTTCGAACGCGGTCGCGTCGTCCATGTGCGCGACATCCATAGGCGCACGCGGCAGCCTGCGGCTCGCAATGATCTTTGTTCTGCGTTGGTCAAACCCGTCGAGGTCGCGGACAACAGTGTAACCGGCCTTCTCGACAATGGGCGCTTCGAAGAACTGGACCGTGCGGTCGTTCCAGTCCCCACCCCAATTGGCGACGATGATTTGGCCACCTTCGGCGCGGACCCCGCCCGCGCTCGACATGAGCGCCATCGCGCTCGTCGCACCCGCAAGAAACCCGCGCCGGTTCATCAGATAGCTCATGCGTCCCTCCGTGGTGCCACTCGCTCTTTGGCGCCATTGCCAAAGGCTGCGAATGCCCTCCCGCTTCCCCTCTTGCTCTCGTCTTTCGAAAGTCACAAAAATGTATACGTGCACTGCCAGCCGGGGCTTGTATGAATGCGACATGAAAATTGTAGCTGTTGGAAGACGCGAGGGACGTCGCGTCGCACGACCCTGGCAATGTGCAGTAAGTATGCAAACGGCCGCTTATCTACTAAGCAAATGGCATGCGATCGCAGCGCAGTCGACTTGGCGTAGTTGTGCGATTCCGAAATAGCGCCCAGGTTGAGTTGCGTTCGCGAGCACCTCAAGTCACGGCGGGAAGTTGCTTCGCGGCGCCGCATGACGTGGAGGGCTAGAAGGACTCGGATCGCCATTCCCTGTATTAGAATGGCCTTTGCTCGAGCTTCATCGGCGAAGCTCGCTTTTCCCCCACTCGACATACCCACGGAACAATCACTCATGCTGCAGATAAGGCCGGCCACAGTTGAGGATAGCGCATCGATCTGGTCGATCATCGGCCCTGTCATTCGCGCCGGCGAGACCTACACACTCCCCAGGGACATGTCGGAAGCAGACGCTCTCCGCTATTGGATGGGGACGGATCGGCAAACCTTTATTGCGGTGCAAGACGGAAACGCGGTGGGGACCTATTACCTACGCGCCAATCAGGCCGGCGGCGGATCGCATGTCGCCAATTGCGGCTACATGACGCACGTGAGCGCTCAGGGAAAAGGTATCGCACGGCAGATGTGCGAACATTCCCTGCTGCATGCGAAGAGCCAGGGATTTTCCGCGATGCAATTCAATTTCGTTGTCAGCAGCAATGAGCGCGCCGTCAGCCTCTGGCATTCTCTTGGCTTCCGGGACGTCGGTCGCCTGCCACTCGCCTTCCGTCGGCCCTCAGGCGACTATGTTGATGCGCTTGTGATGTTCAAGTTGCTGTAGCGACTGAACCGTTCAGTATCAGCAACGGCGGGACGCTGTCCATCTCGCCGCTGCTGCGGGAGCGTTACTCGGCCGCCATGCGCGTCGATCCCACACTGTCCAGGTAATCGACGCATTCATCGACGCTGTGGACGTCAGCGAACTTGGCGTCGATGTCGTAGAGGTTCCAGGCGACCGCGCCAGGCACGCGGTCACCGATGCACTCACGAACAGCAATGGTGCGAAAACCGTCTGCGAGGCCATCGCAGATCGTCGTGCGGACGCAGGCCGTCGCGGTCACGCCGGTTACCAGGATGGTGTCGACGCCGGCAGCGCGCAGAATTCCCCCAAGGCCCGTACCGTGAAATGCGCTCGCCCGCTTCTTCAGCAAGGTATATTCACCCTCGACCGGAGCGATTCGCGCGTCGATGGCCCAGAGTGCCCGATCGTTGAGATTGACGACCTCGATCGGTATTTTGCAGTGCCACAAGCCCATGTCGGTGAACGGTGCGTTGCGATCGGTGATCTCGTAGGCCGTAGTCACGTGGATCACCGGATGGCCGTTCGTGCGGCACGCCTTGAGGAGCCGCTGCATGCCCGGCATGATCTGGTTGTCCATCGCTTCCTGATCGCAGGTGAAGGGATTGCCGGGCCGCGTCCAGGCGTTGGCGAGATCGACGCTCACCAGCGCGGGACGCCTTCCAAATCCGATACGACGCTGGAAACCGCGCTCCTGATAGATCTTCGTGGAAGCATCGAAGGCCTGCTGCAACATGCGGTTAAGTTCGCGATTGTCGATGTCCTGCACGGTCAATCTCCTGGTTGTCCGGCCGTCCTGACCGACGGCTCCATGTCCCGACCCCGCCATCATGACGAAACACAGCGCGCGCGGAAGTGATCGTTCGCCAATTGTTGTTGCACGGCCTGCATCAATCGATATCCTTCACTCGCCCGTAGGGAAGGCGCCGAATGTGCGGAGACGGAGGTCTCGAACTCACGCAGTCGTTTGTGGTAGTCGCCGAGGAACTCAGTTTCCGACGCGGCGCCCAGCGTCTCAATATTGATCAGTCGGCCCTGACCCGTCGCATTCAAAGATTGGAACAACAGCTCGGCTTCAAGCTGTTCGAGCGCACCACCCGGGAAGTTTCGCTCACGCCGGCGGGCCGCTGCTTCTACGAAACAAATGTCGAGCTGTTGCGGGGTTACGAACGGGCAGTCGGCGCGGCGCGTCTTGTCGCGCAAGGCAAGACCGGAGAGCTACGGCTGGCTTACATGTCCTTCGCGGCAACGACGCTGATGCCGTCGGCAGTCTCTCGATACAGACGGCTCCATCCGCATGTCGCGCTGAACCTGCGTTACATGCGTACGCAAGGTCAGAAGCTGGCACTCGCGCATGACGAGATCGACATCGGCTACATGATCGGGCCGTTCGACCATCCCGATTTCCAGGTCCTGGTGGTTTCGATAGAGCCGCTTTATCTCGTCGCCCCGCGGGATCACGAGTTGACCCGTGCGCCAAAGATACGTCCAGCCGACCTTGCCGGGCAGGATCTTATCCTCGGAGATATGGGCGAGTGGGAAGCGTATCGCTGGCGCCTCAGCGACATCTTCGCGGCGGAAGGCTTGAGCATGAAGGTCTGCCTGGAGGCGTCGAATCCGATGGCCCTGCTCGGACTCGTCGCGGCCGGTCTCGGCGTCACGATCTATCCAAAGAGCTTGATCGGATTCGCCGGTCACAATATCGATCTGCGTCCCATCGACGATCAAAGATTTTGTCTTGAAACGGTTCTAGCCTGGAAAAGAACGAACAGGTCCAAGACCGTCCGCGCCTTCATTGAGCTGGCCGGGCAACGGCACTCATCTATCGACTGATGAGCGCGCACTGTGTCACTCAACGGCCAAAGGCGTAACCCTGCATGTAGCGAGGGTTCGCCGCCGCGCGCAGCACCCTCCCTCTTTTGGAAACCGCCGAAAGCCTTCCGAGCGACCAGTCGTCGACGATTTCGATGCGATGTCCCCTGTCCGCAAGCTCCTTCTGCACCTCCATCGAAAAACGACCTTCCATCGTCAGTGAGCCGGGTTTAGCACGTCGTGGAAAGAACGAGCTCGGCATGTGGTCGTTGTGAAACATCGGTGCGTCGATCGCACCCTGCAGATTGAGATTGTGATGCACGTGGCGCAGAAAGAAGACGGAGCTCCACTGATCCTGTTGATCGCCGCCGGGAGTGCCGAAACTCGCGTACGGCTCCCCGTCCCTGTACACCAGGGAAACGGAAAGGGTGGTCCGGGGGCGCTTACCGGGGGCAAGCGACGATGGAAGCCCCGGCTTGAGCCAGAACATCTGCGCTCGCGTCCCGAGCGCGAACCCTAGTCCGGGAATTACCGGCGAACTTTGCAGCCAGCCTCCGCTTGGAGTTGCCGAGACGATGTTGCCGTGCCGGTCGATCACGTCGAGATGGACCGTATCGCCGCGCACCGCGCCGCGGCGGTTGATCGCGGGCTCGCCGCTGTCGGCCGTGGAGCGGGCAACCGTAGGCTCGCCGGCGCCCAGCGCCGCGCTCCCGTCCTCGGCGTCGCCGATGGCATAGGGCACGGCATGATCGAACCCCTCGATCGAGCCGGGCCGGAAGTCGAGCGAGGCAGCACTCCCCACCAACTCTCGTCGCGCGTTCGCGTATTCCTCGCTCAGAAGCCTTGCCATCGGCACATCGACAAAATTCGGATCGCCGTAATATTTCTCGCGATCGGCGAATGCGAGCTTGGAGCACTCGGTGACGGTGTGAATGAAGTCGGCGCCGAGAGGATCCATCGAGGATAGATCGAATCCCTTGAGCAAAGCGAGCTGCTGGAGGAACACCGGCCCCTGCGTCCACGGTCCCGGCTTGAGCACTTGGAAAGCACCATAGCTCAGCGAAAGCGGATCCTCGTATGTCTCTTGCCAGAGCGAGAGATCCTGTCCGGAGATGATTCCGGCATGCCGCGATCCCGAGGTATCCATCACCGGCGTCCGGACGAACTGGTCGATCGCCTCGGCGACGAACCCCTGGTAGAACGCCTTGCGCGCTGCTTCTATTTTCTGTTCTCTCGTCCCTCGCGTTTCATCGGCAACCCGGACGATCCTCTCATACGTCGACGCAAGGTCCGGATTCGCAAACAGTGCGCCTGCCGGCGGAATGCCGTCCTTCAGATAGACGTCTGCTGATGTCGGCCACTCCTCCTGGAAAAGGGGAGCGACCGTTTGGATCGCAGCGGCGATCCTCGGAAGCATCACGTAACCGTCGCGAGCGTAGGTGATCGCGGATTCCAGGACGTCACCGACGTCCATTGTCCCGTAGTCGCGGAGCAGTCTCATCCAGGCGCCGAACGAGCCGGGAACGCATGCCGGAAGAAACCCGCTTCCCGGAATGATGTCGAGGCCGAGTTTGGCGAACGTCTCAATCGTGGCGCCTGCCGGCGCAACCCCTTGCCCGCACAGCACGCGCGCGCGTCCCGATTTCGCGTCGTGGAAGATGATCGGGACCTCGCCGCCGAACCCGTTGAGATGCGGCTCGACGACTTGCAGCGCAAAGCCGATGGCCACCGCGGCGTCGAAGGCATTGCCTCCCTTCTCGAGGATCCGCATGCCAGCGGCAGTTCCCAGCCAATGAGTCGAGGCAACCACCCCGAACGCGCCGACGATTTCCGGCCTCGTCGTAAATGCGCCCTCGCCGGCATCAGGACCGTAGCTGAGTCGGAAGTTCCCCAGTGCCAAATTGCTCGACATTCTCGGCTCTCTTCAGCCCAACGGATAGATCGGGAACGCCTTCGTCAGCTCTGCGACCTGTCCTTTCACGCGCTGCTCGACAGCCGGAGCCGCGTCGGTATTCGCGGCGGAAACGGCGTCCAATACATCCGCGATCAGATTGCCTACCGCCTGAAATTCTCCTTCGCCGAAACCGCGCGACGTCGTCGCCGCTGTTCCGAGCCTGATTCCCGAGGTGACAGTCGGCTTCTCCGGGTCGAAAGGTATCCCGTTTTTGTTGCAGGTGATGTTAGCCCGTCCGAGTGCGGTTTCTGCCGTCTTGCCGTTGAGGTTCTTGGAACGCAGATCGACCAGAAACAGATGATTGTCGGTCCCACCGGAGACGACGGAGTATCCCCGTTCCATGAGGGTATTCGCGAGCGTCCTGGCGTTCCTGACGACGTCGCTGGCGTATCGGCGAAATTCCGGCGTCAGCGCTTCGCCGAATGCGACCGCCTTTGCAGCGATCACATGCATCAGCGGACCGCCTTGAAGGCCCGGGAAGATCGACGAGTCGATCTTCTTTGCCAACACTGCGTCGTTGCACAGGATCAGACCGCCGCGCGGACCCCGCAGCGTCTTGTGCGTGGTCGAGGTGACGATATGCGCGTGAGGAACAGGCGACGGATGGACGCCGCCGGCGACCAGACCGGCGAAATGTGCCATGTCGACCATGAGATAGGCGCCAACCAGGTCCGCGATACGACGGAATTCGGCGAAGTCCCAGAAGCGCGAGTAAGCCGACCCGCCGGCGACAATGACCTTCGGCCTATGCTCCAGTGCGAGACGCTCCAGCGCCTCCATGTCGATCCTCTGATCTTCCGGACGCACGCCGTAGCTCACGGCGTTGAACCACTTGCCGGACATGTTGGGCTTGGCGCCGTGGGTGAGATGGCCTCCCGCGGCCAAGTCCAGTCCCATGAAAGTATCGCCTGGCTTCATGAGAGCCATGAAGGCGCCCTGGTTGGCCTGACTGCCCGAATTCGGTTGCACGTTCGCGAAGGCGCAGCCGAAGAGCTTCTTGGCGCGCTCTCTCGCGACCTCCTCCGCCACGTCGACATGCGCGCATCCGCCATAGTAGCGTCGTCCCGGGTAGCCTTCCGCATACTTGTTCGTCAGAACCGAGCCTTGCGCCTGCAGGACCGCGCGCGAGACGATGTTCTCGGAGGCGATCAGCTCTATCTCTTCCTGCTGTCGCCGCAGCTCGTCTGCGATGGCGGACGCCACCTCGGGATCCAGGGTCGAGATGTCGGTGGTGAAGAACTTGTTCGACGCAGCTTGTCCCATGTGTGTTCCTTCAGCATTCCGCCAGGTTTACCGCGAGTCCTCCGAGCGAGGTCTCCTTGTATTTGGATTGCATGTCCCGGCCGGTCTCGCGCATCGTCGCGATCACCTTGTCGAGCGACACCACATGCGTCCCGTCGCCCTGGAGCGCCAGCGAGGCGGCGCTGATGGCCTTGATGGCGCCGAAGGCGTTTCGCTCGATGCAGGGTATCTGCACCAGGCCGCCGATAGGATCGCAGGTCATGCCAAGATGGTGCTCCATGCCGATCTCGGCGGCGTTCTCGATCTGCTCGTTCGTACCGCCGAGAACCGCCGCCAATCCCGCGGCCGCCATCGAGCAGGCGACACCGACTTCGCCCTGACATCCGACCTCCGCGCCGGAGATGGACGCATTCATCTTGAACAAGGCTCCGATCGCTGCAGCGGTCAGAAGAAAGCGGCGCAGTCCTTCGGTGTCGGCGTCGTGACAATGGTCGCGAAAGTAACGCAGCGTGGCCGGAATGATGCCGGCCGCGCCGTTGGTCGGCGCGGTAACGACGCGGCTTCCCGCGGCGTTCTCTTCGTTGACGGCTATCGCATACAGGCTGACCCAATCCATCACGGCGTGTTGCGCGCGATTGTTCGCTCCGGATGCCACGAGGAGCCTCCGATGGAGCGCAGGCGCCCGCCTCCGCACCTCAAGACCGCCCGGGAGTTCTCCCTCCGTCACCATGCCGCGGTCTATGCAAGACATCATGACCGCGACGATGCGATCAAGATGTGCCTCGACGTCTTCGCTTGGCAGCCGCGAGGTCTCGTTGGCCAGAACCATCTCGGCAATAGACAGGCCTGACGAAGCGCCCATCGTGAGAAGGTCGCGGCCGGAGCGAAACGGATAGGGCACCGGCGCCGACGAGGCGGGCGACGGCTCTCCCACCTCCTCTTCCGGCACAACGAAGCCGCCGCCGATCGAGCACCATCGCTGTTCGAGGAGCCGCTCTCCCGCAAAATCGAAGACCATAAGCGCCAGCGTATTTGGATGATGGACCGGAGGAGTGATGCCGTCGAATACGATGTCCGCCTCGGGATCGAAGGCGATCCGGTACTTGCCTGCGAAACGGAGCACCTTTTCTTGCCGGGCCGACGCCACGATCTTGTCCGCATCATCAGGATCGACCGCATCAGGACGTTCGCCGGCAAGGCCGAGAATGACGGCTTTGTCCGTGCCGTGCCCTTTACCGGTCCAGGCGAGCGATCCGAACAGATCGACCCGCACCCGCGCCACGCGTGGCAGCAGACCGGAACGCTCCACGGTCTCGGCGAAGAGGGCCGCCGCCTTCATGGGGCCGACCGTGTGGGACGACGATGGGCCTATGCCGATCTTGAAGAGCTCGAACGTTCCGATCATGAAATCACGTGGGTGACCTTGCCGACTGGTCGTGGAGGAGTTCCTGGCGGGCTTCGTCCAGGAACGACCAGACGTAAGGCGAGAAAGAGCGCCAGACGTCCAGATGAAACACCTCCTGCTCCGTTCGGGAGAGCACTATCGGCGACTTGCCGAGAATGGTGCGCGTGCACATCCCGACCGGAAATGCTCGTTCGGAGAGATCGAGCGGGCAGCCGTGATTGAGCACGTATTCGCTCATCGGTCCCCTTATCGCCATGGAGTCGGATCGATGACTGACGTCGACGAGGGAACAGGAATGGGAGGCGAGCTTTTCCGACATCGTTGAGAACAGCTCAGAAGAATCCACTCCGATCGCTTCCAGCAACCACTCGTCCGGACCCAACCAATAGGCTTTGCGTCCCGCCGCCTCGCGGAAGCGGTTGGCGGTCTGGGGCAGCTCGACGCCGAATGCCTCTCCGGCCGCGCCGATCGACGAGGGTCGTCCGCGAAACACCAATTTCGCCGCATCGGGCAGCACCGCGAGCGAAACCTGCGGAGAACTGGCGCTGTCGCGGCTGACGGCCGCCAGCGAGTTCACCCTGACGATCGTTGCCTCAACCATCGAGACGCTTCCCTTCCGGATCGTAGAATATCGGCTGGACGACTTCGAGCGTCACGGGCCCGCTTGGCATCGGAACGCTCAGGCGTGAGCCGATGCGCGCCCGGCCGCCTTGCACCAAGGCCAGAGCGATCGAGCGGTCGAGCGCAACGCTCCAGTACGACGACGTAACGTGGCCGATCATCGTCATGGGGACAGGCTCAAACGGATCGGCGACGACCTGCGCCCCCTCCTCCAGCACGATGTTCGGATCGACAGTGAGCAGCCCGACCAGTTGTTTTCGATCGCTTCGGCTCATGGCGGGCCGCGCCAGCGAACGTTTGCCGACGAAGTCCTTCTTGGCCTTCCCGATCGCCCAGGCCAGCCCCACGTCATCGGGGGTCACGGTGCCATCAGTCTCCTGACCAACAATGATGTATCCCTTCTCAGCCCGGAGAACGTGCATCGTTTCGGTGCCGTAAGGCGTGATGCCGAACTCGCGTCCCGCGGCGTAAATCGCCTCCCACACCCCACGGCCATATCCCATGGGGACGTTGACCTCGAAGCCCAGTTCGCCGGTGAAGGAGACCCTGAAAAGTCGCGTCGGCACCCCGCAGATATGCCCCTCCTGCACGCTCATGTGCGGCATGGCCTGCTGGGAGATGTCGATGCCGTGCACGAGCGGCTCCAGCACCTTGCGTGCATTCGGTCCCTGGACGGCAATGACGGCCCATTGCTCGGTGGTCGACGTCAACCAGACGTCGAGGTCCGACCACTCCGTTTGCAGGTAGTCCTCCATGAGGGCGAGCACGCGGGCGGCGCCACCCGTCGTCGTCGTGACGTGGAAGCGATCTGGCGACATTCGCCCGACGACGCCGTCGTCCATGACAAAGCCGTCCTCGCGCAGCATAACCCCGTAGCGCAGACGCCCCGGCTCAAGCTTGGTCCATGCATTGGTGTACATCCGGTTCATGAATTCGGTGGCGTCCTTGCCGACAACCTCGATCTTGCCGAGCGTGGTAGCGTCGAAAATCCCGACCGATTCCCGTGTCGCCTTGCATTCGCGCCTGACCGCCGCGTGCATGTCCTCGCCCGGTCGCGGGAAATAATGAGCTCGTTTCCAAAGGCTCACATCCTCGAAGACGGCGCCGTTCTCGCGCGCCCATTCGTGGATTGACGTTTTCCGAACCGGATCGAACAGCTCTCCTCTGGACTGGCCGGCGAACGCGCCGAAGCTCGTCGGCGTATATGGCGGGCGGAATGTGGTCAGGCCGACTTGGGAGACGGGCAACGCCAGTGTTTGCGAGACGATGCCCAACGCGTTCATGTTGGACGTCTTGCCCTGGTCGGTCGCCATACCCGTGGTCGTGTAGCGCTTGACATGCTCGATGGATCGAAAGCCTTCGCGCGTCGCGAGTTCGATGTCTTTTGCGGTGACGTCGTTCTGAAAGTCGACCCAGGCCCGTGTTCGTCGCGATTTGCCGCCGCTCGGCGCGGCACCGATGAAACCATCCCTGCCCAACGATTGAGTGAAAACCGAAAACTTGTGCTCGGCCGCCGCAGTTCCTCCCGATGCCTTTGCCGCACTGAGTCCTCCCGCGAACCCGTCGGCGAGAGATGCGCCGAGGTCGAATACGCCTCGACAAGCTCCGACGGAACGCTCGCGCTCGACCGAGGTGTCCGGCAGATATGCCTTCAGATCCTCGTCATAGACGAGCTTGCCGCGCGACTGCGAGAACAGGTGCACACTCGGCGTGAAGCCAGCCGACATCAGCAGAAGGTCACACGCGAAGGTTTCGGGATGCCCCGTGCTTCCTCCGGAAATTCGCGCCAGATCGGCATGCGAGATGCGCAGACGGCCGTAAGTGCCGGCGACCACCGTGGATGGACGCACGTCGATGCCGGCGGCTCGCGCCCGCTCGATCCATCGGCCATTCGGAGCTGATCTCACATCCGCTATCGCAGCGATCTCAACGCCCGCGCTCTTCAACTCAAGCGCCGCGCGATAAGCGCTGTCGCAGGCGGTGAAGACAACCGCCCGGCTGCCGGGCAACACTCCATAGCGATTGAGATATGTCCGCGCCGCCTCGGCCATCATGATCCCGGGGCGATCATTGTCCGGAAACACCAGCGGCCTTTCGATGGCGCCGGTCGCAAGGACCACTTCCCTGGCCCGCACCTGCCACATTCGCTCCCGCGGCTGCTTTGTGATTGCCAGTCCCAAATGGTCCGTGACGCGCTCACATAGCCCAAGGAAATTGTGCGGATACCAACCGAACGCGGTGGTCCGCGGCAACAGGACCACGTTCGTTCGCGACTTCAATTCCCGGATGGTCTGCTCCAGCCAATCGGCGGCCCCCTGCCCGTCGATGGTTGCGTCCCGCTCCGACAGCAGCGAGCCTCCCATCTGGTCCTGCTCGTCGCAGACAAAGACCTTCACGCCTGATCGCGCCGCCGCCAGCGCGGCTGCGAGGCCGGCCGGCCCCGCACCGACGACCAGGACATCGCAATGCCCGTACACTTGCGTATAACGGTCGGCGTCAGCGGCTTCCGGAGCGCGCCCCAGCCCGGCGGCCCGCCGGATCATCGGCTCGTACAGCTTCTTCCACGCCGACGCCGGCCACATGAAGGTCTTGTAGTAGAAGCCCGCCGGGAGAAATCGCGAGAACAGGTCGTTTGCGCCGCTGAAGTCCAGCGACAGGGACGGCCACCGGTTCTGGCTCTCCGCCACGAGGCCGTCGTACAGCTCGAGCTGGGTTGCGCGAAGGTTCGGCGTATAACGCGCTTCCTCGCTGCCGACGCCTACCAGCGCATTCGGTTCATCCGGCCCCGCGGACAAAAAGCCGCGAGGGCGATGGTACTTGAACGACCTGCCGACGAGATGGACGCCATTGGCGATAAGTGCCGAAGCGAGCGTGTCGCCTGCGAACCCGGAATATTTCTTGCCGTCGAAGTGGAACGACAGCGGCTTGCTGCGATCGATGCGGCCGCCCGCGGGAAGCCGGTATCTCATAGCGCCGCTCCGCTCCTGCTGGACCACTCTTCCAACCCCGGGTCGACCGGTTTGGGAGGCTCCTCGCCGATCTTGTAGGTCGCCACGATCGCATCGGAGACCGTATTCCGCTGTACGTTGAAGAAGCGCGCACAGCCGTGAATGTGCCTCCAGCGTTCCGCGTGCAGTCCTTTCGGATTGCTTCTTATGTACAGGTACTCCGCCCAGGACTCGTCATCGAGAGCGGCCGGATCCTTCGGGCGAGCGATGTGAGCCTGTCCTCCGTAGGAGAACTCGAGTTCCGGCCTCGGACCGCAGAAGGGGCACTTGATGAGAAGCATGTGACTGGATTTCCAAACTAGTGGGCCACCGCCGCAGCAGCGGCTTCGTCGATCATCACGCCATCGCGAAATCGCTCGATCGTGAAAGGCGCGTTGATCGGGTGAGGATCATTCTTCGCAATCGTCCACGCGAAAACGTCGCCTGAACCTGGCGTCGCCTTGAATCCTCCAGTGCCCCAGCCACAATTAACGTAGAGCCCGGGCACCGGCGTCTTCGCCACGATGGGGGACCGATCGGGGGTTACGTCGACGATGCCCCCCCAGTTGCGCAACATCCGTAGTCTTCTGAACATCGGCACAAGCTCGCAGATGGCGTCGAGCGTATGGGTTGCGATATGCAGCGCGCCCCGCTGTGAATAGGATGTGTAGGCATCGGTGCCGGCGCCGATGACCATCTCTCCCTTGTCGGATTGCGAGATGTAGGCGTGAATGGTGTTTGACATCACCACGCAGGGAAAGGCCGGCTTGACGGGCTCTGAGACCAGAGCCTGGAGCGGAAAGCTCTCCAGCGGCAACCTTACCCCGGCCATGTTCATGACGACGCTGGTGTTGCCGGCCGCAACGACTCCGATCTTGCCGGCCCGAATGAAGCCCCTTGACGTCTCGATCCCTTCCACTCGGCCCGATGCGGCGCGGCGGATGCCGAGGACCTCGCAGTTTTCCAGGATGTCGACGCCACGCGCGTCCGCGGCTCTTGCGTATCCCCATGCGACAGCATCGTGCCGAGCGGTGCCGCCCCGCCGCTGCAAGGCGCCGCCAAGGATCGGATAGCGCATGGCGCCGCCAACGTTCAGCGGAGGACAGAACTCCTTGCACTCTTGTGGCGACAGCCATTCATTGTCGATACCGTTGAGCCTGTTGGCATGGACATGCCGCCTGAAGCTTTGGACGTCGTGAATGTTGTGCGCCAACATCAGGACGCCCCGCGGGGAGTACATCACATTGTAGTTCAGCTGCTGCGAGAGCCCTTCCCACAGTTTCAGGGCATGCTCGTAGAGCCTGGCGCTCTCGTCAAAGAGATAGTTCGATCGGATGATCGTCGTGTTACGGCCCGTATTCCCGCCTCCGATCCATCCCTTCTCTACGACCGCGACGTTTGTTAGTCCGTACCGTTCGGCCAGGTAGAATGCCGTCGCCAAACCGTGCCCACCGCCTCCGACAATCACAACATCGTAGGCAGGTTTCGGCTCGGGCGAACGCCACTGCCGTGGCCACGTCTCGTGGCCCCCGAGAGCTTCGCGAAACAAGGAAATTGCAGAGAATCGTCTCATGGGTGCCCGTGCCAGAATAACTGCGATTTATTATCGCCTGCCGATACGATCTCGCCAGCATCCGCTCGCCGTGCTTGTTGGATGAAAGCGACATCCCGGCGATCGACGCCGTCGCCGGGGTGCGTCGGGCTTCCGGATTGGACGGTATCGAACCGGGTGCGCCACACTGGGCGGAAGTGCGGCATCACCACCCCCTGGTCATGGTATGAGCCGGGATACCTCGGCCTCATCCCACTGCTCGGAGAAGCCGATCAGGACGAGCCTCGAGGCATGCTGGGCAATCGATGAGGGAGCCGATACGGCTTCAAGGCTCTCGCGCTTGCCGACCCGCTGATAGACGAATCTTCGTTGTTCGTCGTCCTTGAAGCAAAAGATACCCTTTGCTCGTATGACATTCGGCGGAAGCTCGCGCAACGCCCGCATGATCGCGTCTCTGTCTGCCGGCGTCGACCAGCTACGCGTTGTCGAGGCGAATGAGGTGTGATGGCCGGTGTCTGAGCATCCGAATGTCGACGAGGGACTAGCGTTCACACCCAGCACGATATCGGCAGGAATGTCGCCGTGCATCGCCTCGAGGACGGTGCGGCCCGGAGCCGCTGATTCGATCAGCCCCTTGATCATATCCCGCCGATCCTCGATGAGGTCGGATTTGCTCATCACGACGATATCGGCCGCAGACAACTGCGCCAGCATCGTCGGCCGGGTTCTCTCATCCCTGATGCGCTCGGGAAATGTTTCGCAGTCCACCAGTGCGAGGATAGCATCGAGCCGTATTGCAGGATTGGCCAACGCGACCTGCGCGATGCCGCGCGGATCCGCGAGTCCACTCGCTTCAAGGACGATGGCGTCGGGAGGTTCTTTTCGCTCGATCAGCCGCTGGATCGCGTTGACCAGATCGCCGTTGGTGGAACAGCACGCGCAACCGTTGGTCAGGCCGATCGTATCCTCGCTTTGAAAGCGGATCAGCTCCTCGTCGATGTTCACGGCCGCAAAATCATTGACGAGTACGGCTATCCTCCTGCCCCCGGGCTCGGAGAGCAGACGGTTCACCAGCGTTGTCTTTCCCGCCCCCAGGAATCCGCTGATGATCGTCAAAGGCAGCGATATCGGGGCGACCGCGCGAGGAACGACCCTCGCGGCCTCAAAGATGCCCATCAACATGGCCAGCGTTTCTTTGCCGGCTGTCGGATTAACCGGCACAGCGACGTCGTCGGCTTGATCGCGGGATTCGGCTGTCATGCGGGTTGCGGCGTGCCGCCGAGAACCGTGCCCCAGATCTTGATGTCCTTGAGATCGACGGGATCGACCTCGAACGGATCAGCTTCGAGCACGGCAAAGTCGGCGAACTTCCCCGGCTCCAGACTGCCCAATCGCTGTTCGGCGCCCAGCACGTAAGCGGCATCGATCGTGATCGCACGCAGCGCTCGTTCGACGCCGATCCGTTCGCCCGGCGCCAGCACCGTCTTTCCATCCAGGGCGATGCGATTGACCGCGACCCAGGCGGCGGTCAACGGATGGAGCGGAACGAGGACCAGCGAGTAGTCGGAGTGAAGCGCGAAGATCACTCCTTCGCGCTCAAGGGACCCCAATCGCGCCACCGCCTCGGAACGATCCGGCCCGAACCCCTCTTCGGCGTGAAGCTGACTGCGATAGTGCACGAAATAATTGTTCACGCTGGCGACGCCGCCGAGCGCCTTTAGCCGGCGGGCCTGGTCGGGCGTGCTGATGCAGTAGTGCTCCAAGGTGAAACGATGGTCGAATTGCGGCTGCGCCTTCTGAAGCTTGGCCAGGGCGTTGAGCGACGCATCCACCGCTTCGTCACCGTTTGCGTGGCAGTGGATCTGGATCCCCGCCTTCCAATACGGAAGCATCCGCTCGTGGAGCTCATCCCACGGAACATCATTGCGCAGGCCGTTGCTTCCGTCGAGATAACCAGGAAAATTCAGCCGCAGGGACATCGCCGGGAATGACCCGTCAGATAGAAACTTCACGCCATGAAAGAAGAGCTTGTCGCCACTCCTCTTCATCGCATCGCGAAGAAAATCTGCGCCTTTGCTGCCGTGATCGGCGTAGAGTGCGAGCTCGAGCGAAACAAGGCCCATGCGTAGCGGAAAGCTCTCGTCCGGAACCACCTTCGCATGGAGCGCCCATTCGTTCTCGAAGTTTCCCTTGCCGAAGATCATTTCGGCGGTCGTGGTGACGCCGGCCTTGCGCGCGATGTCTCCCATTCGCTTCAGGCCATCGGCGCCGCCACGCTCCGCGATCGCTTCGCGCATCGCGCCGAGCGCGAGACGTCCCGCCTCCAGCTCGACGAACTGTCCGTTCAACCTGCCGTCCGGATACCGCATCACGCCGTGCACATTGGTGTTGTCGGGAACCTTGGCCCGTTCCAGCGCCGCGCTGTTCAGGTAGATGAAATGTGGGGCATAGGAGATCACCCACATCGGCCGATCGAGGGAAACGGCATCAAGCTCGTCGCGATGCAGATGTCCGTCCTGCGATGCGGGATCCAATCCCCAGGCAATCAGTGGCGCATTCGGATCTGGGTCGGCGTTGGCGGCTTCGCGAAGCTTGGCTAGAACCTCGCCGCGGGTGCGCAAACCCTTGTTGATGCCGTGCGGTCCCGGCGAGTCGATCGGGCCGATGTAGTGCATCGCGAGATAACCGGCCGAGAACGCGAAGTGCGTGTGGGGATCGATGAATCCCGGCAGGATGACCTTGTCCGCAAAGGTATCGTCGATCTTGTAGGGGTACCGCTTCAGCCAGGGCTGCATGGTCTCGATCGTGCCGGTCGACAGAACACGACCATCTCTCACCGCCACGCATTGGGCGAAAGGACGACCCGGATCCATCGTAACAACCTTCCGCGCCCGATAGACCGTGATATCTCCCATTTGATCTCCCCTGAGTGTCTGGTCAGTTCGCCAATGAGCCGAGCGGCCCGGTTACTCGAACCGTGGAGCAATGTGCACTTTCGCACCCCTTCGCGGTTGGAAGCTTGCGACATCGCTCGCGTAACGACGCGACACGTACGGCCCCGCATCTTGCCTATGGACGTGTAGCCGTGATGATCGGCCCTCCTGCTCGTGCAGCTTGTCGCGGGCGTCAAAACGACAGGACTTCGGGATTTTCAGATGGCCGATAGCGACATGCGCGGAGATGCCTGGATGGTACCGCCGAGCCGGTACATCCGCGGCAGGCCCGGGACCCACAAGGTAACTCTGCCGAAGTCGATCTACTTGAAAATGAGGGATGGCTGCCGGCTCGCCGCCGATGTGTACCTTCCCGACGGGCCGGAACAGGGCGGGCCCTGGCCGACCATCCTGATTCAAACTCCATACTACCGGCGCTTCGCTGTCGATCCCGCGGCCAAGAATGTCGAGCCGTCGCCGAACGTCGCCAAATATCGCGATACCTTCGTCCCGCGAGGATACGCGCTTGTCGTCGTCGACGTCAGAGGCACGGGAGCGAGCTTCGGTACGCGCGACATTTTCAGGTCACCCCGCGAGCGAGACGACGCCTACGAGGTGGCCCAATGGATCGTCCAACAACCCTGGGCGAACGGCGCGATCGGCGCGACCGGGATATCCTATCTCGGGGCGGCCAGCGATTTCCTTGCTTCGACATCGCATCCTGCCGTCAAGGCGATCGCCCCACTGTTCTCTGTCTGGGACACCTATCTGGATAACTATTACCCCGGCGGGATACTTCTGACCAATCTCGCCGATGTCTACGATCGCCTGATGGCCGGCCTCGACCAGGATCAGCGCGATCTGCTCAAGGAGTTCGTCTACTACTCCAATCCCGCCTTCAGGGGACCGCATCCCGTCGATGACGATCCGGACGGCTCCGACTGCAGAGCGGCAATCGACGAACACTCCGGCAATTTCCGCATGCCGGAGCTGATGCGCGCCATGGAATTCAGGAGCGCCACCCTTTCCCAATTCGCCGGGCACTCGTCCGATGCCATCAGCCCGGCGAACTATTGCGAGGGCATCAGGAGAGATGTGGCGGTCTATTCCGTCTCCGGCTGGATGGACGGCGCTGGCTACGCGAACGGAGCGATCAGCCGGTTTCTCACCTTGCCGAACCAGAACAAGTACCTTCTCCTCGGCCCGTGGGATCATGGCGCACGCATCAATTGCTCACGGTGGCGTGCGGACGAACTCCCGGAATTCGACATTCTCGCTGAGGTCTTGAGGTTCTTCGACGAGCACCTCGCCGGACATGACACCGGCCTCCGCTCGGAGAAGCCGGTGCACTATTTCTCTGTACATGACGAGAGGTGGCGCTGTGCTGATACCTGGCCGCCGTTCGACGCATCGAAAACGCTATTCCTGGCGCTCGACGGAAAGCTCGCCGATGCGGCAGGCAAAGCGGCGACCGACTCTCACGAGATCGACTTTGGTGCGGGAACAGGCAGACAGACGCGATACGAGCGGATCGCTGCGATCGACAGCCGGCAGTATTATACGGACTGGGATGGCCGTGACCGCTCCATGCTGAACTATACAGGCCCCGAATTGCCTCACAACACCGAACTGAGCGGCCATTGCCTGGTCAATCTCTGGATATCAGTTCCGGCACCCGATTTTGCAATCCACGCCTATCTCTCCGAGATACTTCCTGACGGAGAATCTCTCTACGTCAGCGAAGGGTGCCTTCGCGCGCTCCATCGGGCGGAAAGTCCCATGCCAAGCAACTATCAGACGCCTGGCATATTCCACGCTTGCACGCGAGATCAGGCGCGAGAGCTGGTGCCTGGCCAACCTCATTTGTTTCGTTTCTCATTGCTCCCTGTCGCCTGGACCTTTCTGGCGGGGAGCAGGATCAGATTGTCTCTCGCGGGCGCCGATGCGGACCATTTCCAGCGCATCCCCGCGACAGGTCCACTGCGGATCGAGCTGCTTCGTGGTGGCGGCAATGCCTCACACATCAAGCTGCCATTGCGGCCAGCATGAGCAGCGGCTAGAGAAAGCGATCTATGGGCAGCAGCATGAACCAGAGCGACGAACTTCTGGCCTATCTCGAGAGCAACGGCATCGAGGCACGCACTTTCCAACACCCGCCGGTGCACACCGTCGAGGAGTCGAAGAGCCTTCGCGGCGATATTCCCGGCTTGCACACCAAGAACATGTTCCTGCGCGACGGCAAGAAGAACTACTTTCTTTTCGTGACCGACGAGGACGCAGTCATCAATCTCAAGCAGTTGGCTCGAAAGATCGGAGCGAAAGGAGGTCTGTCGTTCGGATCGGCCGATGCGCTGCTGGAGTTGCTCGGCATCCAACCCGGCGCCGTCTCCGTGCTGGCGGTTGTTAACGACAAGGAACGAAAAGTCAGGGTTGTGCTGGACCAAAAATTGGGCGGCGTGGCAACGATCAATTGCCATCCCCTCAGCAACCAGAGGACGACGTCGTTGTCACGGGAGGCGCTCGAGAAGTTCCTGGCCGTTACAGGCCGCGATCCTTCCTACATCGATCTGGACGACGACAGCCCGACCTGAGCGATCGATCTGCTGCGGCCCCCAGCTTGGGCAGGTCGCTGGCGCAGAGCCCGGGTTCGCGGCCTCCCGAATGGTCTTGTTTTTGCTTTCGTAATACCCGCAATATGGCGCCCCGATCGCGAGGTTGGGGAGATGCGGTTCCACGACAAGGCCGAAGCCCCGGCCCTCGCGCGGATACGCTCGGAGGCAAGGATGGAGAGAACGATACGACCGCTTCGCGTCGGCTTTATATTGTCGAACAACTTCACCCTGACGGCGTTCTCGAACTTCCTGGATGTCGTGCGATTGGCGGCCGACGACGGGGACAACAGCCGTCCAATCCGATGCCAATGGCACATCATGTCCGCGGGCGGCGATCCAATCAGGTCCAGCAGCGGCGTGCTGGTCACGCCCACCTCCAAATTCATCGACCCGTCCGAGCTCGACTACATCGTTGTGGTCGGAGGCCTGCTTCACGACGGTCCGCAGATCGACGAGCGCACCGGCAAATATCTTTTGACGGCGGCCGAGTCCAGCGCGGCGATCGTCGGTGTCTGCACCGGCAGCTTCATTCTCTGGCGCCTGGGCCTCCTGCGCCAGAAGAAGTGCTGCATCAGTTGGTACCACTATCGCGACTTCCTGGAGGAGTTCGGCGACACGTTGCCGATTGCGGACCAATTGTTCGTTGTCGACGGGCGGCGCATCACGTGCTCGGGCGGGATCGGCGCGGCCTATCTTGCGGCGCATATCGTCGAGTTGCGCCTTGGCCTGTCCAACGCGCAGAAAGCGCTTCACATCATGCAGATCGACCGGATGCGACCGGGCTCATCGGCTCAATCGGCTCCGCCTACGGAGTTCGTGGGCAACGATAGTCGGATCTCGCGCGCCTTGTTGATCATGGAGCAGAACCTGTCGTCCCCCCTTTCCATTGCCCGGCTGGCGGCGAAGGTCCGCCTCAGCACACGTCAACTCGAGCGGCTGTTCAAGGACGAGACGGGCCAGTCTCCTCAGAACGCCTATTTGCGCTTGCGGTTGAAGCATGCACGCTGGATGATGAAGACTGAGATGACGCTTGCCGCCATCGCTGCGGAAACCGGATTTGTCGACGGATCCCATCTCAGCAAGGCGTACAAATCCACGTTTGGAAGCAATCCGTCCGAGGATCGCAAGAGATCCGTCCGTAGCGTCCTCGATCTCGAACCGAGCGCGGAAGGTCGTCGGGTCTATGACCCTGCCTGAGTTTGGTTTCTCAAGAGATTGATTGCTGCGCTCAGTCAGCGGCGTGTTGATCAGACTCCGCGGCCGAAGCCCCAGCCGCCGGTCGACAATACCCGGAGAGTCGCTGGTGATATCGGCCACATTTGGGGTCAGCGCACCTGCTTTTTCTTCTCGTAGATCAGAGCCTCGGTCTGCACATCCGACAGCGCACCGGCCCCCAATACTTGAACCGGACTCGTCTGATCATAGTTGTAACTGCGCCGATCGTTCCTCCGACGCTCTTCTTCCTTACGACGTTCTTCCTCCTGACGCCGCTCTTCATCGCGTCGCAGCGTTTCCGAATCGCTCTCGCCGCCAAAGCCAAGCAGTTCGACGATGATGATCGACGGTCGCTCATTCGCGGGCTGCTGCGTCGCGTCCTTGGTCGCGTCGGCCGCCGCCTTGTCCTTGGTTTCGACCGGCAGATTGACGGCCGCGGGCGGCGCCTTCAGCACGCCCTTGGTCTCGCCACCGACCTTGATGTTGTCGGTGTTGAGCACATACATCGCCGCCACGGTGAAATTGCCGCTGACCCGGATTCCGGCGTCGCCCGCATCCACCGTGCCGACCGGAGCGATCAACGAGACGTCGCCGGCCTCGACACCGGTGAAGCCGATGATGGTGCCGATGCCGCTGCCGGAAATGTCAGCCTTTTCCATGACCTTCGTAACGGCGTCGGCATCGGTGACGATTTCCGGCGCCGACGGCACGCGCGTGGTCTTGGCACCGCGGCCGGCGTCGATATCGCCGTGCGTCGACCAGATCACCTCATCGCCGCCGGCGAAGGTGAGAATGCGCGAGCG
Source organism: Bradyrhizobium sp. Ses1 (assembly GCF_059512365.1). Classification (NCBI taxonomy): domain Bacteria; kingdom Pseudomonadati; phylum Pseudomonadota; class Alphaproteobacteria; order Hyphomicrobiales; family Nitrobacteraceae; genus Bradyrhizobium; species Bradyrhizobium sp. Ses1. Next base: position 395,583 of record NZ_JCAMOQ010000002.1, read on the forward strand.
GTTCACCGTCACACTGTCGCGCGCAAAGATGTTGATGTCACCATAACCAAGCGTGACCAGGCCGGCGCCCGGCGGCACCACCGTGCCCAGCGCCGCCACCTGTAGTCCGCCGCCCGGTGTCAGCGTCTCGATACCGCCGCCAGCCATAGTGAGGAACGCGGTGTTGCCGATCTTGATATCGCCGCTCCAGTCCTTGCCGGGGAACAGGGTCTCGATCGCGGTGTAGCCACGCTTGTAGCCGCCGTGGATCGGCCGATCATCCGCATCGAGCGTGTTCTGATCGTCGCCGGCAGCCTTCAACTCCTGAATATACACCTGGCGCAGGAAGCGCTGCTGCGTCAGCGCAGGCAATGACTGGAAGCGCGCCCAGGCGTCGAGCGGCGACAATGTCTCGCCGGTGATCTCCTGGATGAACGAGACCAGGCCGGACCTGACCTTGTGCGAAGATCCGCCGCGCGTGTCGAAGGCGTCGGTCAGATAGATTGGCCGCATGACGCCATCGATCGTCACCTTCAGGTAATCCGGCATCGCCGTGACATTGGCAGGATCGAGATAAGCTGCCGCCAGCGCATCGTAGGAGGGCTGCTTGCCTTTGAGGCCGGCCATCACGGAGATCGCAGCGCCGTCGCGCGGCAGTCCCCGAACCTCCGAGGTCTCGACCGGGCGGTTGTCGGCGTACGCGTAGTAGTTACCACGACTGTTGATCACGAAGTTCGTGCTATAGACGTCTCGCCCCGCCGCCAGTGCAATCATGCCCGGGCCTTGAATATCGATGTTGTAACCGATGATATCGTTGCCGGCCTCGAGCAGCGAGACGTCAGAACGATGAACGTTACGCAGATCGTAGCTGATATTGCGAATATCACCCCCGGCACGGAACCAAGTCTGCTCGTTGGTGCTGACCTTGCCGAGGCGCATCAGGTTGCCGGCGGCAACGATCGGCGAGCCCAATATATTGCCGCTTCTTGCAAAGATACGGCTGGGCTCCTCGTCGCCCTCGTTAGGCAAGTGATCCGGATTGCGAACGCTTTCGATATAGCCGCCATGCGAATTGTAGCTGATCGGATTCTCGAACGTCATGACATTGAGCAACAGAGCATGAAATCCACTGTTCGCCGGCGATTGGAAATCGGGATCGAACGGAGACGTCACGAGCTGGATATCCGCGCCTGAGCCTCCGCCCACAGGCCTGAAAGGCGAAGGCATCATCTCGAGATTTGCCCGTGACATGCTGATTTCACCGAGCGTCACATCTGTTTCGGCGAGGATACGGAGTTCGGGATGGCTTCCGGGAGCCGTGTAGAAACGACTGCGGTTGGTCACCGATCCGTTGAGAGCAGCGATGCGCGTCATCGAGGGATAGAGATTGGTCGCCATCAGACCGATGATCGAATAGTCGATATCGCTCGTGTAGACGAAGCCGGACACATCGATGTCCTTGGAGAGAAATCTCCCCTGGTTGGCCAACGTGACGTTGCCGCCAACCGCCAGCAGGTCGAGCGCCGTCCGATCGGTGTAGCCGCTCATATGGGCGTTGTAGAAACTCTGACCGCCGAGCAACAGGGGGTCGGAGTTGAGCATCAGGGGATCCATGACCGTCTGCAGGAGCAGGTCACCAGCGGTTCTGACCTTCATCGTCGTGTCGCCAAGCGCAATCACCGGCGCGATGAAATAAGCATCGATCTGCGTCTCCGACTTCTGTACAGACACCGTGCGTCCGACGGTGAATTCGCCGGCGGTGATGGTGCCCGCGCCACGTCCCGCATAGTAATAGCCTGCGCGGATCGCGCCGCCGGCTTCGACCTCCATCAGGCCGCCGTTGCGGACTTCGAGAAGCTTGCGTTCGCCGCTCGACAGTCCGCCGCGGACGCGGCCATTGGTCGGCAGCGCCACCAGCAGGTTGACCAGATCACCGCCCGCGTTGACCGACACGTTGCCGCCGCCGAGCGCACCGACGCCCTGCTGGAAATTGCCGTAATCGACCCACCATGAACTCTGCTGGCCCGGCAGATAGACATAGCTGCTGTCGGTCGTACCGGCCTTCTTCAGCCATTCCACGAACAACTGGTTGTCGTCCGGATTGGCCGGCAGCACCGACCCCACGCTGCCCTGCGCCGAAATTCTGAGATTACCGCCGTTGATGCCATAGGTCGCATTCACCGGCACAATGAAATCGGCAAACGAGGTCGGGTCAGCCCGTCCCGCCGTGTAGATGACGGATTCGTTGTGCTCCAGAACCAGATCGCGGCCGGCCGCGACATCGATATCACCGGTGCCGGTGCGGACGACCTTGCCGGCGGTGGCATCGCCAACAATGAGCGAACCGCTGCCTGATGGCAGAGCCGCCAGCGGAGCGACCGCAAGTGCGTTCGCAGATGTCAGATCGGCACCGGAGACGAGCCGCAGATCCCACGACGCGGCATCCTGCAATACACCACTCCGGTCCGCCGCCGAGAAGCCGTCGCTGAGATGGCCAAGGATGATGAGATTACCGGCCGCACGCAGCGTCAGCCCGCCGGCGCGGGCGTTGGCACCGAAGTCGGCGAACAGATTCCAGTCGGTTTCGGCGACGAGGTCGCCCGAGCTACGGATCTCGATGCCGGGCATCACGGCAAGGCTGCCCGAGGCATTGAGGCGGGCAGCAATGGCCGCGGCATGGCCAGCGAAATTGTTGGCGTCGGCAATCGCCGCCGCGCGGACCGCGTCAACCGAGCTGCTGTCATAGACGCTGACGGCTTCGAGCACGGCGGAACGTGCGCCGACGATACTGGCCTGTAGATTGCTGACAGCGATCTCGTCGTGACCGGCCGACTGCAGCGCGCGGAAGCGTACACGACCACCCTCGGCGCCGGAAACGTCGATGCTGCCGCCGCGCAGATCCAACTGGCCGCCGCTGGCTTCCAGCGTCACGCGCCCGCCACCGAATTCGCCGGTGGCGCCGGCCTGGAGCCGGGCGGAGCTCAGCATCGTCAGCCCGTTGCCGGCGCTGACTGCGATCTTGCCGCCATATTCCGAACGAGCGTCGATCACGCCCGCCAGCGTGACTGAGCCCCGGTCAGCGACCAGCGCGAAGTCCGCGACATTGGTGATGCCGTCGATCACAACATTGCCGGAGCGTATCCGGAACTGCCGCGACGCGGAGAAGCCCGACAAGTTCAGCGTCTGGCTCATGGCGGCAAAGTCCGGCAGCGTCGCAATGTCCAGCGCAAACGAACCGCCCTTCTCGCCGGCCTTCGCCTGGGCCTGGATGCGCCCGTCGAGCACCACGGTGCCGCCGTTCGATGCGGCCATCGAGAGCTTGCCTGCCGCGCCCCCATCGGCATGCGCGGCAAGATTGAGCGTTCCGCCCGAAGTCAGTTGCACCGAGCCAACCGCCGTCAATGCGATGCTCCCTGCATCGGCGAATTGCGCGACGTCAAAGAACTCCTTCCTGAAGCCACCGACATCGATCAGACCGCCTTGGCCGATCACGACATTGCCGCCGGTCGCAGTCAGATTGACGGCACCTCCAAGCGCCACGATGCGCCCACTGAGATCGACGCTCGATCCTGTCAGCGAAAAACGGGTGCCGAGGCTGAGTTCGGGACGATCGATGGCGCTATCGCCGCCACCGATCACCCGAAGCGCGCTCTGGGTGAGGATCGATTGCGATGCGCCGCCGCGCCCGGTCACCACCGGACTAGCCAACGTCACGGTCGCCATATCGGCTTCGATGCTGCCGTTGCCCTGCCCGACGATCTGGCGGCCCGCATTCAGCGTGACCGCGTCGAAGCCCCGCAATACCTTGTTGCCGCTGCCAAGAACGATTTCGTCGGCGTTCAGTGTCAGCTGGAGATGACCAGCACCGACGGGGCTGCTGAAGCTGCCGCCGCTGTTGTCGAGTGCGATGCTGCGACCGCTGATCGCGATGGCACCATTGCCGTAACCAACCAGCCCGGCAGAATCCAGCGTCACCGCGTTCAGACCGGCACCGCCGAGATTGACGGAGGTGTAGACGTCGATCGTGCTGTAGCTGCGCAAGGTGAGAGACTGCGTATTGGCCAGTTGCGCCAGTGACACCGCATCGAGAACGAGGCCGGAGGTGCCGCCGCCGAAGCCGATCCGGCCGCTCGACAGTGACAGCGCCGCTCCTGAAAGATTCGCATTGCCGGCAACCACCGTGTTCTGCGTCGCATCGATCAGCAGCGCATTGCCTCCCGCAAGTGTCGCATTGGCGCCGATCGTCACGATCCCGCCCATCGTGATATCGACATTCTCGCGCAGCACCTTGACAGCATTGCCGGTGGAGACACGAAGCAGCGCACCGTAATCCTTCGACGGGCTCAACAGCACATCGTTGTCGGGATTGCCATCACTCACTCCGCCGATGTCACCGTAGACCGCCTTGACCTGCGGCGCCATCACGAGATCAACGCTGCTGCCTGGGGCTGTTCCCCTTGCGAGGATGACGCTGCCGTCGCCGACGCGGATCGTGCCGCTCGCCGCGAAGAGGATTTCCGATCCTGTCAACGCGCTCGCCGCATCATTGCGAATGGCGACGTCGTTCGCCGTCACATCGATACGCAGGCCTCTCGCGTCACCACTGCGAACGCCACCAATCAACAGGCTGCCGGCGCCGAAGTTGCTGAGCGAGTTCGCGTCGACCACCAGATAGCCGGTCAGATCGCTACGATCCTGACCGCTGCCGACGACCGCGATCCTGCTCCCGGCGATATCCACCAGACCGCCGCGACCGCCCGCGGCCGGTTGCGACCGCAGCAGACCTTCCAGCACGAGCTCGGTTGTCGCCTTGAACACCACCGATCCGCCGTCGGACGGAAGCCGCGGCGTGACGATATTGATGCCGGTAAGACGGTATTGCCCGAGCTTGAACGCATCGGATGCGAAGTAGGTGTTGGCGAAGGCTTCGTTGTACTCACTGTAGGTGCGCAAGGTCGAGCCCGACATCACCTGCCACGTCGAGCGGAGCTGCTCGTAGCCACCGCCATAGGCATCTGCACGGTAACCGCTCATCAGCACCGAACCATCCGCCATCGGCACGGAATTGGGGACCTCCTTGCCCGCAGATCCCTTTACGACGGACACCGCGTAGGCCCCGGGCAGCAAGGCATAGCGCGCCGGCAGCAAGGCATACCAGTCAGCGGCGAGGCCATTGCCCCCGGCAAGCCAGACTTGATCCTGTGAAGCCGTCGATACATTCAGCCCCGGCATGATCGCGTAAAGTCCTGGCTGGGTCAGCACGTCGTGCGAGCCGCCGGGGCCGGGGACGTGCTCCCAAGCGTAAAGATCGCCGCCACCGCGAATGTCGACAACCGAACCGGCCGCGAGCGTGACGCCAGGCGCATTGAGGACGATATTCTTTTCCGGCAGCTTGCTCAGCGTTGGCGTCGGATTGCCCGTGGTCGGTCTCGTGATCGGATCGATCCAGAACTCGTCGTTGCTCAAGGTCCCATAAGGAAGCACGAGACCGTCGCCGGACACCGACGTGATACTTCCAGCGCCCAGTGCGATGCTGTCCGTCGCGGTGAAAGTGATGCGGCCAAATGGCGCGCGCACCACGCCATTCTGCGCGATCACTGGCGCCTCGAGGTTCAAAGTGCCAGCAGCTGACAGCGGCAGCCCTGTATCGCCGTTGCGCTCGATGACCAATTGCGTGCCGGCTCTGATCGAAGCAACGATGCCGGTGGCCGGATAAACCTGCCCGACCTTCAGCTCGAGACGGCCGTCTGCATCGAGCGACGAGGTGCGGTTTGACAGCAGATCGGTCAGCAGGCCGCCCATCCTGAGATCGCGCGCCACCAGTTGCGTTTCAGCGAATCCGGTAAAGGCCGTTCTGGTGATGTCGATCAGATCGGCGGTTAGCGCGATCTTGCCGGCGCCGGCCGGTCCGGCGGAACCGGATGCTCCGAGGAGCGCGATATAGGGCGCGGTCAGCTTGGTCGTTCCTGCGCCGCCGCTGATGATCGCGCCGCCGATCGAGATTGATTTGCCGAACGAAAGATCGATGCCGGGCGCCACCATGAATCCGCTGGTGTTCGCCTTGAGATTGGCGAAGCCGCCATTGTTCACCGTATCGGCGGAGATCTTGGTGACCTTGATCGCCGCGGTCGGCAATACCACACGCTGTGTGGCGTCCGCGTCGGTATAGAAATTGCGCTCAAGGAGCGCGAGCTGCGCCGCGCTGGCCGGCATCACCGACGCCAATGGCTGGGACAGCCCGCTCGGCGTGGTGTCGGCGTCGAGATCGACAATGCCAAGTCCGCCGCCGCGGATCAGGCTGCCGGTCGCCGTCAATATCTGGCTGCGAACCGTGCTGTAGCGGAACGCTGTATCACTGCCCGAGCTATACTCGTGATAGACGTCGAGGTTGCCACGCGTATTGAACGATATGATCGCACCGGTATCGCGATCGATATAATAGAGGGTCGTCGGCAGCAACACCGGTTCGGTCGGCTCGGACAAGCTGCTGACCGCGATGTCGATGGTTCCGCCGATGGCGCCGGCACCGCCGGAACGGCCGAGGAAAGTGCCGGCGATCAGATCGTTGGCGGCGCCGCTCAGATTGAGCGCAATCGTACCGCCGTTGCTGGCGAGGCTATAGGTCGAGACCGCGCCCCGTCCCATCGCCAGGTCGAAAGTGCCGCTCGCCCCCGAGACATCGATCAGCGAACCGGCTTCGATCTTCATCACCGCCGCATTAGCGAGGCTGACACCGCCTCCGGCCAGTACCGTCCCGGAGCGTAGACCTTGCGCGTCGATCTCCGTCACCGATGTGCCGCGTGCCAGCAGTTGCGCTCTTGCCGTGAGCGCGAGCTCGCCATTGGCGGACACGGAGATCGAGCCCGCCGGCGCGTCGATCACGCCACGCACGATCACGTCGCCGGGGATGGTGGTATCGGTAGCGGGATCCTTATGACCGATGGCAGTCAGCGTGACGGAGCCGCGGACATCGGTCCGCACCACGGAGCCGGCGCCGACCGCGACGCTGTCGCCGATCACTGACAGAGAAGTTGCCTTACGATCCAGCCGGTCCGCCGTCGGGAGCAACGCGAGCTTGCCAATTGCAGTAATCGGCGTGCCCGATGCAAAGGCGGAAACATCGACGCCGGCGAGATCGACATTCAACGGAAGCTGCGAGATCGTGGCGCCGTCCGCGACGGTAATGTTTCCCGTACTCGTCAACGACAAGGCGCGGAAGCCACGTTCGCTGTAGAGCGTCTCCGACAGCCGCAACACGGCGGGATCCGCCGGAGCGGTGCCGCCTACCTGGACCGATCCTGACGTAATAATCGTGAGTGAGCCACCCGAACCTGCCGCGTAGCCGCGCAGATCGAGTTCCGACAACTGATTGGCATCCGTGACCGACAGCGTGATGGCGCCGGCATCGCCGAGTTTCAACTTCTGCTTGGCGCCGCTCGTGTCGTACCAGCCGCCGCCGGACACGTCCAGCGTGATGCCCGGCGCGAAGTCGCCGGTGAGCTGGATCGTGCCGCCCTTGATCACGGGAAGCCGCGCGCCACCTGGGCCATTGATCCATTCACCACTGACATCGATCGCGGCGCCGCGACCGAAGGTCGCCGTCTCCGCGCCGGCAAACCAGACATTGCCGCCAGCAATGCGAATGCTGCCGTCAACTTGAAAGTTGGCCGGATTTACAGTGCCAACATTGGCAATCACGTTGAACGTCGTGCCCGGCGCGAGCTCGAGTTTCTCGTCCTTGTCCAGCGTGAAACTGTTGGCGACATAGAAGGCAAGCTTCGACATGCCGGCTTCGGCCAGCACATCGGAATCGAGGTAGGTTGTCTTATCGCGAACCGATGTATCTCTATCCTGGGTGCCGTGGTACCATTTCGCATCCAACGGGCTGCTCGCGGTAAAGTTGGCAGGCAGCGTCTCTGGCTCGGCAGCGATGATGAGATTGCCCAGCAGCCACTGGCGATGCTCGTCGGCGTTGCCCCCAATCGTGAACGTGCCGGCGGTGGCGAGCTGGCCGGACGCCGCCTGCCGTTCCCCCGTGATGACCCCGCCCCAGTAGCTACCCTCGAGCACCATGGCTTCCGCAGCGAAGAACTGGATCGAACCGGCATCGCGGCCTTCGGTATAGCCCCGTTCGAACCGCGTGCCGTTGCTGCGGTCCAACGGGTTGCGCCAGGTCTCGGTGATGCCGGCACGCTCATGCCTGCGAGTGAAGCCACCCGCGAGACCGACATAGAGACGATCGGGCGTCGCCGCACCGATATCGTAGACTCGACCGTCCGCCCCCAGAATCTTGGTCGTGGTGATCCAGCCGTCCGCATAGCGCACCGAGCCGCCAGAGACGTCGAGCAATGAACCTTCGCGGGTTATGATCGAGCCACTCGACTTGATGAAGATCGAACCTGCCTTGGTGGACAGCTCACCCAGCGTTGTCTTGCCAACCCCGATCCAGCCGGAGAAATCGCCTAGCGGCGTGCCAACCCATTTGCCGGGCGAACCTGCGATCCAGTTGACGTCGGCCATAGGCCCGTCCCCGAACAAGCCGCTGACGCGCTTGTCGACGCTGACTGTCAGTCCGCGCAGCCACGAGTCACGATACAAAGGCGAATCGCGCAGTTCGTTGATACGAAATTCACCGGTGACGACGTTGCTCTCCATGGTGAGCAAGACGTCCTGCAGACCCGCGACGCTGAGGTAGGCATCTTCGCCGATATACACGCGGCTGCCGTCGCGCTTCACCGGCTCCCCTGTGATAGGAACATCGCCAGACAGGGGCGATGTGCTGGCAACGATGCTGATGGTGCCGGCCGGCACGATGACGCTGGCCCGGGCCTCGATATCGATGAATTTTCCGCGCATCTCGATGCGACCGGGACTGTAACGCGTCGCCAGCGACGTCAGCTCGATGTCACTGGTATCAGTGAGGTCCGGCATGGCCGTGGTGACGCTGCCTGATCCCAGAATTAACGTACCAGTCGACCAGTAGCGCAGTGGCGATCCAACAGGCATCGAGCTGCCGTAGGACGTCATGCCCTCGCCCCAGGCGCGCAGCCGGATGGAGCCTTCGCGGTTGTTCAACGCGGTCGAGGCCTCGAGCGCGCCGTTCTGCACGATCTCGCGGGACATCAGGGTGATGTTGCCGTGGTCGGCCCGCACCATGCCATTATTGACGACGTTGTAACCGACAGAAGCGCCACGCGCCGCCATCTCCGGGAACACGATGTTCTTCAGGCCCAGCGTGTAGTCGTTGTCGCCGACCCAGTTTCCCTGACCGGTCACTGTCGCCATATGGTAGTAGTCGAACATCCAGCGCATCGGCGCCGAGACGGAGACGTCAAGACCGCGAACGCCAGACTGATCGGTCGTGAGGTAGATCTGTTCGCCCGCCGCCATGATGACCTGGCCGTCGGGCGCCGAGATGCGGCCGGAGTTGAGGACATGCGGCGCAAAGATCAGGGCCTTGCCGCCGCTCGCCATTGTGATCTGCGCACCGGCCTCGATCCGCACATCGCCTGGAGCGTCGCCGATGATCGCGCCTGCGACCTGGCTGGGATCGTTGAGCCCGACAAATTGGTTCGGGTTTTGTTGTCCGAGATAGCCGAACTGCGGCTTAGCAATACTGCTGCCCGATGGATCGTCGAAGACCATGAGCTGTTTGTTGATGCCGGCGCGGAACTGTTCATCCGACAGGCCCAACGATGAGGCCACGAAAGTGTTGACGTTGATCTGGCTCGATCCGCCGAAGATGATGCCGTTTTTGTTGATGACGTAGACTTGTCCTTCGGCCTTGATCGTGCCGAGGATCCGGCTTGGAGCCAGCGTCGGATCGGTGACACGATTGAGCGCAATCCAGTTGGCTGCGTCAGCACGACCGGCGGTCTGGTTGAAATACAGATCGGTCTCGCGGCCGACATTGAAGCTGGACCAGTTCAGGATTGCTTTTTGCTCGGTCTGCCTGACGGTCACCGTGGTGCGGCCTCCGCTCTGCGACTGCGTCGGCAGATCGGCGCCGGTCCAGACGCCCGGGACGGCTCCGGCCCCCGGCGCGGTCACCAGTCCTCCGGGCGTCAGTCCGTTCGGGACCGTGCTTTGTGCCGCCAGCGCCGCCGCACGCGCGGCGGCCTGACTGTCGCGCAGTGCCTGCAATGAAGCCGCCGCGCGCGCCATCGACGCCAGCGCCTGCTTGGCCGCGAGCGACGACTGCTGAGCGGCCAACTGCGCGGCCGTAGCAGTGGCTGCCGTAGCCGAACTCGAACCCGCGCTTGTGCTCCCCAGGCTGCGCGCCTGCGCCCCCGCAATGCTGCCGAGCAGCAGCGCAGCGGCACTAACCCCAACGAGCAAGTTGTTCTTGAGGGTAGCGCGGCGGGATCGGTCGGCGGCAGGCTGGACGGACATGGCTTGATCTCTCGGCAAAGACTTTGACGTGAAGCTGATTTCACGTGGATGACGTCACTCGAAGCGACGCTTTTCCTCTGCGTAGAGACATGCCGAAGCGCGGCACCGAAAAAAAATTAAGAAGTAGTTCGAGCTCAGGAATTCCCAAGCAATCGACGGCGTTTAGCTCAGCAGGACGATGCCGCCCGGCAAGGATGTGACGGTCGCACCAAACAGTTTCTCGACTTGCTCGAGGACCGCATCGACGTTGCGAACCCGGAAATTGGCGCTGAACAGCCGCGCGCCGAGCGCAGAATTCACGACGATGATTTTTCCGGAACGATAACGATTGATTTCGGTGATAACTTCACGTAGCGGCTTGGAGTGGAAGATCAACAGATCGTCTTGCCAGGCGGTCACGATCGCTGCATCGACGAACGCGGGCTTGCCCAAGCCTGATCGATCATAGGTGATCTGCTCGCGGGCGCGCAACGACGCTGTCGCCGCGCCGTACGAGACCTGAACGTTCCCCTCGACACAGGTCACGCAAACCGCGTGCCCATCATTTCGTATGTTGAATTTCGCTCCAATTCCGCTGGTTTGGCCTTGACTGGACGTCACGACAAAGGCCGGCCCCGCGCCGGATGGCGTCGCGACCAGCGCCTCGCCCGAGATCAGCTCGATCCCCGCGGCCTCCTTCGCAACCTGTCGCAGCGCAATGCTGGTTTGGGTATTCATCTCGACGAAGGTCGTGTCGGCCACCACAATACGCCGCCGCTCGCCGGTGTGCGTCCGATAGTCGGCCGCCAATTCCGACCAGGATGGCCAGAGGCCGAGCGGCGGCTGCACGACGAGATATGCTGCGCTCGCGGCGATGGCGGCGGCCCCGCCGCCGAGCACGGCACGACGTGACATCGAGATAGAGGAGAACGTCCGCGCGGCCGGGCGTTTCCCCTCAAACGCCTCTGGCCCCAAGGCCTCCCACATCCGCGCGGCCTTCATAAACGCGGTGCGATGCGCCGGATCACACTCGATCCACACCTTGCCGTCCCGCACGTCAGCAGGTCCTGCCTCCCCCGAGGTGAAACGGACCAGCCAATCGTGCGCTTCGCGCTCGATCCGCTCCAACTTTTCGCGTGGGCTATCGGTCATCCCTGTCATCAATACGCTTGCCGGCCCCCTGTCCATGCGATTGCTGAACGGGCTGAGGGCCGAATCTTTGCACGAGTTGCCGATCCAGACGAAGCGCGCAATGGGCTAACGCATGCTTCAACTCGATCTCAACCAGTCTTTGTGATATCTCCAACTGTACTGCAATTGCGTGCAGGGTTTTTCCTTCAACGCGCGCTGCATGCAGGATAGCGCGCCGTCGCGGGGTTAATTCCCGGATCGCCTGTTGAAAGGCTTCGAGCTCGATCTTCGCTTCCAGGCTTCGTTGGGGACCGGGCGTTTCATCGGCTATGTCGAAGGCAACCTTCGCGTCATCGAGCGAAACCGTGTATTTTTCCGAGCTCAGCTTCCTCAGGGCGATATTTTTGGCCATGCGCAACAAGTAAGAGCGCGGCCGCTGCACCGGCGGCAGATCCGCGCCCCGGCAAAGCTCCATATACGTGTCCTGCAAGGCGTCACCTGCAAGCTCCACCGAATTCAATCGACGGGCCAACCTGGCTCGCAAATCATCATAGCAGAGTGTCAAAAAACGGCGCAATTCGGCGCGGCTGCTGTGGGTCATGCGGGATCGCGACGCTGGACCCTTGTCCCGCAAGCGTCGTACGCGCCCCCTGCCTCGCGCACCGACATGCTAGCGCCCGGCCTTCTGGTCGACGGGTGATGCGCAGAGCCTCGCATCGGCCGCTGCTCCCGGCAGCGCAACCATGGTGATCGGCTGCGGCATCTGCGCCGGTGGCGGTTCGGTCATGCGTGACTTGCCAAGCGTCGCCAACAGCATCCGGTGACTTGCCTGTTCGCCGGCCGATCCGTCGAGCTCTGCGTGCTGCACCAATCCCGACGAACTGATCCACAGCTTGATCACCAGCCGATAACTCACGGGACGCGTGTCGGGATACCGGCACAGAATGCGCAGGATGTCGTCTTGCACCACGGCGAAATAGCGCTGATATTGGCCATCCCGGGCGATCCGTGCCGTGGCGAACGCATGCGCCGTATCGTCGCCGGGATGAATCAGCAGGTAGCTGTTTTCGCGCGCGCGCAGTGGGACGAGTTCTGTCCCTGCGAGCAGGTCTCTGAGAGCATCGTCACGCGTAAGGGCGCCGGTGACCGCAGAGGATCGCTGTCCGATGGCCGCTGCGCCGTCGTAATATACCTCGGTCCCGGTCGCCGCGCAGAACGCGTCTATGGCAGACGCCAGAGGTTGCGCGGGGATGTCGAAGGAAGTCGCTCCCGCCGGCGATGCATGCGACAGAGCCAGAACCATCATCAAATGCGCGACAACAACGGCAAGATCCCGTGTGATCACGCACTTCCACCTGCTGACGATGTTGATGAAATGCTGGTTCACCTTGGCAAACACGAGACTCACGGATGGCTGCGGATCGGTCCGTTACGAATTGAACCAGAGGCCGGTCAATCAGAAACTCTCCCCAACTTACGACGCTGCGCAAGACGGTATTGTGACACGCTTAGACTACGGACCTAGTGTCACCCAATGCGCCGTCGTTAACTCGAAAGGCGTCGTCTCATCCCGAACTAATCATCGATTTGGATGCTCGATGCGCGACGCAGTATCAGGCCTTGCAGCGGTAGATTTGCACCTCTTGTGCGAGATGTGCTGACATGATGCCGCCCGCAACGGGCCTCACTGACCCCTACATGGGGCGATTGTTTGGAGCACCTGAACGACATGGCGCTGTCGTCGAGGTCTTGAAGGTCGAGAGCTTCCGGCGGTACGGCGGAGGCGATCGGCGAGACTCACGAAGTCAAGTGTGATCCGGCCGCGCGGATCATCAGCCGCGCGAGGCTGTCGAAAGTTGAAAGAGGAAAGCCGAACTATTCCGATCGCGGGCAAGATTGCTCGCGGGCTCGGGCTAAGCCTTTCTTTGATCGTTGGAGGCGCTGAAGCATCCGGTGGCGCGATCCGGGTAGTGCCATCCAGCGCTCGATTGACGTTCGTAGACAAAGCAAACGGCTTTGAGCACGAGTTGCCTTCACCGCCTTCAGATATTCCAGGTATCGAGGTGCTGCGCCACGGGATCGCGCGTGAAAAGGCTGGTGTAGGTCGTACACCTCGACCTCGGTCCGAGACCCAACTGTGAAGTCTCAAGCAGAGGGCCGGACACAGAATCCCACACCGCGAACTGTATGAATGATTGGATAGGCTTGTTCGCTGTCGATCTTTCTTCGCAGACGTCCGACGTAGACATCAATAAGATTCGTCGCAGGATCGAAATGCAGACCCCAGACGTGCTGCAGCAGCAGACTTCGAGTGATGACTTCGCCGGTGTGGCGAGCAAGATACTCCAGGAGTCTGAATTCCCGGGGCCTTAGCCCGATCTGTCGGCCGGCCCGGGACGCGGTTCGAGCCACGAGATCCATCTCCAGATCGCCGACCCGCAGTACGGTTTCCTGGTGAACAGAAGTGCCACGCCGCGACAGCGCATCAACACGAGCAAGCATTTCTGCGCAGGCGAACGGCTTCACGAGGTAGTCGTCGGCGCCTGCACGCAGACCGTCCACGCGATCAGCAACTGCACCGAGCACACTGATGATCAATACGGGAGTCCCGATTCCGTCTTGCCTGAGACGGCGGATGACTTCGATCCCGTCGATGCCCGGCAAAATGCGATCGACGGTCATCACGACATATTCGGCGGCGCGACCAAAGCTTAGCCCCTTCTCGCCGTCGGACGCGATCGTGACGTCATAGCCAGCGGCACCCAGGCAGCTACCAAGCTCCCTGGCGGTCCACCAATCATCCTCGATGACGAGAACACGACGCGCGCAGTTCGGCATGACATCACCTCCACCGCGGGTTGCGGGCTTCGGGATTGTGTCGGTCGCATTGAGACGTCAATGCACTAACACCGCCGCTGGTGGACAATTCCGCAAGCACTTGGGAGACGACCAATCATTTAGGACATTGGTGGGATCGAGTGGGTACGAAGCCTGACCATTCGCAGTAGCCGCGGTTCGATTCACGCGTTCAGCCTTACAATTGGATCGAGTGTGCCGGCGTGGCTTTGCTCGATAGGCGAACTGCTAGTGCTAGACGCTTGGCCGGCCGCTCAGTCGATCAGTGGTGGCGCGGTGCACTCGGTGAATTGCCGCGGCAATGGTATAATAATACCTACAATACGTATAGCGATTTTTCACGCGCAGACTGTTTAAGGCTGCATCAGTGATCCGCGAGATCCGTGACATGACGTGCCCGTTCGCATGGTTGCGTCGGCAGCATGGGGCGAATGGATGCGAGATCGAGCTCTGCGTCCGCCAGCCCCTGAGCTGCCGCACGCCCTAGCCATAGACGTGCCGCTTCCGGATCGCGCTCGCCGGCCAGCCCGCGCGCTAAATATCGACCCAGCATTTTCTGAGCTTCCGCATGCCCCCGCTCAGCGGCCGCTCGGAACCAGTGCTGCGCGACCGTACGGTCGGTCGGCACGTCATATCCACCGCCATTCAGCAAGCCTAGCGCGAACATGGCGCCAACATGACCCTTGCCGGCAGCCTTCTCGAACAACACCGTTGCCGCGAGAGGATCGCGCGGTCCACCCCGGCCGTTCACCATCATTTCCGCCAGGGCCGCTTCGGCGTCGGCGATGCCGACCGCGGCGGCGCGCGAAATCCAGGCGCGGCCCGCTTCGGCGTTTGCCTCGATGCCACGTCCATCGACAAGCATGCGGCCATACCAGTACTGCGCGTTCGCGACTTCGTCAGCCGCTCGGCGCAGATACTGCGTCGCCTGCCACTCGTCGCGCTCAACGCCAACGCCATCCGCCAGACAGAGCCCGTAGTTGAGTGCCGCCACCAGATCGCCGGCCGCGGCTGCCTGCTCGAGCCAATGGCGCGCCTTAGCCAGATCTTCGGGGTTCCCATCAGCGACACCTCGCAGAAGAAGGTTCGCGAGATCCACCCGGGCCTGCAGATCGCCGGCGTCAGCGGACATCCGGAGCCAGCTCGCCGCCTCTCTCGGATCGCGCGCCACCCCGGCGCCGGTCAGATAAAGCAAGCCAAGCGCCCGCGCCGCCGTGTGGTGGCCGGCCTCTGCCGCACGGCGGAACCAGATCGCCGCCTCTGCGTAGTTGGGCGGCAGCGAGCCGCCCCTGACGTATAAGTCGCCGACAAGCGCCGCCGCATCCGGATCACCAGCTAACGCCGCCCTGCGCAGCCACGACTCGCCTTCTGCCGCGTTTGGCTTGACTCCAAGCCCGCACATCAGTGCGCGTCCCCAGCTTGCCTGGCCGGAGCGATGGCCCTTGACGGCCGCCTGCCGGTAGAGCTCGGCCGCGACCGCGAGGTCGCGTTCCGTTCCGACCCCGCGTTCGGTCATCACACCAAGCAGATAAATCGCCGGTAGCAACCCTGCCTGTGCCGCACGCCGGAGATTTTCGACTACCTTGCGCCGCCCTTCGTCATCGGTGACCGACCGCGCCAGCGACTGTGCGTATCCCAGCGCGCCCTGAGGACAACCGGCTTCGGCAGCGCGCTGATACCACCCGCGCGCCTCCTCCAGGTTGCGCATCGATTCCGGGCCGGAGCTCAAAACGTAAGCAAGCACAGCCTGTCCGTCTGCGGAGCCATGCTCGGCTGCCCGCCGCGCCCATTTTTCCGCCGCCACAAAGTCGGGTTCTAGCGCCACCTCGCCTGAGAACAGGCCTGCTACGGAGGAGCTGCCTGCAACGGCTTGCCGGTTCGCTGCGGTGCCAGAGCCGTGGATGTGCAGCACGGCGAGCAACCACTCGGCCTCAACATGATCCTGAGCCGCGGCGCGCGCGAGCCAGCGCACGCTCTCCGTGACGCTGGCCGGGACGCCCGAACCGTCCAGATAGCAGCGGCCGATCCGGTATTCGGCCTCTGCGCTGCCAGCGACGGCGGCACGGGCGAACAGCATGAAGGCCCGCGTCATGCGGGACTGTTGGTTCAGGTGAATTGCGCGCCGCACTGCCGCCGATGACGACAGCAGGCTGATGACACGATCGAGAACACTCAACCGCGTTGTACGCGCGTTCTTGCGTCTCGTGGCGTCTTTGTCGGCGCGTCTCATGGCTCGCGCATCCCCTCCGACATCACTGGTAGAATTCGGCCAAGGAGGTAAGCCATGACGGTGCGCTTGCCGACCTTGATGTCGGCGGCAACCGGCATGCCCGGCATAATGTGAAAGCCAGCCGGCAAGTCGTGAAGCATCAACCGGTCGAGGGTGATGCGCGAACGGTAGAAGGGCTCGGTGTTGGCAGGGTTCACAGGAACCGAGCCAGAGCGAGCCTTCGTGTTGTCTTGCGTGGTAAAACTGTCGGCGCTGATAGTGCGAACCGTTCCATACGCCAAGCCGTACTGTGTCGACGGAAGGGTGTCGAATTTGACCGCTACCGCGGCACCGATGTGGACGAAGCCGTTATCACGCCCTGCAATGTTCGCTTCGATCTCGAGCGGAGCATCGACGGGCACCAGCGTGATCAGTTGCTCGCCCGTTTGCAGCACGGAGCCTTCCGAAACCTTGGCAACCGTCAGCACCGTGGCGTCTCGTTCGGCGTGCAGTTCGATCAATTGGCGCCGCAACAGCGCCTTGTTCAGCGATTCCCGGGCATCGCTCAGTTTTCGAGATCCTTCCGACAGCGCCTGGGCGATCTGGACGCGCCAATTCTGCAAATAGGCGTCACGCTCGGCAATCATGGCGGCGAGTTCGGCCTTGGCACTCTCGCCCGTCTTGACGGCGGTGGACAGACTGCGCTCGATCTCGAGCCTGTTGTCGGTCGCGATCAAGGCGTTGAGCTGACTGCCGACTTGCAGTGCCTCCAATTTCTTGCGCATGGATTCCACCATTTGCGCGACGGCCAACCGCTCGCGGAAAGCCGTCGCATCCGCGGCCGACCGCGCCGCTGTGGCTGCCTGGGCATCGATCCTTTGACGATACGACTCCAGCTTTGACTTCCGTTCCGACTCGCGCTGCGCATAGATCGCAGCCTGCAGCAACATCGGCGCATCAACTCCGGAATATTGGAAGGACCGGTCCTCCACCTCCGCCTGCATGCGCGCCACCTCGGCTTGCAGGCTAAAGACCTGGGCTTGCGTCGCGCCGACATCGGCGCCGGCGAAGGTAGGATCAAGCCGAGCAAGCATGTCGCCCCGATGAACGCTTTGCCCTTCCGTCACGTCGATCGAGCGAACAATCGATGTTTCCAGCGGTTGCACGACCATCATCGGCGCCTTGGAGACAACCTTTCCTTGCGCCGTGACGACCCTGTCGATCGGGATCAGCCCCATCGCCACGATGCACGCGGCGAACATGCTGCCGATCATCCAGATCGTCCCGCGCGCCGCGACTGGCACAGGGGCGGCGATGATGGCCTTGGTCGGCGATTGGAATTCCAGGAGCGCCGGAAGCGTCGAATCCTCCAGTCGGCTCGTGAGACTAGCTGCGCCGGACTGGCGAGTGGGCAAGAGCGACATGACATGGCCCTCGACTGTCGAGATGGCGGCTCTGTTGCATCCAGAGCTGGCGGTAGATGGCGCAGCGTTCGAGGAGCAAGCGGTGCGGCGCGATGTCAACCATCTTGCCTCTTTCCAGGACAAGGATCTGATCACAGTCGATCAACGACGACAGGCGATGCGAGATGATCACCATGGTCCGGCCGCGCGCGATGCGAAGCAGACTGGCGTTCAGGAGCGCCTCGCTCTCCGGGTCCAGCGCGCTGGTCGCCTCGTCCAGGATCAGGATTCGCGGATCATTGATCAGTGCGCGTGCAATTGCAATCCGCTGTCGCTGTCCGCCTGAAACGTTCGGCGAGCCTTCCTCGATCTGCGTCTCGTAGCCATTCGGCATACGCTCGATGAATTCCTCGGCGCCGGCGAGGCGCGCGGCGAGCACAGCGTCGTCCAACGTCAATCCGGGCCGTCCGGCGATGATATTGTCGCGTATCGAGCCGCGGAACAGAAAGTTCTCCTGCAGCACGACACCGAAGCTCTGGCGCAGGTGACGCAGATTGATCTCGCGCACGTCGTTGCCGTCGATCTTCAGGAAGCCGCTGTAGTCGCGGTTGATCCCTTGCAACAGCCGCGCCAGCGTCGATTTGCCGGATCCGCTGCGCCCAACGATGCCAAGCATCGTGCCGGCCGGTACCTCGAAGGTGACGCGGTCGAGCGCGGGAATCTTCGTGCCTTCATAGGTGAAGCTGACATCCTCGAACGAGATGGCGCCGGCAAATCGCGGCAGGAGCCCGCCAAATACTGCCTCCGCCTCCGGCGGCCGATTCAGCACGGACGCGACTTCGCCGATCGCGGCTGAAACCCCTTGGTAATCCTCAATCAGACGCGCCAGCCCGACGAGCGGCTGGGCGACGCGCATGCTGAGCATCATGAAGGCGAACAGCGCACCGACCGCATAGCCGGTATTGTCCGTCAGGGCCATGTAGGCGCCCACCAGCACGATGCCGACTGACATGAAGCGTTCGATCGGGGCGACGATCGTCTGTGGCCAGTTCGTCAGCTTGCCGAAGGCGAGGCGCCACGCCGCGGCATCTGCGACACGCGCGTCCCACAGCGCCTTGCGCTGCGGCTCCAGGGCGAGCGATTTTATCGTCTTGATGCCGAAAACGGTCTCGCCTAGCGCCGATGCCTTCTCGGTCTCGGCGCGAACTACCCTGCCGAACACGTGTCGCAGCGGCCGCAAGAATGAAAGAATAACCAGCATGATCGACGCCGCGCAGGCCAGAACCATCGATGCGAGGAAGGTGTTGAGATAGAATAGGAATGGCAGCAATACGATGAGCGTCGTCAAATCGAGGAACGTGCTCAGCAGCTTGCCGGTGAGGAATTCGCGGACCTTGTACACCTCCACAATCTTGTGCATCGTTTCGCCGGCGGGGTGCCGCTCGAAATAGTCAAGCGGCAGCCGCAGCACGCGGTTGAAGACATGCAGGTTCAGTTTTGCGTCAAGTCGCATGCCAACGACGAGAACGATCAGCCGACGAGCGTAGCCGAGGAGGGCCTCGAACACGGCCGCAATTGCGAGCAGCGCACTGAGCAGCGCGAGCGTCGAGTAGCTATTGTGGGTCAGAACCTTGTCCACCACGTTCATGACCAGCAATGGCGGAAAGATCGTCAGAAAGCTCAGCGTCAGCGATGCAAGCCCCACATCGCGCAGCGATCGCCTCTCCTGCAGCACCAGGCCGGCGAGCCAGCTCAGGCCAAACGCCCTGTCAATCTCCGGCTGCCCCCGCCGCGCGCGCAGCAGGACCGCCTCGCCTGACCAGACCCGCTCCAGCCGCAGCCTGTCCACGGCAATGCCGCACTCGCTCGCGCCAGCGCGAGGATCCCTGAGGATGACCACATTGTGCTCGGCATTCACGCCGACCAACAGTCCGGCGCCACCATCGGTGAACAACAGCACCACCGGCCCGGCGTCCTGCAACCGCATCAGTTGACGCCATCGCAGCCGTACCGCTCGTGCCCACATGCCGGCGTTCTGCAGCCAGGCCGAAAGCGCTGCAGCGGACGGCATTTGTTCACCATGGATGCAGGGAAACTCGCGCGGATCGAGCTCCATGCCATGGAATCTGGCCGCATTGATCGCGGCCGCCAGGCGCGGGTGAATCTCGTCGCCGCCGGCACTGCCATGGCGTGCCGCGCCATTCCTCACCGCACGACATCCCTCGCCGGGACTGGCTGCGGATACCAGCCCCGCGCTATGGGTGCCCAAGCCGAAAGTCTGCCCGCTCAAGAGCTCCACGAGCGGCCCCTTCCAATCCATCTTCAACCCAACGGGCGAGGCATTCGCCTCGGCGAAGCACGCGTTGTCGCCGCTTCAAGCTTCGGCGGAAGCGTGCGTCGTCCTCGTTTGAGTCACCCGTGCAGCGCGCAAAGCCAAGCGCTATCGCTAAGCGCTGGCCCGGCCCTCAGCCGTGCGGATGCGAGCCCGGCATCGACATGGTGGATCGATCCGGTTCGGGGATCGCCGCCAAGCTGCCAAACAGGCCATGCGCTTCGTTCTCCACGCCGGCCGTAAAGTAGATCTTGTTGGGATCGCTGTTGGCACTGCCGTTGCCGGGAACGAGGGCCCAGAGATCGCCAATGGTGATTGGCGCACCCTTGGCGTCGAGCAACTTGCCCTCAAAATGATCGTTCTTCAAATCGAACGCATTGATCGTGCCGTCACCAAAATTCCCGACAAGAAGATCGTTGGCGAATTCTCCAAAGGTAGAGGGCGCGATCGCAAGGCCCCACGGAGAATCGAGCGGCCCGCGCGACGCCACCCTGTCGAGCAGGTGCCCTTCCAGATCGAACTCGTCGACAAAGCCGTGGCCAGCACCAGCAACGTCATCATGCTTATCCGCATTCTGCAGCGCGAACGTAACGAACAAGTGGCCGTCAAGAACCTGGACGTTGAAGGGCGCATAGCCGTGCGGCAGATGCCGATCGGTGAAGCTGTTCACCTGCTTGAAGTTCTGGTCGAAGACATCGACCGTTCCGTTGTGGAAGTTGGCGGCGAAAAGGAAGGTGCCATCATCGTTGCTGCCGATCGCAAGGCCCTTGTAGACGGCGCCATTGCTCGAATTATCGACCGCGATGACCGAGCTTGTGGGGTCCACCTTGGGATTCCAGCCGGATATGGTGCCGCTCTCGGTTGCGAAGATGAACAGCGAGGACGCCGTCGTTGCATTGCCGTTGATGTCGAGGCCGCTGATGTCGAAACCGCCTCCGCCGTTGAACACCTGCCCAGTGGGATCGGAATGGTCCTGGCCGGGGAGCGCCGCGACCGTTACAAGCTTAGGCCCGGCCGGCATTCCAGCGCCATCATAAATTGTCGTCACACCCGTCCCGTTGTCCGAGACCCAAAAAGGACTGGTCGCGCTGTGGGCAACGCCCCAGGGATTGATGAGGTTTGGATCGATCGTCGGCGCGGCGCCAGGAGTATCCGAGACCAGATTGGTCTGCGTGAAGGCGACCTCCTCCTGCTCTTTGTGATGGTGATGATGGTTATGATGGTCGTGATCCAGACTCATTGCGTCCATGGTTTCCTCCAGTTTCGTAACGCGCGTGTCTTCCGCCCCGGTCAACGGCGCGTTGATCTGAAGCCATCCCCTTTCGGAGGTGACAGCGCTTCTGGAAATGGGAAATTCTGAACGCCCGTGGGGCACGAGCGACAACTTATAATCTGTTCGGACGTCGCGCCGACTCAAATGACCTTTTTGTTAGTTTTTTCACGATCGGGTGACAGTTGGCAGATGCGGGTGGTTGATCCTGCTTTGGTGGGGGCGCATTACGGCTCGAACCTGGGACCCGCTGATTAAGAGTCTGCGGCTTGGTCATTTGACCAAGCCGCTCCATGACACCCGACACTATTTCTTCAGTGGCGCATAGAACGTTCCATCGACCTCGGCGATGTCATCCTGATCGAGCTTTCGAACCTCGAGAACAGTACGTGGCGGATAGGGTCCTTTACCCCAAAGATCTTCCTGCACCTTATTCACCACAGGACGTAAACGCACGACATCAGATACATAGATGGTCAAGCGTACCGCATCTCTTAGTGACGCACCTTCGGCAGCGGCGACCTGCTGCATATTGACGAACATCTGGCGGATACGTGCCTCCTCGCCATCAACGAGCTTGTTGGTGGCAGGATCGATACCGCGCATGCCGCCGACAAACACAAAATCGCCAGCGCGTGCACCTGCGCTCCACGATCCGGTCGGCTTCACACCTCCGTTGACGGACGGGATGATCTTCACTCCGTCAGCACAAGCCGGACTTCCTATGAGAACACAAGCCAGAACGGTGGCGAGCAAGCGTGAATCAAAGTCATATATATCCTCCAGGTGAAAAAAGAAAACTTGGCTTTCGCGCCTCAGCGAATGACTGCATCGATCAATTTTCCAACCACGGACCTCGTCGTCGCTGCCAGAATGGCGCGTCGATAAAGCGGTGCTCGGAGGCATACATCGCCGTTTGTGCAGCAAGGTGCGATGCGATGCCTTGCAGGAACTGCTGCTGATACCGAACCGCTTTCGTCCCGTCGTTTTGCGTAATAAATCCGACAACGCTTTCGGCTGCCTGAATTCCGCTCCACAGGGCGGTAGCAAGTCCGTTCGCGCCTACCACCATCCTATCGCCACAGCCTCAACAAGCGTAACCGAGATGGCCTCAACGTCCTCATCAAGCGTGAAGACGCTGTAGCAGGCCACGAGCTTGTCGAGGCGACGGAGCGTCACTGCCGGACCTGCGGTCACAGCGGAGCGGCCTGAACAATCGACCAACAGCCGCGTATTCACCGATGATCCGTCAGCAAGCTCAACGGCGATTCCGGTTTCAGATCTCGAGAACTGCCGGGCTTCACAAAAAACGCGACTTACGCCATCGACTTCAAGTGTTTCCGCCATCCGAGCCTCAAGCCGATAACGATCGATGTGCCAGCCCGACATTTCTTCCTGGTGGAACAGACCACGACGCAGCGCTTTATTACCCCACACGGAATAGCTGCCTTGACTGACTAATGCCGTCTCTGCATCAAGCAGGCCATGCCATCCAAGTGTTTCCAGATGGGGGCCTGCGCGAAACGACAGCGTTTCGCCGTATCGATGAGCGCTGAGATCGAAGCAACCGCTACGCTGGACATCACGAACCCGCACATGAAATGGAGCGGCTATCGCACTGGTCCAAAGCCGACGATCCGCGTCGAGCCTTACAGGACCAGCGAGATCGTCGATCATCCACTCGAAGATGGCGACGGTCGATCGCGAAGCGTTCCTTTAAAGAGAACCTCTGGCGGAGCATCACCAGAGGTCTTGGAGATTTACGTGAATAGAAAAGTGCCTCCTTCTCGCTGGTCAAGACTTATAGGCGTCGCCGCCGACGCTAGAAGTTGCGCCGTGCCTGGAAATGAAGTGACACGGTATTCTGCCCGGCGAAGGTGTATGGTTGCGGTATTGGTGCTGCGGGAGCAAAGACAGAACTGCCCGTCATCGACGTATTGACGTGGGCCCACAACACTTCACTCGAGAACGTCAGGTTCTTCACTGGCGTCCAGCGCGCGAAACCAAACGGGGGCAACTGCAACCGGGCTTTGGGCCCTTAAGCGCCGCATGAATATTGGGCTAAGGCCAGAGCTACTCGGCAGCTTTATTTGGCATAACGGAAAAATCCTTCGACCTCTGGCCGTCTACGGCTTCCGCAAATCCTTCGGCGGCCAAGCCCCGTTTGAGCAACTCTCGGATTGCGGCGGCCCTACTCGGCATCCGCTTTGCGAATCGCCACGTATCGATGATCCGCAGTTCCGCTCCCGTCAGCATAATTTGGAGCCGCTCGGCCCTGTTGAGCTCACCCATCTGACTTTCCCCGTCAGCCGCGTACTCCTTCAACCCATGAAGCCTAAAATAAGTTCCTAGCTAATTCTACTCACTTAATGCCGAGCGGGGATTAAACAGTCATAGCTACAAAGACTTTCTTTGAAAAAATAACATATTGAACTTACTACAGTTTTGTTGATTTCCAACGTCCTCAGGCGCACGCTATCGTTTGGAGGACGAGAAAGATGTCAATTCTGATTCAACATGAGTTTGTCGGGCTGGCTGAGGCCGATCACCGGATAGGCAACAACTTAGCTAGCTTGAGCGGGGTTATTCGCCTTCAGCGCAACACTATCTCAAAGGGCGGCAAGACCTTTACGACTCCGCAAGTCTGCATGTTGCTCGATGACATCAGTGCGCGCATTGAGGTCATGGCGAAACTCCACAAATGCTTGGCTGTGACCATAAACAGCAACGGAGTAAGACTCGGCGATTTCTTGCGAGAAATTTCCGAAACGATCAGCACGCTTGGCTCGGAAGGAAGAATGGACCTAACGGTCGAAAACGCTTGCGACGGCGACATCGACCCGCGTCATGCGCTTCATGTCGGACTGATCACCGCAGAGCTCCTGACAAATGCCAGCAAGTATGCGCATCCGTCGGGTCTAGTGGTTAAGGTCAATGTACGCTGCGAAACGAGAAACGATGGCTCATTGATCGTAGAAGTGACGGACGACGGGGTCGGTTTCCCGGAGAATTTCGATCCGTCCACCGATGGAGGACTTGGATTTAAGCTAATGCGATCTTTAGCAAACGGGCTCAATGCGGAACTTCAATTTGAACACGACAGCCTTGGTGTTCGTGCGCGGCTGGTAAAGCCGAAGCAAATGCAATGCCAGCCCAAAAACTGATCGAGCGACTGCAAGCTTCGATCGGTTTGTCCGAGCACGACCGAAGCAAGCTAGTGAACATGCCGGAGACGGTGAAGACGTTCGCTGATGGCGAGTATGTCTTGCGCGAAGGCAAAAGAGCATTCCACTGTGCAGTCGTGATGAACGGATTTCTTGTTGGTCAAAAGATTGTGGGGACTCGAAACCAGATACTGTCAGTTTACGTGCCGGGCGATATGCCCGACTTACATACGTTGCATCTATCGCGCATGGACCATGACCTATGTAGTGCCGGCCAATCTACGATTGCCTTTGTACAGCACGATTTTCTCAGCGACCTGCTGATGAATTCTCCCACGCTGACGCATGCTTTCTGGCGTGAGACATTGGTCGATGCCGCAGTCTGCCGCGAATGGGTCGCCAACTTGGGATCGCGCGACGCGTTATCCAGAGTGGCGCATGTTTTCTGCGAGCTTGCGACCCGGCTCGAAGTCGTAGGGCTTTTGCAGGAGGATCAGTTTCGTCTTCCGTTCACTCAGCAGAATCTCGCTGATATTTGCGGCCTTTCGACTGTGCACATCAACCGCACCATACAGGAGCTTAGGCGTGGCGGCTTGATCGAATGGAAAGGCCGCGTCGTGACCCTGTGCCGGCGCAAGGAGCTTGAGCTCGTGGCCGAGTTCCTGCCGGACTACCTTCACCTGTCGGAGGCCAAACAACCTGAGAGTCGCATGCGACATGCGCATTCTAAGACGGGGCCAAAGCGGGCAATGCTCTGATCGAGCAGAACGTTCTGCATATCGCGGATAGCGAGGATCGGAAGTATAAGCGCGCCCTTTTCCGCATGCATAAAGGAAAGCCCCGTAAATGAACGGGGCTTCCTCGGTTCTCATTGCTTGTCGGTGGCTCCAGGCTTCGAGCCGCCGCTCTGGGAAGAGCCAGTGCCACTCAATGACGTAGGCCCGCCGGAAGTACCGTTTGCTCCGCCGGGCCCGGTGGACGAGCCTGCGGTGCCCGTTCCTTGTGAGCTGCCCGTGGTGCGGCCAGCGGAGCCAGCCGTACCGCCCGTTCCAGAAGACGAGCCGGCGGATGCACCAGCGGAGCCGCCACCCGCACCCCCACCACCGCCTCCGCCTCCCTGAGCGAACGCAATCGACGTTGAAAGCGCGAAAGCGGCAGCCAAACCAATTGTAGCCAACTTCATGTCGATGTCCTTTCCAGTTGATGTCCTTTCCAGTTAGAGGCGCGTCAACTGCTTGCGCATGACAGCGTTCCTAAGCGCAGCGGTCGCTAATGGTACCGCCGGCCGTTCCCCAAGATCAGATGAACGGTTTGCCGCCTGTGACTGCGATGGTGGTGCCGGAGGTGTAGCTCGACAGGGGATCGGCCAGCATTACATAGGCGGTAGCGAGTTCAGCCGGCTGCCCTGCCCGCTGCATCGGCACCTGCTTGCCGAAGTTCTTCACCGCCTCTTCCGGCATGGTGGATGGGATCAGGGGAGTCCAAATCGGACCGGGAGCAACCGCGTTCACGCGGATGCCCTTTTCAGCGAGCATCTGCGCCAGTCCGCCAGTGAAATTCTGAATTGCTCCCTTGGTCGTCGCATAGGCCAACAGCATGGGATTCGGCATGTCAGAATTCACCGACGCCGTGTTGATGATTGCACTGCCGGCCTTCATGAGCGGCACCGCTGCCTTCGCGAGATAGAACATCGCGTGAATATTCACTTCAAAGGTGAGCCGCCACTCCTCGTCACTGATATCGCCAATATCGTTGAACGTCGCCTGGTGCGCGGCGTTGTTGACGAGGATATCGACGCCGCCGAGTTCGCTTGCCGCGCGGCTGACCACTTGCCTGCAGTGCTCCGCATTTCGGAGATCGCCTTCGACAAGGACCGCCTTGCGCCCCTCCTTCTCGATGAGTTGTTTTACTTCTTGAGCGTCTTCCTTCTCGTTGAGATAAGCGATCAGGATATCTGCCCCCTCGCGCGCGAACGCGATGGCTACCGCGCGACCAATACCGCTGTCGCCGCCGGTTACGATGGCCTTCTTTCCCTGCAACCGGCCTGACCCTTTGTAGGTGGCCTCGCCGTGGTCCGGAGGAGGCTTCATAGCCTGCGTGGACCCCGGCATGGATTGCTTCTGGATGGGATATGGCGGCTTTGGATAGTCGATCATGTGTATCTCCGGTCGAGGCGTGCTTGGTTCCTGAATCCAACCAGGACGATCTGTGGCGCGCTAAACTGTGGCCGCGAAATTCCGCCTTACGCGTCGCTACGATTTCGCCGTGCCCGGCTCGGCCATCTTGCGATGTTGCCGCGCCAGCACGCCAGCGGGCAGCACGTTGGCAACGGCCGATTGGATCTTGTTCTTGATGCCTGTGACGATGTCGCCCTTGCCGCTCATCATCGCCTCGAAGCCGGCCTTCGCGACTCCAGCCGCATCGTCCTTCTTGGCTGTGCCGACGCTGGTATCCATCATATCGGCGCGGCGGAAGAACTCGGTTTCGGTCGCACCCGGCATCAGGCAGGTCACGGTGACGCCGGTGCCGCGCAGCTCCTCGCGCAGCGCAAATGAGAATGAATCCAGAAATGCCTTACTGCCATTGTACACCGCCTGGAAACTGCCCGGCATGAAACCCGCGATCGAGCCGGTGATCAGGATGCATCCAGCGTTGCTGCGGCGCATATCATTGCCAACGCGGTGGATGAGATAGACGGTCCCGGTGATGTTAGTATCGATCACCCGTCTGACCCGGTTGAAATCCTGATCGAGGAACGCATGGCCGAGCCCGACGCCGGCATTCGCAAGCAAGGCATCGACCCGACGCCCCTTGGTCGCTGCATAGAGCCGGTCGACGCCCTCTGTGGTCGACAGATCGGCGTCGACCGCATCCACCTTTCCACCATGGCCGCGAAGCTCTTCGGCCGCGGTCTCGATGGCGGGCTCGTCAGCCGCGATCAGGAGATCGAAGCCTGCGCGGGCGCAGCACCTGGCAAGTTCCAGACCGATGCCGGTGGAAGCGCCGGTGACGACGGCAAATTGTCCCTGAGACATGTGAACTTCCTCAACTTGTGCGTTTGCCAATCAACCACCATCGCGAACCGCCGTTCCTATTACCTCCGCAGTGCGCTCAGCCGGCTCAGCAAAAAACTGAAAGGCAGCTAGCAACCATCGTCGGTGATCCGACTTTGGAATTTCGTTCGGATACCGGAGGCAAGGCATGAGAGCGCTGGTCTGGCACGGCAAGGAAGATATTCGTTGCGACACCGTCACCGATCCCGAGATCGAGGATCCGCGCGATGCCATCGTCAAGGTCACGAGCTGCGCGATCTGCGGCTCCGATCTTCACCTGTTTCACAACTTCATCCCGGGCATGCTGCCGGGCGACATCATGGGACACGAAATGATGGGCGAAGTCGTGGAGGTCGGCCACGGTATGGATGGAAAGCTGAAGAAGGGCGACCGGATCGTGGTGCCCTTCACTATCGTTTGCGGACAGTGCGAGCAGTGCAGACGCGGCAATTTCTCGGTATGCGAGACCACCAACCGCAAGCGGCATCTGGCCAACAAGGTATTCGGTCACACGACTGCCGGCCTGTTCGGCTACACTCATCTGACCGGCGGCTATCCCGGCGGCCAGGCCGAGTATCTGCGCGTTCCCTTCGCCGACACCACGCACATCAAGATCCCCGACGCCGTTTCCGACGAGCAGGCACTTTTTCTGGGCGATATCTTCCCCACCGGCTGGCAGGCCGCCGCTCAATGCCACATCGAACCTACCGATACGGTGGCGATCTGGGGATGCGGCCCGGTCGGTCAGATGGCGATCCGCAGCGCGCTTCTACTCGGCGCGAACCAGGTGATCGCAATCGATTGCGTCCCCGAGCGGCTGAGCATGGCGGAAGCAGGCGGCGCGACCACCATCAATTTCGAATCCGAAAGCGTGGCCGAGCGCCTCAACGAACTCACCGACGGCAAAGGTCCGGAGAAATGCATCGACGCGACCGGCATGGAAGCGCATGTGATGGCCTCGCAGCCGGATACGCTGCTCGACCGCGCCAAGCAGATGCTGATGCTGGAGAGCGACCGCCCGCACGTGCTGCGCGAAATGATCTATGTCTGCCGGCCCTGCGGGGTGATTTCGATTCCGGGCGTCTACAGCGGTCTTTCCGACCACGTGCCGATGGGCGCCCTGATGAACAAGGGACTAACGGTCCGGTCCGGCCAGACTCACGTCAACCGCTGGACCGACGACCTGCTGCGGCGGATCGAGGAAGGTCAGGTCGATCCGTCCTTCGTGATCACCCACACCGTCGATTTGGCGCAAGGGCCCGAGATGTACAAGGTATTCCGCGACAAGCGGGACAGCTGCGTCAAGGTCGTGCTGAAGCCCTGAATATAGCGAGGCGAGAACATGTATTACGTTGCCAACATCATGCGATCCAAGGGTGACCCGAAGATCGTGCGCAGCGGCCCGAGCTCGATCGAGCCGGCCGACCGCCTCGCGCGAAGGCTTGGCTGGTTCAGCATCGGTCTTGGTGCGATGGAAGTGCTCGCGTCGCGGCGGATCACGCGCGCATTGGGGATGCGGGGAAGCGAAGGCCTCGTCCGCGCCTACGGCTTCCGCGAGCTGTTCAGCGGCGTCATGTCGCTTTCCGTGGACAAGCGTGCCGGCATGTGGAGCCGCGTTGCCGGCGACGGGTTGGACGCCGCTACACTGCTGTCCGGGTTCAGATATGACAACCCGAAGAAGCACAATGTCGCGCTCGCGCTCCTGATGGTCGGAGGGATCGCCTTCCTCGATTACAAGGCTGTTCAGCAGACGGTGGCGCGCTCACCGAGGCGTGGCGGGGGACGGCGCCTCTATGCCGACCGGAGTGGCTTCCCGAAGGGGTTAGAGGCCGCACGAAGTTCCGCGAAGAACCTCTTTGGCCGGGCAGCCGTCCGAGCGTCGTAGATGAAATGGGCGTGACGCCTTGCGGCAACACCCGGACGCGAACGGCACGCAGAACGAAATCGCACTGGCTCGCGGCGGCCGAACTTGGCTCGTTCATGGCGCTTCCGCCTTCATGTATCCGCTGTTTGCTTGGCTGCGCTGGCCGCCGGGCGAAGCCCCCGAGAGCGACGCTCGGTTCGGCAAAGTATGGCTGAGCGCATCACTGGCGATCGTCATCGTGCTCGCCGGCATAACACTATTGTCCAGCCTCGGCCGCGAGCTGCCTTGGATCGGCCGCGACAAGGTGTCGGATCAAACCTACATCCGCCACATGACCGCCCATCACGCACAGGGCATCGAGCTGGCCCGCTTGGGCATCAAGCGCGCCCAGGACCCAGATCTGCGGTCGCTTGCCATGCTGATGGTCGCGAGCCAAACCGGCGAGAACAGGATTTTCGACAATTGGTGGCGAAGCTGGTTCGACACGGCCATGCCGGGCTGCTCGGCCGAGGAGCGCTCCGAAATGCCGGGCTACCTCACCTCCGTGCAGATGCAGCAGGTCAGCGCCGCTTCACCGGACCAGTTCGATGCACTGTTCGTTGAAATGATGACCCTGCATCACAAGGGCGCGGTGAAGATGGCCGATCAGCAATGGCGCAGCGACGGCGACCCGCGCCTGCGCATCATGGCGCATGCGATCCGCCACGAGCAGCAAGGCGAGATCGCGCTGATGCAGGGCGCAGCCGGCGTCGCGGCCGTCACTGCAGCGTTTCGAAACATGTTCGCCGACAACGTGAACTAGAGCATTTTCTGTTCTGACTGAATCAGAACCGAAGCTCTAGATTCTAGTTTGACGCGTTTTCTTCACGCGAACCGATGTCCACTTCACTCGAAAACGCTCTAGCGTAAGGCTCCGGCTTGCGGCGCGACGGCTTGATGACCTTGTCAGTGTTGCGGTCGGTATCGTCGAGCGGCGGGCCGTCATCGGGCCTTGGCGGCATATGGTGGCCGCCCTGCTTCTCCTGGATGCGCTTCTGCTCCTCTTTGTCGGACATGATCACCCTCCTCACGCCGCACGCACATCGGCCCTGACCCGCACTGGAATCGACTTCGCCGCCGGCGTCTTGGCCTTCTTCTCGTGATGCCAAAGCGGCAATAGCGGATTGCATTCGGGATAGTAGCCCGCAATACACCCTTCCGGGATGTTGTAGGCGACAACCCGAAGCCCGCCGACCTCCCGCTTGACGCCGTCGTTCGCGGCCGTGGCGAGCGTGACAACGCTTCCCTCCTTCAACGCAAAGCGATCGATGTCGTTGGGATGCATCAGCACGACATAGCGCGATCCGTGGATACCGCGGAAGCGGTCGTCGTAGTTATAGATGGTGGTGTTGAACTGGCCGTTGCTGCGCAGCGTGATGAGCTGGACGATGTCGCGATCCTCAGGCCGCATGTCGATATCGGTTGCAAGCGAATCCGGCGTGATGAAGTTCGCCTTGCCGGTCTTCGTGTTCCATCGGCGCTCGCGAGCGCCGAGCGGGCGATGGAAGCCGCCGGGTTTCCAGAGCCGCGCGTTGAAATCGTGGAAGATGTCGGGATAGGTCGCCGCGATCGCATCGCGGATCCGGCTATAGTCCGCCACCCATGCATCCCATGGAATGGTCGAGCGTGTGGGTGCCGCAGCCTTCGCCAATTCGGCGATGATTCTTGGCTCGGACAGCAAGTCGGAGCTCGCCGGCCTCACCTGCCCCCAGGAGCCATGCATGCAGCCGGTGGAATCCTCCATCGAGACCGCCTGCCGCCCACTCTCCTGCTCGTCGATCTCGATGCGGCCGAGGCATGGCAGGATGTAGGATATCTCGCCATGCACCAGCGCCGTGCGGTTGAGCTTGGTCAGGATGTTCACCGTCAGGCGCAGCCTGCGCCAGGCAGGCTCGACCCGTCGGTGGTCGGGAACGGAACGAACCAGGTTGCCGCCGAGCAGCACCACAGCGCGCACAGAACCATCGATGATCTTCTCGCAAGCTTCGACTGTCGTCGCACCTTTCTGTGCGGGCACATTGATGCCGAACAATTCCCTGATCTTGTCCTTCGGCACCATGTCCGGCTTCTCGGTGATCCCGACGGTGCGCTGCCCCTGGACGTTGGAATGCCCGCGTACCGGGCAGATGCCGGCGCCAGGACGTCCGATATTGCCGCGCATCAGCGCGAGGTTGACCATGGTCTGGACAGTTTCAACGCCCCGTTCGTGCTGGGTCAGGCCCATGCCGTAGATGAACATCACTGATTTGGCATGCACGTAGACTGTGGCGGCAGCTTCCAGTGCATTGCGTGTCAAGCCAGAGCGGCGCTCGATCTCTACCCACTCGCAATCCTTCACGGCGGCGGCGAATTCGTCCCAGCCATGCGTATGCTCGCGGATGAAATTCCAATCAATGACCGGATCGGAAGGGCCGGCCTTCTCGTCGAGCGCCAGCAGCACCTTGGCAATGCCGATGATTGCCGCTGTGTCGCCGCCGGTCTTGACTTGATGATATTGCGAGGTGATGCGGGTTGGCGATCCCATCAGCATTTCGCCGGGCGCCTGAGGGTTGACGAACTCCTCCAGACCCCGTTCTCGCAGCGGATTGAACGTCACGATCGGCACGCCACGACGCGACGCCTCCTGCAGCTCGTGCAGCATCCGCGGGCTGGAGGTGCCGACATTCTGTCCGAAGAAGAAAATGCAGTCGGTCTTGCTGAAGTCGTCAAGCGTACAGGTGCCGACCGGTACACCAATGCTCTCCGGCAATGCCACCGACGTCGTCTCGTGACACATGTTGGAACTATCGGGCAGGTTGTTGGTGCCGTAGGCACGCGCGAACAGCCCGTACATGAAGGACGCCTCCAGTGAGGCTCGGCCGGAGGTGTAGAACACCACGCTATCGGGCTGCAGCGCCTTCAGTTCGCGGCCAATCTCGCGGAACGCCTCCTCCCAGCCGACCGGCACATATTTGTCGCGCGCAGCATCCCAGCGCATCGGGTGGGTCAAGCGGCCGGCAGCCTCGAGGTGGTGATCGTCCCAGGCCTCGAGCTCAGCGAGCGGCTTGTCGGCGAAGAATTCCGGTGTCACGCGTTTGTGCGTGATCTCCCACGTGGTCGCCTTGGCGCCGTTCTCGCAGAACTCGAACACGCGCGGATCGGCCGGCTTCGCCCAGGCACAACTGACACACATGAAGCCGTCGGGTTTGTTCTGGCGGAGCAGAACGCGCGGGCCCGTGAACGGCACGTGATCGCGCGCGAGACTCCGAGCAAGGGATCGTACCGACCCCCATCCGCCAGATGGGTGCTCATACGGCTCGACTTCGAGGTCTGCGCTCAGTTTGCGTTTGGTGGACATGGCTGTTCCTTGGCAGAAGCTTGTCTCGCGAATTTTCCCATTCAAGCTCCATCGGCGAGGTTCGTTCCTAACCTCTTCACTCCCTTGGCATTTCCCGGCGTCGTTTACAGGAACTTTGCTCCACGACATCGATTACGAGTCCGAGGTTTCCTGTATTCTCAGCAGATTGAACCATGCGGATGGCCACGCTCCTGATCGGCATCGCGATAGCTGTGGCCGGATGTCAACGGGAGGAACGACAACTCCGGCTCGATCCACCGGTCGCGGAGGCGCTCGACAAAGTAGCGCTGATGCCGAACGGCATCAGCGGTGCGCCACCCAATGTATATTTTGCGCTGGAGAAACCTTACGAGGCCAATGCCTACAATCTCAGCCAGGGCAAGCGGCTTTATTCATGGTTCGGCTGCAAGGCCTGCCACCGCAATGGCGAAGGCGGCATCGGCCCGGGCTTCCTCGACGGCTGGTGGTACTACGGCCCCGAGATGGTCTCGATCTTTGCCTCGATCCGCGATGGCCGGCCACACGGCATGCCGGCCTATCGCGACAAGATGACCACCGATCAGATCTGGCAGCTCGCGGGCTACGTGCAGACGATCGGCTCTTATGCCGGCAAGACTGCCGCCCCGAGCCGCAACGACGAGAAGCATACGCGGCCTGCGGAAAACCGCGCGCCGGCGAAAATCCTGTTCGACCCGGGACCGACGCCGCTCCATCCGGATCAAGGGCCGACGCCGTGATACGACACGCGACCAGGCTTGTATGTGTCGTTACACCTGCGCTCCTGCTGGCCGGCTGCAGTGGCTGGCAGTCGGCGCTGGATGCGCATGGCGCACCAGCGATGAGCCTGAAGCAATTGATCATCTTGGTCGTAGCGGTGTGCTCCGTGGTCTGGATGCTGGTGATGATCGTGCTGATCATCACCTTGTCGCGCAATCGCCCGGAACGTCCGTTGCCGATCGCACCGCAGCCTTCGACGCAGCGGCGCATGACAATCACCATCGTCGCCGCGGTCGCGGCCACGACCGTCGTCATCAGCGGATTCACCGTCATGAGTTTCTTTGCGACGCGCGCGCTGGGCGTTACCGCCAACGACGAGTTGACGATCAAGGTGCGCGGCCTGCAGTGGTGGTGGAGCGTCGAATATTTTGGCGCGAGCCCGGAGGAACGGTTCGAAACCGCCAATGAGATTCACATTCCCGTCGGTCGCAACGTACGTCTCCGGCTCGAGGGGCTCGACGTCATCCACTCCTTCTGGGTGCCTAGCCTAGCCGGCAAGCAGGACCTTGTCCCGGGCCGCGCCAACGAGCTGCTCATTCGCGCCGAAAACCCTGGCATCTATCGCGGGCAGTGCGCGGAATTCTGCGGAATGCAGCATGCGCACATGGCGTTCCTGGTCATTGCGGAAGGCGAGGCTGAATTCGACAGGTGGACAAGCGCACAGCGGCAGCCGGCCATCCAGCCATCCGAAGAAGAGCTCGCTGCAGGCCAGCACGCGTTTCTCGCGAAGCCATGTGCAGCTTGCCACACGGTTCGCGGCACGGCGGCATCGGGCACGACCGGTCCCGACCTGACCCATATCGGCGGCCGCAAATACATCGCTGCTGGCCTGTTCGAGACAACACGCGGATCGCTCGCGGCGTGGATCGCCGACCCGCAAACGATCAAGCCAGGCAATAATATGCCCACGGTGCCGCTCACGCCCGAGGAGCTGCGCGCGGTGTCGGCCTATCTGGCGAGCCTGAAATGAAGGCGAACATAAGCGGACCGGATACGCGCGACACCGATCTCGAGCGAAGCCAGCTGAAGGCCGAGCTCGCGGAAACCTGGAAGACGCCTTGCGGATTGTGGGGTGCGCTTGCAACGGTCGACCACAAGATCATCGGCCGACGCTACATCCTGACGGCCTTCGTGTTTCTCGCGCTTGGGG
The DNA here is from genome assembly GCF_059512365.1 of Bradyrhizobium sp. Ses1. Taxonomy (NCBI): domain Bacteria; kingdom Pseudomonadati; phylum Pseudomonadota; class Alphaproteobacteria; order Hyphomicrobiales; family Nitrobacteraceae; genus Bradyrhizobium; species Bradyrhizobium sp. Ses1. Next base: position 430,518 of record NZ_JCAMOQ010000002.1, read on the forward strand.
GCATTCTCGCCGCGCTGATGCGGATCCAGCTCGCACAGCCGGAAGCGCGCTTGATGGGGCCAGACCGCTATAACCAGATCTTCACGATGCACGGTGCGAACATGATGTTCCTGTTTGCTGTGCCCGTGATGGAAGCGATGGCGGTGTATCTGGTGCCGCTGATGGTCGGCACGCGCAACATCGCCTTTCCTCGGCTGAATGCGTTCTCCTACTGGATCTATCTCGCCGGAGGTGCGCTGCTCTGGCTCTCCTTTGCGCTCGACATGGCTCCCGACGTCGGCTGGTTCGCCTATGTGCCACTCTCCGGCCCGCAATACGGCGCCGGCAAGCGTGCCGACATCTGGGCACAGATGATCACGTTCACCGAGCTCTCGGCGCTAGCCGTGGCCGTCGAGCTCGTCGTGACGATCTTCAAGCAGCGCGCGCCGGGCATGACGCTCGACCGCATTCCCGTGTTCGTCTGGGCAATGCTGGTAACCGCGTTCCTTGTCATCATGGCGATGCCGGCGATCATGGTCGCGAGCACCAGCCTGATTCTCGACCGGCTCGTCGGCACGCACTTCTACAATCCCGCTGAAGGCGGTGACGTGCTGTTGTGGCAGCATCTGTTCTGGTTCTTCGGCCACCCCGAGGTTTACATCATCTTCCTGCCGGCGGCCGGCATGGTCTCCACGATGATCGAGCCGTTCGCCCGTCGTCCGGCATTCGGTTATCTCGCGTTGGTGATGGCCCTGATCGCAACCGGCATCCTGTCGTTCGGGCTATGGGTACACCACATGTTCGTCGCTGGATTGCCGAGGCTGGGCAACAGCTTCTTCACAGCTTCCAGCATGGCCATCGCGATCCCGGCCGGCATCCAGATCTTTTGCTGGCTCGGGACATTGTGGGATGGCAAGCCCCTGTTCGCGACGCCGTTGCTGTTCATCATCGGATTCATCGTCACCTTCGTCATCGGCGGACTGACCGGCGTGATGGTGGCCTCCGTGCCCTTCGACACCCAGGTCCACGACACTTATTTCGTCGTGGCGCATTTCCATTATGTGCTGATCGGCGGCGCCGTCTTCCCGCTGCTCGGCGCCGTCCACTATTGGTTTCCCAAGATCACGGGACGGATGATGAGCGAGACACTCGGGAAATGGTCGTTCTGGCTGATCTTCATCGGATTCAACCTCACGTTCTTTCCCATGCATATCCTTGGCCTGCAGGGCATGCCGCGCCGGATCTATACCTACCAGCCGGACATGCCATGGCATGGCATGAACCTGTTTGCCAGCCTGAGCGCAATTATCCTGGTCGCCGGTTTCCTGCTTTTCTTTCTCAATGCCATTGGCAGCGCCCGCTCCGGGGCGGCAGCTCGCGACAATCCGTGGGACGCGCCGACGCTGGAATGGGCGACGGCTTCGCCGCCGCCGAGCTACAATTTTGCGCGCATACCGGCCGTGAGCAGCTCCCATCCGCTCTGGGATCGCAGCGACATCCTTGCCGTCGCGAGCGGCTTGCGCACCGATCGGCGCGAACTGGTCGTCACCTCGCTGGTCACCGCCGAGCCGCAGGCGCGTGAGGCTTCGCCGCGGAATTCGATCTGGCCATTGTGGGCGGCGATCGCAACGACGGTGATGCTGATCTGGTCGATCTTCTCACCTTGGGCGGTGGTCTGGGGTTCGATCCCGATCGCGATCACCCTCATCGGCTGGTTCTGGCCGAAGGGCACGCCGGAGGACGAGTCATGAAGGAGAGAGTTACACTCGACCTCTCAAAGCTCCCCCTGCACGGCATGGGCAGCGCCAGTGTCACTTGGTGGGGCACGCTCGCCTTCATGCTGATCGAGGGCACCGGCTTTGGGCTCGTCCTCGCGGTCTATCTCTATCTCATGAGCCTGGCTGCGACCTGGCCGATCGATGCGCCGAAGCCCGACCTGCTGCCGGGCACGCTGGTGACGCTGATCCTGCTGGCAAGCCTCGTCCCGAACGTCTTGATGTCACGCTTGGCGGAGCAACAGGACCTCCGCAAGATCAGGATCGGAATGGTTGTGATGTCGCTCTTCGGCGTTGCGCCGCTGATCGTGCGTATCTTCGAATTTCCCGCACTTGGGATTAGCTGGGATACCAACGCCTATGGCTCGATCGTCTGGACGCTGCTGGGCCTGCACACGACCCACATCGTGACCGATCTCGTCGATACGCTAGTGCTCGCCGCGTTGATGTTCACCCGCCACGGCAACAATGCAAGGCGGTTCGGCGACGTCCAGGACAACGCGATGTATTGGAACTTTGTCGTCGCCACCTGGCTTCCGATCTACGGCTGCATCTACTGGATCCCGCGGCTATGAGCACGTCAAGGATTGTATCCCATCTTCTGCTCTGGGCCGGCCTCTGGCTCGCGCCGCTCGTCTGGGCCGTGAACATGCAACTCGGACAAATCCTGCCCTATGCTGACTGCCGCTCGCAACTGCATGCGTCCGCCATTGCCTCGTTCATAGGTTCCATGATCGCTGCCCTTGCGGGGCTTGCCTCATGGCGATCAGCGAGACCAGCATCTGCGCAGACTGCGGCATCCGACGAGACGGCTTCCTTTGTCGGCGTGCTCAGCAGCCTTGCCGCGCTTGTCTTCACTTTTGCCCTGCTTATGCAGGGCATTGCTTCGACGGTGCTGACCGGATGCGAAAGATAGCCTCTTCCCTGCTCATATTGCTGTTGGCAACCCCGGCGGATGCCCATGGCGTCGAGCAGTCTCTCGACGGCGCGAGCTGGACCTTCGACTGTTGGATCATTGTCCCTCTTCTCGCATTCGGCGGAATGTACGCCATTGGTGCGCTTACGCTGTCGCAGCGGCGAGGATGGAACGGCGGCGCCCGGAACTGGCGCGATATCGCCTGCCTCGTCGGCTGGCTTTCCCTTGCTGCCGCCCTGATTTCTCCGCTGCACTGGCTCGGCGAACGTCTTTTCACGTTTCACATGGTGGAGCACGAGATCATCATGGCCGTGGCGGCACCGCTGATTGCCATCGCCCGGCCGGTTGGGACATTGTTGTGGTCGCTGCCGCGACGGACACGTCTGAATATGGGTCGCCTGATGCGGCATCCAGTCACCCGTACGACATGGAACTGGCTGAGCGCTGGACGCAACGCCACCTTGCTGCATGGCGTTGCGATCTGGGCATGGCATGCCCCGGTGCTGTTCGACGCCGCGGTCGACAACCTGCTGCTGCATCGACTACAGCATCTCAGCTTCTTTGTGACGGCGGTGTTGTTCTGGTGGTCAGTATTTCGCCGCAGCGAGACAGGCGCGGCGGCCTGGCACGTGTTCGTTACCATGCTGCACACTAGCTTGCTCGGCGCGCTGATGGCGCTGGCACCGCGCGTGCTCTATCAGCAGCAGACGGCCGCGTCCGCGGCTTGGGGCCTGACGCCGCTGGAGGATCAGCAACTCGCCGGGATTATCATGTGGGTGCCGGCAGGCACGATCTACGCTGGCGCCGCGCTGGCGCTGATCGCGATCTGGATCAAGGGAGCGGGAAAGACTGCAGGACAAGCCGATGTCGTCGCTCCCTAGACCTCGCGTGTGGGTACTCGTACTTACAGCAATCTGCGTCGCTGCAGCTATCGCGGCGCAGCTTGCGTGGAACTCCCAACATCAGACGGAGAGGGTTGCCCGTGCGATGACCGGTGGCGATCCTTCGCACGCGCCGGAGATCATGCGCCGTTACGGCTGCACGGGATGCCACACGATCCCGGGTGTTGCCGGCGCCGACGGCCAAGTCGGCACGCCGCTCGCAGGTCTGCGCGGCCGTGTTTACATTGCCGGCGTCGCGGCGAACTCGCCCGACAACCTGGTTCGGTGGATCGTGGCGCCGCAGGCCTTTTCGCCGCGCACGGCAATGCCGGCCACCGGAATCACCGAGGTTGAGGCGCGCGACGTCGCCGCCTATCTCTACGCCCGGTAACATGAGGAATAGAGTCAGGGGGTCGGCGTCGGCCGTGGCGGCAGCGATTTGATGTAGAACGCGATCGCCTCGCGATCGTTCTCGGGCAACATCGCTGTGTTGGTGACGACATCGGCCATCGACGACCCGACGCGGCCATGGTCAGGCGTTTTCCCGGTTCGGAGCATCTCGATCAGATCCTGTTCCGGCCAATGGTCGAGGCCCTCTGGCGTGATGTTCGGGTAATAACCCGCTCCCTCCGGATCCTGACCGCCGGCATAGCGTGTCTTTGTCTTGATGCCGCCGAACATGTCGCGCGAGGAGTGGCACTCGGCACAATGTGCGAGTGCTTCCACGAGATATCGGCCCCGATTCCATTTCTCGTCGCGAGCAGGATCAGGCGCGAGCGGACCGGGCCTGAAATAAAGAATTTTCCAGAATCCGATGAAGCGGCGAACGCTAAACAGCGAGACCAGATCGTGCGGAGGCGGCCGCCCTTTGACCGCCGGCAACGTCCGCAGATACGCCATCAGGTCCGCGACATCTTGCGGGTGCATATGCGTAAAGCTGGTATAGGGAAATACTGGATAATAGTGCGTTCCGCCCGGGGAAACGCCGTTGAGCAGCGCGTTAGCCAAGTCCTTCGTTTGCCAATCGCCGATGCCGTCCACCGGATCCATTGAGATGTTGGGCGCACGAAACGTCCCATAGGGCGAGGCGAGAGCGAGTCCTCCGCCCAGGTGCAGTCGATCAGCCTGACCCGGTGATGCGTGGCACGAGGCGCAATCGCCTGCAGCAAAAACCATCTTACCGCGGACGGCATCCCCAGCTTTATCCTGAAAACGGGCAAGGTCCGGGGAAGCGAAACGCTGTGGCGCGGTGATCAACCAGGCACCAACAGCGAGAACCGCTGCGGTCGCAATTCCTGCGCTAAACCATATGCGCGCGCGCATCTAACCCTTACATGATTGTCTTCCCGGCTGCACTAACGCGCCCGATTTCCTCGCCGTTCCCTGGCCTCTCGATCTGCCACTATGGCGGCACCGAAGCGATAGCCCGTGTAGGGGGTAAATTGGATGTAGGGGTAAATCGGAACTTCGGGTTTCGTCGAAGCGCCCGATGTTGCGAACCTCCTGTCGATGGATTTCGTCGATCTCCTGGTTCGGGAAAACCTGGCCGCCGGTCGCCTGATTGACGTGCGAGGGCCGCCGCCCCTTGGCGGCGCTGCACGATGGTCGCAGTTCAGGCCTGGACCTGTACGGCTCACCGGAAGAAAGGGAACGGCAGGTCCATATGCGCGTTCACGCTCTCGTCATGCCGCACTACTTCTTTCATATTTCGAATGGTCATCCATTCAAAGACACATCAGGCGAAGAGCTGCCGGACGACAATGCCGCTTGGCAAGAAGCGCTGAGGACCGTGCGGGATATCGAGGTGAATTTGGATCTCGATGGCGCGAACGTCTGGTCCGTTGAAGTCAAGCGCGAAGACAGGTCGATCTTTCAGATCCATGTATCCGCGCGCAGGACTGATCTTGATCCAAGTTAAAGATCGGGGTGTTGATGCAGATAGGTTGGGTCGAACCCAGCGAGCTGCTCCAATTTCTTCCGCTCTAGGAGATGGAAATTGGCCCGGTTGACAGTGAGAAGCCCCTCTTTCCGCAGATCCTGAAGCACCCGGTTGACATGCACGGTCGAGATGCCGAGGCAATCGGCCAGCTCTACCTGCGTAATCGGAAGCTCAAATCCTCCGTCTCGGGTCCGGCCTACAGCCTCGAGGCGCCGGAAAAGCTCAATAAAGAAGTGCGCCATTCTGGCAGTCGCCGATCTGCGCCCGACGTTGACGATCCATTCCCGGAAGATCGCCGCGTCGATCAATGTTTCCCGCCAAAGCGCCGATACCACGTTCGGGCGCTCTCGGTTCAATTGCCTCAAAGCATCATGCGGAATGAAGCCGAGCTCACAAGGCGTGAGCGTTACGAGATCATGGTCCATGACCTTGAGGTGGAGGCTCTGGAGATCGGGAATCTCACCGGGAACATGCAATGACAGGATCTGCCGTAGCCCGTCGAAAGTCATTTTCGAGCGAAACGTAAAACCTTCAGCGAGCAGGCAGCATTCTGCCGGGCGCTCGCCATCGGCGACGATGATCTGACGAGCATCAAGCTCACGGAAACGAATCGGCAATCTCTGAATCGCCTGGATGTCCTCCCCATCCAACACGTTGGAGGCTGTCAACTTCGTGAGGAGCGCGGTCGCTAGTGGTGCCATCATCAATCTGTCCAGCGAAAAGGACGTCAAACCGGGTGCACGCCAAACCTATCTCTGGGCGGTGCCTGAGCGCAGCTGCCACGGCAGCGGTCCCGGCCGATCCCCGACTAACGCTGGTTATGAAAGCGAGTCTTTAACTTATCATCGTTCTTTCAATCGCGAGCTCCGGGGAACTGCATCAATCTTAACATGAGTTGAAATCCGAAGGTTCCGAATGGGGCCGGGAAGGATTTGGCCGGTCCAAAGATGCCATGGGATTGAGCAACTCGCCCGACTATTCGATCTACTTCGGAAAAAGTATGTCGCGAACATAGCGCGAGGTCGGCGTCAAGCGGGCGGCTCCCGGCTTGAGCCACGCCACTCGATCGATTTCCTTCTTGTCGCCGATCGTCAGCTTGCCTTTCGCGTTCTTGGCAATAAAGATTGCGTCGCTCATCCTCCGGCCAGACCGCTTGTTCTTGGCCTTCAGTTCTTTCCAGAGCCGCAATCTGCCGACTTTGAGACCCGGAAGCTCCTCCTTGATCTCCCGGCGCAGGCATCCTCTTTCGGTTTCGCGCGGCCGCTTACGCCCACCGGGAAACATCCACAAACCATCGGACCGACGCCTGACCAGGAGAACGCGGCCGCGCCTGGTCGCAACAAGTTTGGATGACTTCGCCATTCCCAGCTATCCCGCTCCTGCTGCGAACCGTCAATCAATTCTAGCGGGAACGCTGCCCTGGAGGGAACAAGCAAAGACGAGAGCGCGAGACTTTGCGAGCGACGGCATCGACAGCCTCGACAATCGGGCACGAAAGGCCCCAGCTCAGGAGCTGGGGCCCAACACGGCGCTCTCGTGTGCCTAGCCTTGGGTAAGACCAGACCGAGCAACCTGGCCTGCTCCGCTAAGCCACGCATTATCATTTGTTGCGTGATGAAACATTGATCCCGCGATCGAGCCGCATTCCACAGCTTTTGCTGAAGAAAAAAGCCCCCGCGGCGCGGCGGAGGCTCTTCAGAGCTTGGAGTGGAGGTGGCTCTAAATCCCTATTGAGGCGGCTGGAGTCCCGGGACGAAGCCCACTCATCGATGTAGGCCGCGTGTCGGCCCGGCGGGCTCTTTTCAGCAGCTCGTCCCGCTTCTGGCGGGCATCTGGGCTGCCTGTTTCATGACCTCGTCTGCGGTACGTTAGCGCTCCGAGCGTCGTCTTGCCGCCGCGCAGCCTGGATAAGCTGCTCGGCGATATATTTCCGGCTGGTGTGGTCGCCGCCATTCGGCAGTTCGGCGCAAGTAATCTGTTTTGCGCGATTGCGCCTGCGCTCGACCTGCCTATAGCGAAACCATTCGCCGAGGCGGCAAGGTACATTCAACTATGTAAATACCCCTTAGGCGCGAAGATGTGCCACCTGGGCTGATCAGCGAAGGGCGCGGCGCGTCCGATGTCGTTGGTCTCGATGGAAAATAGGAACTTTGATCTTCATCACGAGTCGCTTTGCAACGGACTCGTTGTTCACCTTCGGGCATCACAGGTTATCCAGTCAGCCACGAGCCGGTGCGGAACGCGGTAGTCATATGCAAACCGGATTTTCATTTTCGAAATTAGTCGACCGCCTTGCGAGCATTGTCGAACTGTCACCCGATGATCTCGACTTGCTCGCGAGAATGCCGAGCAGCATTAGCCATCTTGGACCCCGCCATCATCTGGTCCACAGGGACTGTCAGCCCGACCACTGCCATCTGCTTCTGCAAGGCTATCTTTGCTGGCGGGATCTCGAGAGCCCCGATGGCCAGATCACGTCGATCTACGTGCCCGGTGACGTACCTGACCTTCACACCATCTATGATGGCCGGGTCGATCGCGAGCTGCTCACGCTTGGCCCGGCCGTTGTCGCATCCGTGTCTCACAGGTATTTTCGAGAGATATCTGCGCTATCATCGTCGCTGTCGCGGGCGCTGCTACGTCTGCTGCTCACTGATGCTTCTTGTTTGCGGAACTGGATCGTCAATCTGGGCAGCCGTGACGCACTGACGCGGGTCGCGCACCTGCTTTGCGAGATCACAATCCGCCTCCGCGCGGTCGGTCTGGCAAAAGACTTCCGAATTCCTTCGCCCTTCACGCAATCGGATCTGGCCACAGCCTGCGGCATTTCCGCCGTTCATGCCAACCGGACCGTTCAAGAATTGCGCCGAAGCAATCTCCTGCAATGGCATTCCAAGACGATCACGGTCACTGACTGGAACGGCCTCGTTCGTCTTGCCAGCTTCGATCCGGATTATCTACGGCTACGCGACTACGACAGCATCGAGCAGCAGTCGGCACCGACCGTTGCCATGGACCGCTTCGGGGCCGACACGTTAATGACCTAAGCTCGGGGATTGGCCAAGTACGGCCGGTTTCGTTCCTTCGCGCTTGCCAGATCGGCGAGCGCGAGTCCGACCTCTTCGATGACGCCGGACCATTCTCCGGGAGCCGACTGGTGAAACAACCGCAGGCTCGGATACCAGAACGTCTTTTTGCCGAAGGCAGGCCATCGCCAGTCGCAATCGCGGTGCAGCAGCACCCAGGCGTCGCAGCCAAGCGCCCCCGCGAGGTGAGCAATCATGGTGTCGACGCAGACGACCAGGTCCAATTGCTCGATCGTTCGGCCAAGCATGCCGATATCCGGTGTACCGATGTCCACTGCACCGATGCCCGCGGCCTGCGCGGCCGCCGGACCTTGCTGCAGCGAATAGAGGTTCACGCCGTTCCCATTGAGACGCTGTAGCAAGGTGGCCGGGATCGCACGCCGCTTGTCCCACTCGCCAACTTCCCAGACCAAGCCAACCGCCAGTCGGTCGCCGGTCCGGGATATCGCTCGGCTATCACGGCCATCCGACGTCAGATAGGGCCTCCGCATCGCGATCGAGTCATATTCAGCCCTGATGGCATGGGGCACTTCCATGATCTCGATGTCGACGTCGAACTCGGCATCGGGTGTTCCATCATTGAGCGGCATGGCGCGGTCGACGCCGTCCATGCGCTCCAACAGTGCCAGCAGCTCGGGCTGGCACCAGAGCGTCACTTCACGCGCAATGGCGCGAAGCGCCGGCATGAAGCGAACGAACTGGATGGTATCGCCGAGACCGTGGTAGCAGCGAACCAGCACCCGCTTGCCGCACAGCGGCTCGCCGCGCCAGATCCGTTGCAGATGGCGCGGCCCCGTATGCTTCTCGGGCCAGATCTGGCAGAAGCGCGCCAGGTCGCGATCGTTGATCGCCCAGGCACGTTTGAAATCGGCCGCCCGCATCGCCTCGATCCAGCTGCCTTGCGCCACGTCCGCGGGCAATGAACCGGCCGGATCAATTGACGCTGCGGATGCAGAACTCATCCGGCGGAGGAGCGCCGCACGAATTTATGAAACCGGCTCGGCTTGCCGTCGCTGGTCTCGTCCTGGTACAGGAACGCCAGTTCGGACTCGTCGAACTTGCGGAAGAACTCGTCCCAGCTGATCTCGTCGAGCCCCTCATCCTTAGGGGCGAAATCGATGCGCAAGATGCCGGCGTGCCCGTCCTCTTCGGTCGCCTTGACCGTCGCCGGATGGCCACCTCGCTCTTCCGCCCAGTCCCGGATCACCTCGTGATCTGTGGTCGTATGCGCTTTTCCTTCCGCCGTCCTGGTATGGCTTGCAGTCATTGGCAGCTCCTCATTTGTCGAACCTGGCGGACAGCGCCAGCTTCCGCATCAGGCTCTTCGCCATGAACTCTCCGATCGCGGATTGGTTCTTCCGAGTACGCGACTGCGGCTCATCGCGGACGATGTCTCAGGATCATCATCTTCTTCATCTTCATCCAGGATACGCTTCGTTCCTGCGCGATCCTAATCTGGGTTAAGCTTTCTCGATTTTGTTTGACCGAAACCGTGCTCGTGTCGCACCGACAGCTTTGCGGCGGGAACGAACATACCTTATCACACGTTCGCCGACCTGCTTACGTCCGCACCACGTAGCGGCTTGCTCCCCGGAGGATCGCGATCCATGCATTCACGTCTTCAAGACAGGCGGCGCGTTCGCGTCGGTCTCGTGGGAGTTGGAAATTGCGCAAGTTCCTTCGTCCAGGGTCTGAACTACTATCGGCATGCCAAGTCGAACGAGCCGGTCCCCGGACTGATGAACGCAGATGTCGGCGGCTATCACGTCAGCGATATCGAGATTTCTTCAGCCTTCGATGTCAACGCTAACAAAGTCGGACGCGATGTGTCAGACGCCATCTTGGCAATGCCAAACAACACGCACCACTTTTCGGATGTTGCAAGAACCGGCGTTATCGTGCAGCGCGGTCCCGTGCTCGACGGCGTCGGCCGCTACCTGGAAGATGATATTCCGATCGCCGACACGCCTGTGGCCGATGTCGCCGACGTTCTCGCGAGATCGCGCACGGATGTTCTGGTCTCCTATCTACCGGTCGGCTCGCAAGCGGCGAGCGAGTGGTACGCGGAGCGCGCTATCAATGCCGGCTGCGGTTTCGTCAACTGCATTCCCGTCTTCATCGCCTCCGACAGCATCTGGCAGCGCCGCTTCGAGGAAGCGGGTCTGCCGATCATTGGTGACGACATCAAGAGCCAGGTCGGCGCCACGATCCTACATCGCGTGCTGGCCAACCTGTTCCGGGAACGCGGCGTGCGGCTGGATCGCACCTATCAGCTTAACGTCGGCGGCAATACTGATTTCAAGAACATGCTCGAGCGGGAACGCCTGACCTCGAAGAAGATCTCGAAGACACAGGCGGTCACCAGCCAGTTCGAGGTGCCAATGGATGCCGACAATGTGCATGTGGGGCCAAGCGATCATGTTCCCTGGCTCACGGATCGCAAGCTCGCTTTTATCCGCCTGGAAGGCACGACTTTTGGCGGAGTTCCGTTGACCGCCGAGGTCAAGCTTGAAGTCTGGGACTCGCCCAACTCCGCTGGAGTTGTGATCGACGCCGTCCGCTGCGTCAAACTCGCAATGGACCGCGGCCTCTCGGGAGCACTGACCGGTCCGTCGAGCTATTTCATGAAATCTCCCCCCTGCCAGTTCACCGACGAGGAAGCACGCCGCAAGACGCGTACTTTCATCGATGACAAGGCGTGAGCCAATGGTGCAGACCATTCACCTTGTTCGCCACGGTCATCATGCGCTGCTCGGGCAAATGCTTTGTGGCCGGATGGCCGGCGTTGAGCTCGATGACTTCGGCTGTCGGCAGATGGCGTGCTGCGCCGAGCTGATCCGGCACGCCCCTTCCGCGGTTCAGGCGAGCCCGCAGCCGCGCGCGCGACAATCAGCGGCCATTCTAGCCTGGCGTTTCCGCCTGCCGGTCGAGATCGTACCGGCGGTCGACGAGATCGACTGTGGCGACTGGACCGGTCGGCCATTCGCGGCGCTCAAAAACGATCCGGCCTGGGCGCGGTGGAATGAGGAACGAGGCGCAAGCTGTCCGCCAAACGGCGAAAGCATGCATATCCTGCAGCAGCGGGTCGTCGAGCATGTGGAACAGCTCGGTCGCGACCGGACCGAGGGCACGGTCGTCATCGTCAGCCACGCCGAACCGATCCGAGCCGCACTGCTGCATTATTCGGGAACTCCGCTCGACAACTTTCTCTCGATCGAGGTCGATCCTGCCAGCGTCAGCACTCTGGTCGTCGACAAGGCGGGGATCCGCATCGCGCAAATCAATCAACGGGTGCCGGCGTGAAGATCGTGATTTTCGGTCTGACGATCTCATCGTCCTGGGGCAATGGCCATGCCACGCTGTGGCGTGGCCTTTGCAAGCATCTTGTGCGATCCGGCCACACGATCGTGTTCTTCGAGCGCGATGTCCCTTATTATGCCGGCGCAAGAGACATGTTCGAGTTGCCGGGCGGGCGCCTGGAGCTGTTCTCGGCGTGGGACGATATCCGCGCCAAGGCGCGTGACCATATCCTTTGCGCCGATGCGGCGATCGTCACCTCCTATTGCCCCGATGCCATCTCGGCGACCGAGCTGATCCTGGATCAGAGCCACGCCATTTCGGTGTTCTATGATCTCGATACGCCCGTCACGCTCTCCAAGCTGCAGGCCGGAGAGGCGGTACCTTATATCGGTCGGGGTGATCTCGGTAGATTTGACCTTGTCCTGAGCTTCACGGGCGGCCCCCGTGTATTGGAGGAGTTCCGCCACAAGCTAGGCGCGCGCAATGTACAACCGCTCTATGGGCACGTCGACGCCGACGTGCATCGGCCAGTGCCGCCGCAACCGCATTATCGCGCCGCGCTCTCCTATCTCGGGACCTATTCGGAAGATCGCCAGCTCGCGCTAGAAACCCTGTTCGTCGAACCGGCGCGCGCAAGGCAGGACCTTCGATTCCTGATTGGCGGCGCGCAATATCCGGACAGTTTTCCGTGGTCCCCCAACATCTATTTCGTTCGGCACCTACCGCCGTCCGAGCACGCGCCGTTCTTTGCCTCGTCTCGGCTGACGCTCAACATCACGCGCCGCGCAATGGCTGAAATGGGCTGGTGTCCGTCAGGCCGCTTGTTCGAAGCGGCGGCGTGTGGCGTACCTCTGCTCAGCGATAGCTGGGACGGTTTCGAGGCATTCTTCGCTCCAGGCGAGGAAATCCTGATAGCGCATGATGAACGCGACACTCTTGCCGCGCTCGAGGCGGACGACGCGGAACTCCTGCGCATCGCCAAGCGCGCACGCGAGCGGGCGTTGGACCAGCATAGCTCCGGGAAACGCGCCAGCGAACTCATTGCGCTACTGGAGCAAACGGGGCGCCGAGGCGCACGCCAAACGGAAGCCGAGGAGATCTGAGATGTGGGGCATCGTTCCGGCCGCCGGCCGCGGCAGTCGCATTCAGCCACTGGCGTTTTCGAAGGAGTTGCTGCCGGTCGGGAGCCGGCGCGACAACGGCGCCGACCGCCCCTGCGCCGTCTCCGAATATCTCATCGAGCGCCTGATCCTCGGCGGGGCCGACAAGATCTGCTTCGTCATCTCCCCCGGCAAATCCGACATCCTTGAATATTTCGGCGACCATTACGACACCGCTCAGCTCGCCTATGTCGTGCAGCCGGAAGCTTCGGGACTTTGCGACGCGGTGTTCAGGGCGAGCACCGTCATCGGACATCATGACAGTGTCATGGTCGGGCTGCCCGACACCGTGTGGTTTCCGAAAGGGGCGCTGAAGACGCTGCCGGATGTCGATCTGTCCTTCCTGCTGTTCCCCGTCGAATGTCCCGAATTCTTCGACGCGGTGGTGCTCGACGGCGACAACGTACGGCAGATTCAGGTCAAGCAAGCCGACGCGACTTCGAACTGGATCTGGGGTGCATTCAAGATGTCCGCTACCGGATTTCGCGATCTTCGGCTGCTCTGGAAGCAGCGGAGCTGCCGCGACGAATATTTTGGGACACTGGTGAACGCCTACCTCGATGCCGGCGGGCACGGCATCGGCGTTAAATCGGGAGAGTCCTACGTCGATGTCGGCACTGTGAACGGCTACCGCGCCGCGATGGCATTGCTGGCAAACGGCGACGGGGGCGACGGCCGATCGAAACTATCGGCCGGTTCACCGAACGATGCCGTTCGATCATACGTAAACGCGAACAGTGAAGGGGTCTTATGACCAGCGACACGCTCTCTCAAGAGGAAATCCGGCGCCGCGTCGACGCGCTTGGCCCGTGGTTTCACAACCTTGACCTAAGGGGCATCAGCACGGCTCCGGCGCATTTCCTCGGCGATTACCCTGCTGTGAAATGGCGACGGTTCTCCCGCATCATACCGGAAAACCTCGAAGGAAAGACCGTACTCGATATCGGCTGTAACGCCGGCTTCTATGCCATGGAAATGAAGCGACGCGGCGCCGATCGCGTGCTCGGGCTCGATACCGACGAGGAATATCTGGCGCAAGCCCGGTTTGCCGCGGAAGTGAATGGGCTCAAGATCGAGTTTCGCCAACTATCTGCCTATGACGTCGGCCTGCTCCGGGAGAGATTCGACCTCGTGATTTTCATGGGCGTGCTCTATCACCTTCGCCATCCGCTGCTCGCGCTGGATCTGATCCATGAGCATGTCGCTAAGGATCTTATGCTGTTCCAATCGATGCTGCGCGGCGACAATCGCATCGATCCCGTCGACAAGAACTACGATTTCTGGACAGCGGACCAGTTCGATCGTTCGGGGTATCCGAAATTGCACTTCATCGAGAACAACTACGCTGATGATCCAACCAATTGGTGGGTGCCGAACCGCGCTTGTGTCGAGGCGATGCTGCGCAGCGCCGGGTTCGTCATTGTAGCCCATCCCGAAGATGAGGTCTATTTCTGCCGGAGGGCGACACGGCCCCAGGACGAGGGTCCAGTCTATCCATCGCAGGGCGCAATCCGATGATTGAAGCGGCGAAGATCTGGAACGAGCCGAATAACAAGTCGCATTGGGATATCCTGATCGATCCAGACTGGGTGAAGTTCGCCGAGCTCGCTGTCGCTGCGGGTAAGGCGATCCGCGCCGTTCATCCGGTACTGCCGCGGGTGCTCGGCGGCATTTCGCCGATAGACCCCTCCTTTATGCGCAACATGCAGACGCGCGGCGTACTTGAGCATTTCGAGGCGGTCGCCGTACACGGCTTTCCGCTTGACTGGAACCTGTGGCAGATCGACGAATGGCCGAATAAGCTTGCGGAAATCAAGGCAATCGTCTCGCTGCCAGTGTGGGTGACGGAAGTCGGCGTCTCCACGTTTGGAGCCGAGGAGGTGCAAGCCTGGGGGCTCAAGCGCACCGCGGAACTACTGATCGGCCGCGCGCCGCGAATCCACTGGTACAGCCTCTACGATCTGCCCTCCACCTGGGAGGCGACCACGCGGCACAAGGAAGCCGAAGGCTCTTCTTATTACCGGCATTTCCACATGGGGCTGCTGCGCGAGGACGGCACGCCGAAGGCAGGACTGGAGCTGTTCGCCGACTATTCGCATGCGATGGGACTATGCCAATGGTTTCACTTCGACGATCATCGCCTCCATGACGCGGTGCGCTGGATGCGCCGGCTCGGCGTCAGGCATCTGCGGACCGGCCTGTCCTGGGCTGACAGCTTTCGGCCCAACGCGACTGACTGGTTCGATCGCCAGATGGACGCGCTAGCAGAGTTTGACGTCACCCTTACCTTCTGCTTCACGCCGGAACACCGCGGCATCGCCCCGCACCATACGAGCCCGCCACTTGACCCAAACGAATTTGCCGACTTCTGCGCTGGAATGGTCGAGCGCTATGCGGCCAAGACGGGGCTCAAGACAGGGCTCATGGCTTCTCCGGCACTCATCGAAGCAAGAGAGCAGACATGCGTGCCCTGATCCTCGTGATGGACTCCGTCGGGATCGGTGCCGCTCCGGATGCGAGCCTTTACGGAGACGAAGGAGCCGATACGGTCGGCCATATCGCACACGCCTGTGCACTTGGTCACGCCGATAACGACCGACGCGAAGGCCCCCTTCGCATACCCAACCTCGTCGACCTCGGGCTCGGGGAGGCCTGCCGCCTTGCGACCGGCCGTGTGCCGCCTGGGCTCGATGGCATCGACGCCTCTCCTCGGCAGTTTGGCTGCGCCAGCGAACTGTCCAAGGGCAAGGACACGCCCTCCGGCCACTGGGAGATCGCCGGCGTACCGGTGCCGTTCGACTGGGGATATTTCCCAAGGACCATCCCCTGCTTTCCTTCAGATCTCGTCGAACGTCTGTGCGAGGAAGCGGCCCTGCCCGGCATCATTGGAAACCGACACGCCTCCGGGACCGAGATCATCGATTCGTTCGGCGTGCAGCACATGCAGACCGGCGAAGCGATCTGCTACACTTCCGGCGACAGCGTCTTCCAGATCGCAGCCCATGAAGGATGCTTTGGACTCCAGCGGCTCTACGAGGTGTGCGCGATTGCGCGTCGGCTGCTCGATCCCCTGAACATCGGCCGCGTGATCGCGCGCCCCTTTGTCGGCGCGTCGAAAGGCGACTTCAGGCGAACGCCGCATCGGCGGGATTTCTCGGTTCCCCCACCCGAACCGACCCTTCTCGATGCCTGTGTAGCAGATGGCCGTGATATCGTCTCGATCGGCAAGATCGACGACATCTTTGCCCACCGCGGCACCGGCCGGAATAAACGCGGCGACAACAACGACGCGCTGTTCTCTTGCACGTTGGACAGCTTGAACAGCCTTGCGGACGGCGGGCTTCTGTTTGCCAATTTTGTCGATTTCGACACCGTCTACGGGCACCGACGCGATGTCGCCGGCTACGCGGCGGCGCTCGAGGCATTCGATGCCCGGCTGCCCGAGCTGACGGCGCGGCTGAAGAGCGACGACCTGCTCGTGATCACCGCGGACCATGGCTGCGATCCAACCTGGAGCGGCACCGATCACACGCGTGAGCAGGTGCCTATCCTGCTCCGCAGCAGCACCCAAAGATCACCGATCGGCAAGCGCGTCGCCTTTTCCGATATCGGCGCAACGGTCGCGGCGCATCTCGGGCTAGCTCCGCTTCGGCATGGCCTTCCGTTTTGAGCAATCCGCCCACGATTTTCACTCATGTTATTGATCGAAGTTAGAGAAAACATTGTTTGTACATTTTTGAGGAACGAACATTCGTTGCACCGCTTCTGACTCCAAATGTGACTGGCGCGTCGGTCGATCGGCCATCGGAGCGCGCACCCACTTTCATCCCTGGCTGGTCGCAAGACCCAGTCTGACATTTGGCAAGGAAGCGAAGGCGAATGACACGAGTATTGATTACCGGTGGCGCTGGCTTCATCGGCTCCCACGCGGCGGACGCGCTGCTTGTCGCTGGTTACGAAGTCAGGCTGTTCGACAACCTCTCGCCCCAGATTCATGGTGCGCAACGCGAGCGTCCCTCCTATCTCGATCGGGAGGCTGAACTTGTCATCGGAGACATCACCGACGCGCTTGCCGTCGAACGTGCCTTGCGCGGCGCCGATATAGTCCTGCACCTGGCCTCGGCAGTCGGTGTTGGCCAGAGCATGTATGACATCGACTCCTATGTGCGGACCAACGAACTCGGCACCGCGACCTTGCTGCAAGCCTTGACGAGACGTCCGGTCGAACGTCTCGTCGTCGCCTCCTCCATGAGCATCTATGGCGAAGGCCTTTACCGCGCCGTACATCATCATGCCGAGCTGGCGCCGGATGAACGGCCGATTGACCAGCTCCGAAACGGTGAATGGGAATTACGCGACGCCGCAGGCCACATCCTCGATCCCGTGCCGACGCCCGAAACCAAGCCGCCCTCCTTGAGCTCGATCTATGCGCTGAACAAATATGCGCAGGAACGCATGTGCCTTATTACAGGCAATGCCTATGGCATCCCGACCATCGCTCTGCGCTTCTTCAATGTGTTCGGCCCGCGCCAGGCGTTGTCGAATCCCTATACAGGCGTGCTGGCGATCTTTGCCGCACGCCTGCTCAATGGCCGCCGTCCGCTGGTGTTCGAGGATGGTTTGCAACGGCGCGATTTTGTTCATGTGAAGGATGTCGCCCGCGCCTGCCGGGTCGCGATCGAGACCGATCGGATGAATGACGTGTTCAACGTCGGCTCGGGCCAAAGCCGCACGATCGTCTCGGTCGCGCGCGATCTCGCCCGGGTCATGGAACGCTCGGACATTGCGCCAGAGATCACCGGCAAATATCGCGCCGGCGATATCCGGCACTGCTTTGCAGATATAGCCAAGAGCCGCGCTCTGCTCGGCTTTGAGCCAAGCGTCAGATTTGAAGACGGCCTTGCGGAGTTGGCTGATTATCTGGTGGACCAGATTGCCGATGACCAAGCCGAGCAAGCCGCGGCGGAACTGTCGCGACGAGGATTGGTCGCATGACGAACAGAGACAACAGGCCTGTGCTGATCACCGGCGGGTGCGGCTTTATCGGCTGCAATCTCGTCGACCGGCTCGCCGACCGCGGTAATAGTGTCCTCATCCTGGACAATCTCGCCCGCGCCGGCGTCCGCGAGAATGCGCAGTGGCTCAAGTCCAGACACGGCGACCGGGTCAACATCGTTGTCGCCGATGTCCGCGATCCTATTCCTGTCATCGATGCCGTGAGGGAAGCTCGTGCCGTGCTTCACCTTGCGGCACAGGTCGCCGTCACCGACAGCGTGGCGGATCCGGTCGGAGATTTCGAGATCAACGCCCGCGGCACCATCAATGTGCTCGAGGCCGTGCGCCTTCACAACAAATCCGCGCCGATGCTCTTTGCGTCGACGAACAAGGTGTATGGCCGGCTGATCGACGACACACAGATCATGCGAACCGGCGCCCGCTATGCGCCCGTCAGCAAAACGCTCTCGGACGGAATATCCGAAAACGCTCCGCTCGACTTTTATAGCCCCTATGGTTGCTCCAAGGGAACGGCCGATCAATATGTCCGCGACTATGCCCGCGTGTTCGGCCTGCAGGCTGTCGTCATACGCATGAGCTGCATCTACGGACCGCGACAGTTCGGGACCGAGGACCAGGGCTGGATCGCGCATTTCCTCCTGAGCGCCATCCGCGGCACCCCGCTGACAATCTATGGCGATGGCCTTCAGGTCCGCGACGCGCTGCACGTCTCGGATGCCGCCGATGCGTGGCTGACTGCGCTGGACCGGATCGCACTGGTGCGCGGCCGCGTGTTTAATCTGGGGGGAGGCCCGTGCAACTCGGTGAGCCTGCTTGAGCTGATCGATCGCATCACGCAACTGACCGGTCGCAAGACGAAATACACATTTGCGGATTGGCGACCTGGCGACCAGCCCTGGTACGTCACCGATACGCGAGCACTCTCCACCGCGCTTGGCTGGATGCCGAAGATCTCCCTACAGCAAGGGCTGTACACCCTGCACGCATGGCTTGACAGCCGTTTTGGACAATCGATGCCGAACAGGGAGGCCTCAGCATGAGGCGTGTCGCCCTCATCAATCCAAACTGGAATTTCGACGGCAGCATCTATTTCGGTTGCCGCTCTCCGCACCTGCCCCTGGAACTCGGGATATCCGAGCACTATCTGCGCGAAGCCGGGCATCCGACGCTATTGCTCGATGCGCACATGTTCAGCCTTTCGCTCACGGGAATCGAGGCGGAACTCCACGCGTTCAAGCCGGATATAGTCGTGGTCACCACGGCGCCAACGTATCTGTTCTGGCGCTGCGCGCCGCCCGAACTGCGCGTTCCGCAGGAGCTTACACTTTCACTGCGGGGACTTGCACCGAAGTTGGTCGCCGTCGGGCCGCACGGGTCGACCACGCCGAGGGCGGCGCTGAAGAAGCTTGGCGTCGACGTCGTCGTGATGGGCGAGTGCGAGCACTCGCTTCTGCGGCTCGCCAATGGTGAGCGCGATTTCGCTGGGCTGTGCTTCACTGACGGCACTTCAATTCGCATCAACGGCGGACCTCAGGCGGTCAACTTCAAGGACCAGCCGTCGCTGCGCTGGCCGACCGAAATGATCCGACGGCATCATCATCACCATCATCGCTTCGAGGCGGAGCCGACCGGCCCCGGCGCCGAGATAGAGGCATCGCGCGGCTGTCCGTATAACTGCACGTTCTGCGCCAAGGAAAATTTCCGCAACGCCTATCGCAAGCGCCCTGCCGCCGTCGTTCTGGAAGAGATCGACCGCTTGCGAAGCCAGGGCATCGAGTATCTCTATTTCATCGACGAGATCTTCCTGCCGAATGCCGAATTACTGCAGGGCCTGACTAGCCGCGGGCTCAAATTCGGCGTGCAAACACGGATCGATCTGTGGCGTCCCGAAATGCTGGAGCTGCTCGGCCGTGCCGGCTGCGTATCGATCGAGGCGGGCGTCGAGAGCCTGACGCCGGAAGGACGGGCAGCGCTGGCAAAGAACTGCAAGATGACCACCGACCAGCTTGCCGATCAGCTGGTCGAAGCGCGCCGGCATGTGCCGTTCGTGCAAGCCAACCTGATCGAGATGCCGGAGGATGAGGATCCCGTCGTCCAGCGCTGGCGCCGCCGGATGCAGGATGCCGGCGTGTGGGCCAACGATCCGGTGCCGCTCTATCCATATCCCGGTTCGCCGGATTACCGGAAGCTTTGGGGCGAGCCTGATGATTTCGCCTGGGAGCGTGCCCACCAGCACTACCTCGCGATGTTCGACCAATTCAGCGACGTCCAGGAGGAACGTCCCGTTCCACTCGCCGCGCTCGAGCTGCAGGTTGCATCATGAGCCGATCCGCGAATCTCAGGATTCTGATGACGTCGGATACCGTCGGCGGCGTGTGGACCTATGCTTCCGCGCTTGCGACAGCGCTCGCCGCTTCCGGCGCCGAGGTTCATCTTGTGACGATGGGGCCGCGCGCGAGAGTGGACCAGCGCGCAATGCTGAAGGATGATCGCGTGCACCTGATCGAGACCGACCTTGCACTCGAATGGCAGGATCCGGAAGACAGCGATCGACCGGTCGCCCAGCGCGCCTTTGCCGAGCTGGAGGAAGAGGTCCGGCCTGACGTCGTTCATCTCAACAGCTTCCGTGAGGCGGCGTTTGAGTGGCATGCGCCGGTGCTCGTGGTGGCGCACTCCTGCGTCAAGTCATGGGGTCTCGCCTGTCACGATACCGCATGGCTCGATAGGCCGGCCTGGCGACGTTACACGGCCGCTATCGTCGCGGGCCTGAGCCGGGCGCAAGCGTGGGTCAGCCCGAGCTGTGCGTTCTACGACGTCATTTCCGATCTGTACCACCCCAGCGCGCCCGGCTTGGTGATTCGGAACGGCATCGCACCTGCTTCTCCACCACACAAGAAGGAAGACTACATCCTTGCGGCGGGCCGGCTATGGGATCGCGCCAAGAACATCGCAACACTGACCGACGCAGCGAAAGGCGTCCGTTGGCCGCTACACATCGCGGGCCCCGCCGATGATGCCGCCTCAGCCAGCGTTTCTTGGCTAGGCCATCTTTCCCACGACGAGTTGCGCGCCCGCATGCAACGTGCGGCGATCTTCGCAAGTCCGGCGCTCTACGAGCCGTTCGGCCTTTCGGTCCTGGAAGCTGCCTCCGCAGGATGTGCACTGATCCTATCCGACATTCCGACATTCCGCGAGCTATGGAGCGGCGCTGCCGTATTCGTTGATCCGACGAGCAGAAAAGGCCTACGTCGCGCCCTCGATGCGTTATGCGCGGACGACGACAAGAGAGCACAATTGCAACGCGACGCCTGGGCGCGCTCGCGGCGCTACCCCCTGGCGAGGACGGCGAGCGCCTATCTGCAACTGTACACGAATCTGGTGGCCACCGCGCGGCGGCCCGTTTCAAGGCATGAGCTGGAGATGCACGCATGAAATGCATCCTCTTCTGTCATGCGTTCACATCCTGCTGGAACAATGGCAATGCCCATTTCCTCCGCGGCATCGCCCGCGAGCTCGGCGCGCTCGGTCACGAGGTCGTAGTCTATGAACCTGCTGACGGCTGGAGCCGGACGAATGCGATCCGTGACAGTGGTTCGAATACCCTTCGCGAGGTAGCGGATCTTTTTCCCAGCGTCGATATCCGCCAATATGACGCCTCACTCGACCTCGACGAGGCGCTGGATGGCGCTGGGCTTGTGATCGTCCATGAATGGAATCCGCCGGAGCTGATCGAAGCGATCGGCCGCCGCCGCGCGCTCGGCGCACCCTACGCGCTTCTGTTCCATGACACCCATCATCGCGCCGTCACCGCCCCCGACGAGCTTGCGCGGTTCGACCTCAATGGATTCGACGGCGTACTCGCCTTCGGCGAAGCACTTCGTCAGATCTATCTGCGGCTCGGATGGGCCGAGCGTGCATTCACCTGGCACGAAGCGGCTGATACAAAGCTCTATCGCCCGCTGCCGCATATCACGCGAACCCATGACGTGGTCTGGATCGGCAATTGGGGCGATGGCGAGCGCGCTGCCGAACTCAACGAGTTTCTGGTTCGGCCAGTATTGGAGTTGAGCGCCCAGACACGCATCTACGGCGTCCGCTATTCGGAAGCCGCGCACCGCGCGATTGAGCAAGCCGGCATCGAATACCGCGGCTGGCTTCCGGCGCATCGCGCGGCTGCGGCCTTTGCTACCGCGCGTTGCACTGTGCATGTGCCGCGTGGCCCCTATGCACGATCGCTGCCAGGCATTCCAACGATACGGATGTTCGAGGCCATGGCCTGCGGCATTCCCATCGTCTCGGCCCCTTGGGACGATATTGAGAATATGTTCCCGCAGAACGCCTATCTGCGAGCCGAGAACGGAACGCAGATGACCCGCGTGCTGGCGACGCTTCTGAACGACCAGGCGTTCGCGGCTGAAACCGCCGAAATCGGTCTCCGAGTGATCCAAAGCCGTCACACCTGCGGCCATCGCGCTATGCAGCTTCTCAACATCGTCGATGAGATTCAAGGCGCGCGTCCGTCATCGCAGCCCGCCGAACACGAGGGAGCCATCGCATGAAGATCTGCTTCTTCGGTTCGAGCCTCGTCTCGTCCTACTGGAACGGCGCCGCGACCTACTACCGCGGCATGCTGAAGGAAATCGCAGCGCTCGGGCATGACATCACCTTCTTCGAGCCCGATGCATTCGAGCGACAGGCTCATCGCGATATCGACGATCCATCGTGGGCCAAGGTAGTCGTCTATCCGGCGACGCTGGAGGGATGGCAGCGCTCCCTGGAGGTCGCCGCTCGTTCCGCGGACCTGCTGATCAAGGCGAGTGGCGTCGGCGTGTTTGACGTCGAATTGGAAAAGGCGATTGTTGAAATTCCATCAAGCGCGATCCGCATCTACTGGGATGTCGACGCGCCAGCCACGCTGGATGCGATGTCGAGCCATCCACGCCATCATCTGCGCAAAGCGATCCCGCGTTATGACATCGTACTCACCTACGGCGGCGGGGATTGCGTCGCGGCAGCTTATCGCGCGATGGGCGCCCGGGACTGCGTTCCTATCTACAATGCGCTGGATCCGGCGACGCATTTTCCGGCGCCGGCCGACACCAAATTCGAATGCGATCTCGGTCTGCTTGCCAACCGCCTGCCCGACCGCGAGCAGCGCATCGATCAATTTTTCCTCGATGTCGCGACCCGGACGCCCGGCAAGACCTTTACTCTGGGGGGATCCGGCTGGGAGAGCAAGGAGGCACCGTCCAATGTTCGCAAGGTCGGGCACGTCGGCACCAGCGATCACAACGCGTTCTTCGGCTCTGCTCTTGCGACGCTGAACGTCAACCGCAACAGCATGGCCCGTTACGGGTTCTCGCCGCCGACCCGTGTGTTCGAAGCGATCGGCGCTGGCGCGTGCCTGATCACCGACGACTGGGAAGGCATCGACCATTTCCTCGAACCGAATCGTGAAGTGCTGGTGGCAGCCAACGGAGCCGAGGTGGCAGAGCACCTGAATTCACTGAGCCCGGAGCGCGCACATGCGATCGCGGAGCGCGCAAGGGCACGCATTCTCAGCCTTCACACCTACCGCCACCGAGCGCGCCAATTCGATGACCTTTTCGCGGGAATGGACAAGAGAATCGAGGCAGCAGAATGAATCTCAACATTGTGGTCATCGGGCTCTCGGTCACGTCTTCCTGGGGCAACGGTCATGCCACCACCTACCGTGCCTTAATCGACGCCATCGCGAAGCGCGGCCACCGCGTCACGTTCCTCGAGCGGGACGCTCCATGGTACCGCGATCATCGAGACCTTGCAAAGCCGTCGACATGGACCGTCAAGCTCTACCAGTCGCTGCCGGAGCTTGCCCGACGGTTCGGCAAGCTGATCCGCGATGCCAATCTGGTGATCATCGGCTCCTACGTGCCGGACGGAATCGCGATCTCCGAATGGGTGACGACGCATGCGCGGGGAATAACGGCCTTTTACGACATCGATACGCCGGTCACGCTCGCTGGACTCGATCGAGGACTAGGCTACATCTCCGGCGCCATGATCCCGCGCTTTGATCTCTATTTGTCCTTTAGCGGTGGACCGGTGCCGAAAATGATCGAGGATGACTTTGGCAGTCCGCTCGCCCGCGTCCTCTATTGCAGCGCCGATACGAGCCTCTACCGCCCGCGGGAGGCGCAAATCAAGTGGTCGCTGGGTTACCTTGGCACCTATAGCGAAGACCGGCAGCCGCTGCTGGAGCGACTGCTGCTTGCGCCTGCCGGAATACTGCCGGATCAACGATTCGCAGTCGCGGGATCGCAATATCCAGAGCATCTCGCCTGGCGCGAAAATGTCGAACGGATCGAGCATCTCGCGCCGACCCTGCACGCACAATTCTATTCGGAGCAGCGCTTCGCCTTGAACGCCACCCGCGCCGACATGCGCACGCTCGGCTTTTCACCGAGCGTGCGGCTGTTCGAAGCCGCCGCCTGCGGAACGCCGGTTATCTCCGATCGATGGCCCGGGATCGAAACGATTTTCATGCCATCGATGGAGATCCTCCTGGTCTCCGAAACGCGCGAGGTGGTCCAGATCCTTCGCGAGATGCCTGAGGAACGCCGGCGGACGATCGCCGAAAACGCGCGCAGGCGCATCCTGGCCGATCACACGCCCGAACATCGCGCCCGGCAGTTGGATGCCCATTATCTCGAGGCAACTGCGCGGCGCTGCCGCAAATCCACCCGGCCGTCGATCAGCCCGCAGATGCAGGTCACCGAGATATGAGAGAGGAGATTCCATGACGTTTCAGGTCCGCCTTCGGCCTTCCCGCCGCACCAAAACCGTGCTGATCGCCGGGGGCGCCGGCTTCATCGGTTCGCATCTCTGCGATTCGCTGCTGCAGCGGGGCGCGACTGTGATCTGCGTCGACAATCTGTTCACCGGCACGGTCGACAATATCCGCCCATTGCTCAATCATCCGAACTTTCGGTTCGTCGAATGTGACGTGCGCGATCCGCTTAGTATCAATGACGACATCGATCAGATCTATAGCCTTGCCTGTCCGGCTTCACCGCGTCACTATCAGGCGGATCCGATCGGTACGATGAAGACCTGCGTCGTCGGCACCATGAACTTGCTGGAACTCGCGCGGAAGAAATCGGCCCGCGTCCTGCAGGCCTCGACCAGCGAGGTCTATGGCGATCCCGAGGTGCACCCGCAACCCGAATCCTATGTCGGCCATGTCAACACGATCGGTCCGCGTGCCTGCTATGATGAGGGAAAGCGCGCTGCGGAGACATTGATGTTCGACTATCACCGAACCCATGGCCTCGAGGTGAAAGTCGCGCGCATCTTCAACACCTATGGGCCGCGTATGCTGGAGAACGACGGGCGCGTGGTGTCGAATTTCATCGTGCAGGCGCTGCGCGGCGAACCGATCACGATCTATGGAAAGGGAACGCAGACACGAAGCTTCTGCTTTGTCGACGATCTCATTCGCGGGCTCGAATTGCTGATGGAGAGCCCGTCCTCCATCAGCGGGCCTTGCAACCTCGGCAACCCGCAGGAAATCACCATCGAGTCCGTGGCGCGTGAAGTTCTCGCCTATACCAATTCGGCCTCGCCGCTGCGTTTTGAGCCGCTGCCGAAGGATGACCCAAAACGGCGCAAGCCGGTGATCGACACTGCCGAGCGGTCGCTAGGCTGGCGTCCGCGTATCGCGCTGAAAGAAGGCCTGCAGGCAACCATCGCCTATTTCGCGTTGCGTGTTGCGACCGCGATGCCAGTGCTGGTGCCAGCGCACGCCTCGCGGAACCCCCCACATGCAGCGCGCGCTCGATTGACCATCGCCAGCCAGCAGTGACGCCGACGGCGGCTTGAACAGGTTGAGCGCGAGGTGCAACGCAGCGGATCGATGGCAACAGACGGGGATGCTCTCCTGGCGCCATCCTGTGGCGAATCTTCCTTCCACCAGAATAGGCGTTCAGGAACGATGTCCGTCCGCCAGGATTGAATCGGAAACGTTTCGATGCGCCATGTCCAGTATTCGCTTTCCAGATCCGCCGAGAGACAAGGCAGGTCAAGCACGTGAAGCCCGCGATCGGCTCGGAGAGCCGGCGGAACAGGATCATCGTGGCCGCGGCGCGACGTCTCCCTGGCAAATTCCATGGGCGGGATGGAAGGACATCCTGCTCAGGACCTACGAACAGATCAACAAGGACAGGGTTCTGGCCGTCGCGGCGGGTGTCGTGTTCTACGGACTGCTTGCGCTCTTCCCCGCGATCACAGCAATCGTATCCTGCTATGCGCTGTTTTCTTCGCCAACGGCCATCAATGACCATCTGGCCGCGTTGGCCGGCCTCCTACCGCAGGGCGCCTTGGACATCGTGCGAGATCAGGTCGATCGCGTAGTTGCGAAGGGGAATACCAAGCTTGGGTTTGCCTTTGCGTTCAGCTTCTTTCTCGCGGTGTGGAGTGCAAACGGGGGCATGAAGGCAGTCATCGATGCGCTCAACGTCGTGTATGAGGAGGACGAGAAGCGCGGCTTCTTCAAGCTGAACGCCGTCTCGTTGGCGTTCACCTTCGGCGGCATCATCGCCGCACTTGTTGCCATCAGCGGGGTGGTAGCTCTGCCCGTCATCCTTGGGACATTCGGGGCGAGCTCGCTTGCCGATAACCTACTACGCATTGGCCGCTGGCCTGTCCTCGTCCTGGCCATGCTGTTCGGACTGGCTGTACTATATCGATATGGGCCAAGCCGACGTTCCCCACAATGGCGGTGGCTGACGGTCGGAAGCGTCTTCGCGACGTTGAGCTGGCTGGCCGGATCTGCGGCCTTCTCCTTCTATCTTGCAAATTACGCCAACTACGACGCGACCTACGGCTCGCTGGGGGCAGCGATTGGCTTGATGATGTGGATGTGGATGTCGACCATCGTCATACTGGTGAGCGCAGAACTCAACGCTGAAGTCGAACATCAGACGGCACGAGACAGCACCGATGGTTCAGGCAAGCCGCTCGGCGCGCGAAGCGCACGCATGGCGGACACGGTAGGAGAACAAAAGACGAGCTGACATCCGCGTAGCAACGGACGCCTCGTTGCTAGGAACCTGCGACCTATCGCTGGCAATCTCCTAGTCGGTTACGGTCTCGGCGCCCCATGTACGGGCGAGTTCTGTAGATAATTGGGTCAGCGACCACCCGCTCTCGGCCACTCGCGTCTCCTCGATCCTAGCGCATCGCGTCAGCCTTCGCGGATGCCCCCTGCTCCGCTGCGTCGACCACGCGCTCGAACTTCGCGGCCATCTCGTTTGCAGCCGACTTGGCTCCCTCGATCGTAAGACCCTGTTTGCGCGCCTCGTCAGCCGCAGCGTGAACTGCCTTTCCGGCTGCTTCACCCGCTCGAGCTACCTGCTCGGCCGTGAACTCGTGAGCTTTTTCCTTCACCGCCTCGCTCGCTTCGCCGAGGTACTCCGCTTCGGCCTTCGTTGTCGGGAACGCTGAAGCGATGCACGCGCCCGCGGCAATACCGACAGCACCAAGCGCAAGTGGTTGTCTTCGAAACAGATCAGCCAGGGCGGACCCCAGGCTTTCGATTGTCCCAGCCGCCCCATCAGGAACCGTCTTCGCATATCCGGAAAGCGTGTCGGCCTGCCGGCGGCCCAGGTGCGCGGTGCGATCGATCACTCCGGCAGCACTGTCCTGAAGCGTTTCGGCGGCCGAGCCGACGCTGGACCTAACGGTCGACCCGGCGCCTTCCAGGACACCTTGTGCAGTATCCGTGGCACGATCAAAACCCGAACGCACTGCGTCCGTCGTACGACCCAGTTCACCGCGGCTGAATAGCCATACCACCCCCATGCCGATCAGCGCAGCCGAGAGCGGGTTCCGGCTCGCCGCGTCGCCGAGGCCGCGCAGAAAATCCGATCGTGTCTCTGAAACGTCCCTCATCGCATCATCTCCTTCGCTGCCGCCTTGTCACGTTGAACCTGCTCTATCGTGACCGTTGGCTTGAGGGCATCACCCGAGAGCCTGCTCAGCCCAATCCAGACTAGCCCCGCCGAGACTAAAGCTGAGACACCCCCGACGAGGAGATAGGCAATCGGGTCGGAAAGCCCGGCATGCATCAGGCCAGCAGCTGCTGACATCAGCAGCAACACCAGGGCTGGAATGAAAATGACCGCCCCGGCGCCGATCATCGCTCCTGCCCGACCCGCCTGGCTAATTTTTTCCGAGAATTCAGCCCGGGCAAGCTCGAACTCATTGCCGATCAACTTTGCAAGCTGGCTGACGGCATCACCGACAAGATCTGGAATCGAACGGCTAACTTGAGATGCCATCGCGATACCCTCGAGTTTCGGACTGACGGCTTATTCCATCCCGTTGACCAACCCCGGACGTTACGCGCGGGCCGGTGTCCCCTGAATGTTCGGCTGAGCTTTTCAGAAACCGCACCATGCCGAATCCCGCAAGCGCGGCTATTCCGAGGAATGCCGTCGGCTGCCGGCGTGCAAAAGTCCTCGCGTTGCGCAGGAGATCATCGAAATCGCCGTTCTTCAGCGAGGCCGACACGGTTTCGACCTGCGACGCCGCCTTGCGCATGTAGGTGCCGGCAACTGGCAGTTCGCCGTCAAATTCGCTGGCTGCCCTTCGCATCGCTTCGGCAATGTTGCTGACGTATTGAGCGCCGGCATCTTTCCGATCGTCAACCGTTTCCTTGACCCGATCGGCAGCCTGCGATCCCAAATCCTTGGCGGCCTCGACGAACTCCGAGGCCTGGTCCTTGATGGCATCCGCCGAGGAACTTGCCATCTCCGCTGCCCGATCCTTGAGGTCGCGCCCCGCAGAGGCAGCTTGCTCGCCCGCGCTCTTTGCGGCGCGACCTGCTTCCTGGAAATCCTGTTCCGCAGGATCGAAACTCTTTTCGGTAAAAACCTGGTCAGCCATGACTATCTTCTCCGTGGAAACCTGATGATTGACTGTCCTCTGGTGGTTCGAAGGCTGTGGTCACTGCAGCCTCTGCCACTCGGCGGACGCGTTGCCCCAAGTCATTCGCTCCCTCACGCACGCCATCCGCGCTGAGCCCCTCCGCTTCGGCCTGGTCCGCCGCGCGCCGGGCGGCTTCTCCGGCAGCGTCTTTTGCGGCTTCGAAACCGTGGGACGCAGCGGTTTGTACGCGACGCTTGACCGAGCTGCTGGTCTCACCGACCATGTCGTCCTCCAGCTCGGTTCGCGGAAGCGCGCTAGCGATCACGCCGCCGATGAGCAGCCCGATGCCAGCGACCAGAAGCGGATTCTGCTCAATCGTCTCGCGGAACGTTTTCGTTGCACGATCTCCCAAATCGGAGGCGGTCTCCCGTCCCGATCTCAACGTCTCGCTTGCCGAATCCTTGGCCGCCCCTGCAAGCCTCTGACCTGTCGAGGTCGCGCCGTCTGCAATGTCCCTCACGGAACCAGCAGCAGCGCCGATCTTTCCGGCCATGTGATCTCTCAGTTCGGCTCCGCTGCTCCTGACCGAGGCGCCGGTCGATTCTGCTGCCCCGCGTAGCCGCTCAGAGCCCGACATCAGCGCGGTCTGAGCGGAGCTGCCCGCCTCGCGTTCGTGCTCGGCTCCGGCGGAGGTCACCCGATCAAGACCGCCCATGACGGCTTCTTTAGCGCTATTAGTGGCATCGGCGATTTGGTCGCTGAAGCCGCGTGCGCGACGGACAACGTCGTCAGACAAATCAGCGGCGATGGCCGAAGCCTTCTGCGTCGCTGCCTTGCCGCTGTTGGAACTCGCCAGGTAGAGGCCGGCGCCGATCATCCACACCGGGAACGGCACCGTTCGAGCAAGGCGAAACAACGGATAGGCAAGACTGGCGCCTACGGCGACTGCCTGCATCGGGTTCTCCCGTGCCGTGGTGGTGACATCGCCGAGCAGTTGCTCACCGCGGGAGCGGACGAAGCCTGAAACCTCGGCTTTGATAGCGGCCGGACTGATGCGCCCCCGTATGTCCTGAGCCGTGTCCGTGACGCTATGGCGAAGCTGTTCGACCGTCTGCGTAAGGCTGGCCCGAGTCTGCTCGGTCTCCTGCCTGATCTGTTGAAGCGAACGCGCGTCAGTTTGAGTCATGTTTGTACACCTAAATTCATCTAGAAGCCGAACCTGCATTCACCGCGTTGGTTCCTCGATCCGCAGCTTCATCTCGTCGCAAGCGAAACGACGATGGACAGGCAGATGCTGCGGTACGAGGAAAAATCATTGACCAGCTCGCTTACCCCAGACAGTCCCGCCAAGGTGGCAGAGACTGTCTGGTCGGATAGACTCTTGGCAATAAGAATACCGAGAGAACGACCTTACTCGTTGCCGGCCCTTTCGTTCCTATGGGTACGATCGTGGGAGAGGATCACGTTGAGGGTGCCTGCGCGCAAGTTCGTCCAGCGCCTCGCAGGCTCTCCGTTGCTACGTCAGATCGGCCTGATGCTCCGTTGAGCCGCCGCAAGTGACAGCAGCGTTGTCCCAAGAGCGCACGGTCCTCTTTCCTAGGAACTCCGGATGGTCCTCACAAATTTGAACCTACGAGCTTGATTGGAGGAGAGGACCTCGTTGGAGGAGACGACAGTGACGTTTGGCAGAGGCGCTTTGCTGGCGATTAGTCCGCACAAGCGAGACGGTGAATCACAGGCCGAAGGCCACTTGCGGTCAGCTCAAGAATGGCCAGGGTCACAGGCAACTTAAAGCGCCGGGGCCCAGCGCTTCCGGGATTGAGATAAAGCACTCCGTCAATGGTCTCGATCTGCGGTCGATGCGAGTGGCCGAAAACGACCACGTCAATTCCGCACAAACCAGGATCGAGCCGTAATTCCTGGAGGTTGTGCAGGATGTAGATGGACCGCCCGCCGAGCCTTATCGTCTGGGTGTCAGGATAGCGCTCCGCCCAGTCGCCGGTATCGACGTTCCCTCTGATCGCAGTCACAGGCGCAATCCGGCGGAGCCGGGCGATCACGTCTGGGCGACCGATATCGCCGGCATGGATGATATGCGCGACCCCGGCGAGCCGTGGCTCAACCTCGGGACGCAGCAGGCCGTGGGTATCCGAGATGACTCCGATCCTGAGCAATGCGTCAGTGTCCTCGTGCGGTACCCCTGTTCGGGTCGAATGACGTGGCGCTATCCTTGCCGTTATAGAACAATGCGACGCCAACGACAGCCAACACAAAGCAACCGCCCGCCTCGCTCAGCTTCGTCGCCAGCCCATTATGATCGATCGGAACGAGCATCGCACCTGCCGTAAGAGTGCGAACGAAAAGCATCTTGCTTGCCGCATGCTCAAGCGGACCGATCACCTCTGGCGGCGCTTCGCTCCTTGCCGGGCTCATTGTCCAGGTCCAACCGCCACGGAAGGTTGATCACGGTCACATCAGGCTGTCCGAGTCCGATTAGTCGAGAGCGCAGCCGGAGGGCGCGATGCGTATGCAGCAGGTGTTGGTACCAACGTCGTTTAACCACTTCTGGGATCAGCACCGCGAGTCGCCTACCGGGAAATTTGTCTCTGATCTCATCGATCACCCTCAACATCGGCTGCTGAATCGCGCGGTATTGCGCCTGGAGAACGACAAGGCGTGGAGGCAGGAGTCCCGCTTGCTCTGCCGGCACCTCGACATCTCTTCGCCATTGGTCGCGAAGAATTCGCTGTTCATCCGCGACATCTGGACCCGATAGCTGTAGGAGATGAACGGCGACGACTTCCGGCGAGATGCTCAACGCAAATTTCAAAGCGTTGTCGCTCAGCCTGTTCCAACTCTCGAACGCGACAACGACAATAGGCGGAGCCAATCCGCTGAGATCCAAAGGGGCGGGATCGCGGAGCTGGGTGGCAAGCTCGTCATAGTAGGCGCGTATCGTTTTGAGCAGAACGATGACGAGCGGAAGCACCAAAATGGTGATCCAAGCTCCCTCTATGAACTTGGCCGCGATGATCACGATGAGAGCAGTACCTGTCGTGATCGCGCCGATCGCATTGATCACGAGATGGGCTTTCAGTTCCTTCTTGGGTGCTTCCTCCTCGGCAATGGCTCGGCGCCAATGCCATACCATGCCAGTTTGCGAGATGGTGAAGGTGAGAAATGCACCGATCGCAAACAGTGGGATGAGCCTGTCGGTTATGCCGCCAAAGACCGTCAGGAGAAATCCCGATGTGAACGCCAGATATAGGATGCCGACGTCGAAGACCAATCGTCGGCCCGCAACTGCGAAGGATTTGGGCAGGAAGCCGTCTTGGGCGACTACGCGGCAAAGGCGAGGGAAATCCACGAAGCTCGTATTGGCCGAAAGAGCCAGCACGCACAGCAGTGAACCGATCGCGACATAATAGAGAGCGCCGTTTCCCACAATGGCGGCCGCAAGCTGGGACAGAACACTGCGGTAGCCCTCCTGCTCCTGATCCATAGCGCCGATGCCATAGGCGCGAGTGAGAAAGGCGATGCCGATCAGCAGCGTGCCGAGGATGACGACGATCGCCGTCAACGTACGGTGACCGTACTTAATCGTCGGCTCACGAAAGGCGGTCATGCCGTTGGACACAGCCTCCACTCCCGTCATCGCCGTGCAGCCGCTTGCGAAGGCGCGCAGCAGTAGCCAGAGACTCGCGGTTTCGATTGCGTGTCCCATTGGGGGCGGCGGGACAGCCGGCTGGGGCGATCCGCTGGAGATCATGACTTTATACGCTCCGACAGCGAGAATGATGCCGAAGCTGGCCACGAACAGATAAGTAGGCAAAGCAAACATCCGGCCAGCATCGAGCGTGCCGCGGAGGTTCACAATCGTCACGAGCGCGAGAATACCGAGACACAGCGGGAGAATGTAGGCGTGCAAGGTCGGCGCCGCCGAAACCAGCGCGCCAACTCCCGCCGCGATGCCGACGGCAACGTTCAAGACGTAGTCGACCATCAGAGCCGCCGCGGCGAGCAGACTAGGACTGGTACCAAGGTTGTCCTTGGCAACGACATACGCACCACCGTTGTTCGGGTAGGCTCGGATGGTTTGCCAGTACGAGGCAAACAAGATCGCAAGGAGGACCACGATCGGCGCCATGACCCAGCCGATAAAGGACGTCGCGGCTGCTCCGAGCGGAATGAGGATGGTGAGGGCGGCTTCAGGACCGTAGGCGGATGAGCCAAGTCCATCGAGTCCCATTGCCGGAAGGCCCTCAAAGGCCCCGATCTTGCGCTCCTTGAACTCCCGGTTGGCCAAGCGTCGTCCGAGAAGAAGATCAAGCGCGCTCACACTCGCTATCCCGACCAACAAGATACATCCTACCATTCTTCAGCTTACCCACCGAGGGACACAGCCGAAGTCGAGGGCGCCCCACGGCCTGCCGTATTCGCAAGGTCAGGCGCTCCGAACACCAAGACTTGTAAATTCCGTAGGTTCCTAATGGGTGGAGTGTTGCTGACTCTGAGAAGAGCAGCGCACGAATCTCGAGATGGCGCTTTGCGGCCGTCGCAGGCGAAGACAGCGCTGCTTTTTCGAGGACTTGCTTAGCGAGATTTTTCGCCCGTTCCGGAGGGCGAAGTGCGGCTCGTGCCACTGCTGGATCCCGTCGTCGGCTGGTCGGCGGGTCGTCCAGGGGCGTGGGCGGAAGCACCCGGCTTCTCCTGCTCGCCGACATAGCCCGATTCGCCGGACTGACGGGTCTTGGCGCCCTTGTCCGCCTCCTCCTGCATCTGCGGGTTCGGCACGGTCTGCTGCTGCGCCATGGTCGGCAGCGCGATCACGGCTCCCAAACCGACGACTAGCGCGAGAATTGAGATTCTCATGAGATCTCCTCCCATACTGACTCCACGCTCAAACCCGCAAAGCGGCGATCGTTCCCGGGAGCTGGAGCTATTTGCGACGGCACGGCAGGCCATTTCGACGGCGAATGATCCGGCGTAAACTAGGACCGATCCGCGCCGGAGTTTCCGGACAAAAACCGCATCGCGGCGGGGATCCCGGATCACCTGTCGTCGTCATGTTCTTCAAGCCCAGCGCCGTTGGCCAGCCGCGCGGATGCTCTCAGGAACGGGCGAAACGCGGGTGTGTTGAGCTCCCGTTCTGGGAGTGACGCCCTCAATGGAGGATTGTAGTCGCCCTTGGTACAGGCCGAGAAGTTGATGCCGACGAAGTACGCCGCTGACCGCACTGACGATCCCGGAGAGCCGCTCAACTGGCTTTGCCCCCGGGCACCCACAACATCATTGGAAGAAAAATTAGCGCTGCTCGCTTCGCGCGCGATGCCAGCTAGGAGAGCCGGCGATATCGGCGCAGCATCAGGTCAGACGCTATTTCAGCTTGCCGAGCTTTGCGAATAAGCTGCTCTCTCTCGCTCCCAGCTGGCCTGCTTTCGGCCATTTTCCGCGGATGCTGCACCTCGCCCGCGAGCAACTCTTCCAAGGTGGTGTTCTTAAAACGACGCCGCTTTAACATGGCGCAACTCCCTCGTATGCAGGCGGGAGCGCGATCGGTCTTTCGACCACCGGCGCCCACCATGCGTAGTGTCATGCCAGTGATGGAGGATAACTCGCGAGCCGCCAGTTTGTTCGCATGGCGGTACGCCAAAAGACCGCGCGGCACATCAGCGCGTCGAGCTGGCAACTGAGAGACCCGGGCCCGATCGCGTCTCAACGGTCAAAGATCTCGTTCAACTTGCCCGCTCTTTCATTTACTGCGCCTCGAGCGCGCGCCGCTCATTCGGCGTCAGCTTCTGCGCCTGATCTGCAGTGAGCTTCCCGATGCCGACGAATTGAACCGGATTTCCAGGATCGTAAGCCGGCGACTGACCGCTGCGTTCGCGCGTCCAACGCGACCTCTTGTCATCGTCCTGCCGCCGCTCGCCGTCACCGCCGCCGTAGCCGAGAAACTCAACAATGATCACCGAAGGCCGATCTGAGGGCGTTTGCTGGGTCGCATCCTTGACCGCGTCCGCTGCCGCCTTGTCCTTAGTATCGAGGGTCAGTGGCGCGATCTTGACGTCGTCCTCGGCAAGATTGTCGATGCGGCACGATCTGGCCGTCGACGGTCGTGGTGAAATAGGCGGGCATTGCGGCGACCTTCGCCGGATCGAGATAGGCGGCGACGAACGCCGTGTAGTCCGGGGACTTGCCGTTCAGGCCGGCGATCACGTCGATTGAGGCGCCGTCGGCGGGAAGGCCGCGGATGTCCGTTCCCGTGATCGGGCGGTTGTTGCCGTCGAACCGGCGATTGCCGATGCTCACCGTTCGCGGATTGTAGACGTCGCGTCCGGCGGTCAGCAGCACCGAGCCGGGCCCCTCCACCGAGAGGTCGGCATTGATGATGTCGTTGCCGCCCTCCAGCCATGTCGTGTCGGTTCGGTGAAGGTTACGCAGGTCCAGCGTGACATTGCGGATGTCCTTGCCGGCACGTAGCCAGGTCTGCTCGTTGGCCCACATCGTCGCGCTTCGGGACGTCGTCGTGGTGGCAACCGGGCCGATGATCGAACCCGAGCGGGCACAGATCCGGCTCGGCTCGTAGTCGTTCTCGTTGGGAAGATGCGCCGGATTGCGGAAGCTGGCGAGGTAGAGGTCGTAGGCGCCTAGGCGATTCGATCACGTCATCAACTCGGATAAGATTTTCGGTACACACACCCAACCAAATCCGCACGGCAAGCCCGTCGGCGTTAGCTGGTCGGCAAGCGCGCCACGGCATCCTTCAAGGCGACTCCGCTGGTACCTGCCTTCAGCATATCCAAAACCAGCGACACCACGGCATCCGCGGCGTTGTCGGCGCTCAGCCCGCCGTTACGAATATTCGAGATGCAGTTCCTCCTTGAATCGGGCGTACCCGCCTTCGGCAAGCATGTCATGTAGGCGCCTAGACTATCCGCTGAGGAAAGGCCGGGTCGCTCTCCGATGAGCACAATCGAAACCCGAGCACGGATGATTTCCGCCACGGGATCACCGAGCGCGACGCGCGCGAGCGATGCCAAAATCAGCGGTGCCATGGAAAGCTGCCGAGATGAAAGACGTTCGACGATCGCTTGCACAAGCGGCACGGCATTGATGTTGATGGCGCTGGCCGACAATCCATCCGCCACCACGATCACGACATCACAACCCGGATGGATACCTGCGAGGCGCTCCGCGGACTCCGGAGAGAGTTTTCGGCCCAGATCAGGGCGTCGGATATAGGTGCCGCGATCGACGGCCTGGCTTTCGACATCGACCGTTCCCGGACTTAGATCAGCAAGGTTGGCTCGAAGTGAAGCCCAATCGACTGCAGACCAGACGGCCTGACGCGCGCGTGCATGATCGAGTAGAAACAACTGCGCGGCGCGCGTTGGCAGCCCGGCACCAAATCGACCCAGAAGCACGCGCGCTTCCGTCATGTGCCGCAAGTCGACCGACCCTGCCGTTTCCTTTGCCAGATCATCCTTCACGTCACGCTCCGAGCAGCCTGGCATCCGCAATGCGATCAGCGAGCCTCGGCGGGGCGTCCAAGAGGCGGCCGGCCATGTCGGTCAACCCGATATCCACCAGCCATCGCTCGAACTCCGGTGCCGGCGGACGCTTCAGGATTTCTCGGCAATAGACCGCGTCATGATGCGCGAGTGACTGGTAGTTCAGCATCACATCGTCCGCGCCGGGAACGGTGATGACGAAGTTGACGTTGGCCGCGCAAAGCAGGGTCAGCAGCGCGTCCATGTCTTCCTGATCGGCGTCGGCGTGGTTGGTGTAGCAGACGTCCACTCCCATCGGTAAGCCGAGCAGCTTACCGCAAAAATGATCTTCCAGGCCGGCACGAATGATCTGCTTTCCATTGAAGAGATATTCCGGGCCAATGAATCCAACCACGGTATTCACGAGCAAGGGCCTGAATTCGCGCGCAACCGCATAGGCGCGGGCTTCCATGGTCTGCTGATCGACGCCGAAGTTCGCCTCGGCCGAAAGTGCCGCCCCCTGTCCGGTCTCGAAGTACATCAAATTCGCATCGATCGCACCGCGCCCGAGGTCACGTACAGCCTCATGTGCCTCCTTGAGCAGCGCCAAACTGACGCCGAAACCGTCATTTGCCTTCTGCGATCCGGCGATCGACTGGAACACGAGATCCACCGGAGCCTTCGCAGCGGTTGCCTTGATGGCAGTCGTCACGTGACCCAGACAGCATGTTTGCGTCGGAATCGAAAGGCGCATGCGCAGTTCGTCGAGGAGCGAGACAATGCGCACGTAGTCATCCACGGTGTCGGTTGCCGGATTTACCCCGATCACCGCATCCCCCGACCCCATCAGGAGCCCATCGATTGCGGAGGCGGCAATGCCGTAGGAGTCATCGGTCGGATGGTTTGGCTGATTGCGCGTCGAAAGCCGCCCCTTCAGTCCAATTGTCGACCGGAAGCGGGTGACGACCTCCCGCTTGGACGCCACTGAGATCAGATCCTGCAAGCGCATGATCTTCGAGACCGCGGCCACCATCTCAGGCGTCAGGCCGAACGTCACCGCCTCAAGCTGCCGCTGGCCCGTTTCCGGCTTGAGAAGCCATTCGCGGAATTCACCAACGGTCAGCGACGAGATGATCTCGAAAGCCGCCGGGTCATGGCGATCGACAATCAGGCGCGAGACTTCGTCCCAGTCGGCGGGGATCAATTCCTCGTCGAGGAACGTCTTGAGGGGAACGTCCGCCAGCGTCATCTGCGCGGCAAGCCGCTCGACCGGTCCGTCCGCAGCGATGCCGGCAAGCTGGTCGCCCGATCGCTCGGGCGTCGCCTTGGCCAAGAGATCCTTGAGGTCAGCGAAACTGAAGACCGTTTGCTCGATCGTCGTCTTGTAGGGCATGATCGCTTGCTATCGGTTGATGAGGGCCAGCGCTTCCGCGTGAAGTTTCGGCGTGGCAGACGCCAACACGCGCCCCTCGGAATGAATTGAAAGCGGGCTTCCCTTCCAGTCAGTGATGCATCCCCCCGCCCCCTGCACGATCGGAACCAGGGCCATATAGTCATATGGCTGCAGTCCCGTTTCCAGAACGATGTCACAATGTCCCGACGCGAGCAGACCATAGATGTAGCAATCGCCCCCAAAACGCCGCAGCTTGGCGGATCTCGAAAGCCGCTCGAACACTTCTGCGTCCTCGTTCGCGAACATATCGGGTGACGTCGTATAGAAACGGGCATCTGCGATGGCTTCGCAGGCGCTCGTCCGGACCAATCTGCCGCCGAACAACGTCAGACCGGGCTTCGCCATCCACCGCTCGCCGGTGGCC
Source organism: Bradyrhizobium sp. Ses1 (assembly GCF_059512365.1). Taxonomy (NCBI): domain Bacteria; kingdom Pseudomonadati; phylum Pseudomonadota; class Alphaproteobacteria; order Hyphomicrobiales; family Nitrobacteraceae; genus Bradyrhizobium; species Bradyrhizobium sp. Ses1. The sequence continues at coordinate 468,785 of NZ_JCAMOQ010000002.1, forward strand.
GGGGCGTCGATCAAACCACAGAAGGGCTGCCCCTCATAAGTCAGCGAGATCAGCGTACCGAACAAGGGAAAGCCAGTGATGAAGCTCTTGGTGCCGTCGATCGGATCGATGACCCATGTGAAGGCGTTGCCGCGCTTGACCCCAATCTCCTCACCGATGATGCCGTGGTCGGGATAACGCGCCTCGATCCGTTCCCTGAGGTGCAGTTCGACGGTTCGATCGGCAATCGTCACCGGACTCGCATCGGGCTTGGAAATGACATCCAGTGGGGTGCGGAAATAGGACAGCACGATGGGCCTGACCGCGTCAGCGAGCTCGGCGGCGAAGGAAAGGTAGACATCCGCATCGTCTACCGCCACGGCAAGTTTGACCATCACAGCGCCTTCAGGAATGACGGCCAGCGCGGGTCATAGATGATGGAACGCGCGCGCATGTGCTTCCATATGCCATATTTGTAGAAATCAAAATCCAACGTCGACATCCGGTTCTGCACCAGCGCCCAGGTGCTCCACTTGATGTCGGCGAGCGCCTTGTGGACGATGAAGCGCGCGTGCCATCGCTTGTCATAGCGGCCGAAATATTCCTCGATGATTTCCTGCTCGACATCCTCCGAGAAGAAGTGCTCGCTGCTCCAGATGGCCAAGTCATAAAGCCGTTCGTTGTTGGATGCATATTCGAAGTCGATTAGCTTGATCGACTTGTCGACCCCGACCAGGAAATTCCCTGGCATTGGATCGTTGAAGCAAGGCACGAGATCGAGCCCGGACGCCTCGAGAGCCGCCCGGGCCTGCTTATACTGACGGTAGAGCCAGGCATGGTCCTCGGGCCAGTAGCCGCCGAGCTGCTTCACCTGCTCATAGTGCTCCTCAATCATGTCGAATACGGTCTTGGTCAGCGGAAGTGGCGGCGCCTCGTGCAAGCGGCGATACATGCTCACCACGGTGGCGCGAAAGGCGGGATCGACGAAGTCGCGATGGGTGGAGGCTCGCCGGTCATCAAGGAATTCGGAAATCTCGATGTCCAGGTGGTCGAGAAAGTCAAACGTCCTCGGCCCGACATCCATTGCCTCGGCCTGCTTGCTTGCCGCCCGCGCCGCGCTGCGATCGATGAACATCTCGGTGCCGCGCCCCGGTATCTTCACAAAGTATCCAACCGGATCGCCATCGACCCGCACAAGAAAATTGGTGTTGCTGATGCCGCCGGAGACCGGCCGATAGGACAGGCGGCAGGGCTTCCAGGCCTCCACCTGAACAATGGCCGCCTCGAGCGTTCGCTCGGCATCTGACCTGGCCGCACCGATTTCAAGCATAACCTTGTCTCACTTTCTCTGGCTCGAAAACGCTCTAGAGAGATCGGACCCGTTCCTCGAAGCCGGGGTGCCCGAGCAGCATCCGGCAGCGCAGGAAACGCCATCCCGCATATTTCAGGAATTCGAGGCCCTGGCGGGGTGACCGTGCATCCTGCAGCAGGCTGCGGAGCGCCCAATAAAAGTCGTCGGCAGCGGCGTAGATCCTGCACCGGTTGAATGCCCTCTCACTGAAGCTGCCGTCATGCATCTCCAAAAGTGGCTTCATCTGGCTTTCGAACTGGTAGAGCTCATTCATCTGCACGCCGAGCTGGTAGTAGGGATCGATGTCACCGGCCATGTCGAAGTCGACCAACATCATCGCTTCGTTCGGACCGAGCATGACATTGGACGAATGGGGGTCTCCGTGCGCTGGTTTTAGTTCGACGCCCGCCGCAGCGATCGCGTCACGCATCGGAGCCATCCATGCCAGCATCCATTCCACATCGCCCGGGAGCATGCTGCCGGCCTCCGAAACCAGCGGCCAAAGCCGATCGATGCCATCGAAGACAGACCAACGTCGCCCGAATGGCTCGCCTGTGGCGATCGTCTTCTGCATCTCGATGAGACGGGCAGCCGCACTCTCGTGCATCAGGTCGTCGATCTTGGCAGTTCGCCAGCCTTCGCCGAGCCGCGCGAACAGCACGGCCCTTTCGTCCGGTACTCGTGCGATAGGCTCCGGCGACAGACCGAGTCTGTGAAGACGACGCGCCGCTGCAAACGCCGCGTCGTCGTCGACCAGCTCTGCGACCTCGTCACCTCCCAGCCGAAGAAAGAAGCTTGCCTCCTGGCCATCAGGCGCTACGTCGAACGAGGTCGATTCGACCGCGTGATAGGACGGCGACGCAACCGGCGACGCAGATGCTGCATAGGTCGCGCTCGCGGCATCGATTATCGGAAAGCTCTGGATGGCTCGCTCGGCGCGCGCCTCCAGGGCCGTCTGCGGCTTCCCGAGCGCTTTCATGCTGCAGCTCCTTTTGGATTAGCCGCCTGCAGCCCTTCGCTGGCAATCGCGTAGAGCATGTCCGCCAGCACCTGCGTCCCAAAAGCCTGATCCTCGGCACTGGTGAACTCGGTCGGATGATGGATCACGCCGTCGCGCGAACGCACTGCCAGGACAATTGAGGGGCAGACACTGGACATTGCCACTGCATCATGGCCACCGATCGTATCCAGATGGCGCGCCGTTTCGCCGTAGTTCGCGACCATTCGTTCGGCCAGCGAAATCAGTCCCGGGAAGAAGCGGCCCGCCTTGCGCCGATCAATCGCCCTGATTTCATAGGTCACACCGGCTTTCTTGGCCGCCGCCTCCATCCTGATCTTCATCATCCGCTCAGCTTCGGCGAGGACGTCCGGCGAGCCCGAACGCAACTCGATGAAGAGAACGGCTTCCGATGGAACGGTGTTTGGGGAGTTGGGAAAGACCTCCAGCCGACCGACCGATGTGTGCAAATCCGACCCGTGCTCGCCGGCAATCTCCTTCAAATCGGCGATCAGGTAGGCGGCGCCGAGCAGCGCGTCCTTGCGCTCAGCCATCGGTGTAGGCCCAGTATGCGCCTGGCGGCCGACGAAAGCGAGACGGTACTTCGTTGCGCCCCAGAAACGGGTGAAGATGCCAAATTTTTCACTCGCCTCAAACAGCACCTTGTCGCCTTCGATATGAAGTTCGATAAGAGCGTCGGGCAGCGCAATTTTATCTCCGCCCGCATAACCGATCTGCTCAAGCGACTGGCGAACGGTGACGCCATCTCCATCCGCCCGGTCGAGCGCCCATTCAAGCTCGGCCGCTCCGGCGAACACGCTGCTGCCCAACAGGCTTGGCTGGAAACGCGCGCCCTCTTCGTTGGTCCAGTTCACCACCCGAAAATTGCAGGCCGCTAGCTTGTTCTCTGCCTTCAGACGCTCTGAGACGGCAAGCACGGCCTCACAGGCCGAGACGACCCCGAGAGCGCCGTCGAAGCGACCACCATTGGGCTGGCTGTCGACATGTGAGCCGACCATGATGACCGGCGCATTCGCGCCGGCAAGCGACAAGCTGCCGAACTGATTGCCTATGGCGTCGACGGCCTGGACAAACCCGTTGCTCGCGAACCAGCGGCCAAGCCAATTACGCGCTGCGCCGTCCTCTTTCGAGAGGGTCAAGCGGTTCATGGATCCATCCGGTCCACCGCCGAACGCCGACAATTCCTCCATCATTGCCTGAAGACGCGATGGATTGATGGGAGCGTGCTTGGAGACAACGTCAGGCATAGATGATTTCCAAGTTGGATTTGAGGAATTGGTCGGAAAAGTCCTTGGTCAGGACGGCCCCGGTGATGACAGCATGTACGTCGCCCAACCCGAATGTATGGATCGAACCGAGGCGGCCGAATTTGGAGCTGTCGGCGACGATTATCGATCGCTTAGCTTGTGCGCGCGCAACGCGCCGCGCGATCGCTTCGTCCTCGCCATAATCCATAAAACCGCGTTCGACATGGACGGCACTGATTGCGATGATCGCGAGATCGAAAAAGTGCTCCTTCATCGCAGTCACGGTTTCTGGCCCAAACGTCGCCTGATAATCAGGGCGCAGCCGTCCTCCAAGCACGCGCACGCTGGGCGTTGACAGATAATAGAAGTGCGCCGCCACCGCGAGCGAGTTGCTCACAATCGTAAGATCCTTGCGAGCCTCAAGGTGCTTCACGCAGGCAAGGGCCGTCGTCCCCTCGTCAACAAAGATCTTCATGCCATCCTTGACCAGAGCCGCGGCTGCTTCACCGATCCGCGCCTTCTCCCTCGCGCCAACGCGCAAACGCTCGGCAAAAGGCTGATCGCTCTCCTGCCGGTCGATCACCGCACCGCCATAGACACGGCGGGCGAAACCTTGCGTCTCGAGCTCCCGGAGATCCCGCCGTATCGACTCCTGACTGACCTTGAGGTGGTCGACCAATTCCCTGACGTGGACCCGCTGCTTCTGGCGCAGCATGTCGCGGATCAATTCAAGACGATGCTCCGTGAAGCTCATGAACGTTCCCCGATTCCCACGGCACTGCTGGCCGCTTCCAAAGCCGACTTGTTGTTCACGACCCCTCATCACACGCTGGCGTGCATCCCTTCGGCAGCGCCGCAGACACCGAGCGACGGCATCACCAGATGACACGCAGCGAAGTCCTGCCGCTCCCGCACCGTCAGGCTCGGATGAAGGCGGCTGCATTTGTCGATGGCCTGCGGACAGCGCGACCTGAAGCTGCAGCCCGCGGGAACGTCGAGCGGGCTTGGCGGCTCCCCCTCCAGCAGACACTCGTCCGGTTCATAGCGACGCCGCTCAAGCGTCGGCATGGCGCTCAGAAGTGCCCTCGTGTACGGGTGTCCCGGGTCGAAGAATAGTCGCTCATTGTCAGCGAGCTCGAAGACCTCGCCGAGATACATCACCGCCACGCGATTGCAGGCTTTCCTCACCATCGCCAGATCGTGCGAGATGAAGATGTAGGTCAGATCGTATTCCTTCTGGAGCGTCTGGAACAAGTCGAGCAGCTTGAACTGCTCGGTTTGATCGAGGGCGGACAGCGTTTCATCCATGATGAGAATTTCCGGCTCCAGCACCAACGCACGGGCGACGTTGACGCGTTGTCGTTGTCCAGCGCTCAATCCCAGCGGAAGCTCCTCGTAAAGTTCGGCCGGCACCCCCACTTCGCCCATCACCTTCAGGACGCGTTCGCGAATCCTGCCTTTGTCGCGCCAGCCATGCGTACGCAACGGATCCTCCAGCATCCTCCCGATCGAGGTCCGGGGCGGCAGCGAGCCGAACGGATCCTGGAGCACCATCTGCAGCTTGCTCCGGAACTCGAGCAGCGCCCGGCCCTTGAGCGTTGCGATGTCCTTGTCCGCGCAGAGGATTTGTCCTGAGCTCGGCAATTCGAGCCTCGACAGAAGCCGCATCAGGGTCGACTTTCCGCAGCCGGACTCGCCGACAATGGCAAAGCTGTCGCCGCGGCGCACGTCGAAGGTGACGTTGCGAACGGCGCGAACCAGGTTGAAGCCACCAAAACCGCTTTTCTTTCTAACCTTGTAGGTCTGCGAGGCGTCGCGCAAGCTGAGAACCACCTCCCGCTGGTCGTCAAGGCGGGGCGTTGCGGCCGCCTCGACCCATATTTTCGGGGTCTGGCGCACCAGTTCGCGTGTATAGGGATATACGGGCCTGCTGATCAGATCTTCTGTCGACTGCTCCTCGACGATGCGCCCTTCATCCATCACCAGGATCCGCGAGCAGGCTTCACGCGCCACTGGCAGGGACGATGAGACGAACAGCACCGCGGTGTTGAAGGTGACCGTCAGCTCCTTCATCAGCCGGATCACCTGAGCAGCGACCGTCACATCGAGCGGCTGCGTGACGTTGTCGGCGACCAGAAGTGCGGGATTGGTCACCAATGCATCCACGATCAGCGCTCGCTGCATCATGCCGCCCGAGAACTGGGAGGGATAGTCGTGAAAGCGATTTCGCGCCGATGGGATGCGAACCGCATCGAGGAGTTCGATGACACGACGTTCGGCATCCCGACGTAATGTTCTGGGCACGACGGCCCGCATCTTCTCGACAATCTGGGCGCCGACCGGCAGGGTTGGATCGAGCGCACCCATGGGATTGGCGCCGACATAGGATATCCGCTGGCGCAACAGGCGCATCTCCGCGCCGCGCATGGCATAGATGTCGCGTCCCTCGAACAGCACCTGACCCGATCGCTTCGTGAGCGGCGGCTCGAGCCAGTTGACCACGGCCTTGGAAAGTACGGTCTTTCCGGAACCGCTGGCGCCCACCACGCCGACGATCTCGCGGGGAGCGAGGCTGAGGGACACATTGTCGAGAATGACTTTGGCCGTGCCGCCGCTACCCGCGGCGACCGTCAGGTTCTTGAGGTCAAGAAGCGGCTGCGTCATGCTTCGGAGCCTCCGTGAATCGCATTCCGTGCACGTTCGAGGGAAGCGCCGATCAGGTTGACGCTGGTGAGTGTCAGGCCGAGGAAGAGACCCGGCATGGTGGCGATCCACCACGCGTTCAGCAGATATTTCCGTCCGTCCGCTATGATATTGCCGAACGTAGGCGTCGGTGGCTGCACGCCGAGGCCCAGGAAACCGAGCGTGGATTCGAAGATCATCATGCGCGCAACGTCGAGCACCGACGTGAACAGGACCGGCGGCAGCAGCAACGGCAGCAGCAGCGCGAGGATGATCCGAAGATCGGTCGAACCGCCGATCTTTGCGGCGCGGACATATTCGCGCTGCCGCTCGGTCATCACGATGCTGCGCATGATGCGGGCATAGACCGGCCAGTTCGAAACTCCGAGCACCAAAACGATCGCGGGGATGGTCGGCCGCGAAACGCCGAGCACGGAAATGGCGAGGATAATCATTGGGATCGATAGCTGGGCATCCGTCAGCCTCATGACGATGGCATCGGTTCGTCCGCCGAAGTAGCCCGAAATCGTGCCAAGCGCGCATCCGATCGCCAACATGACGAAGACGGAGGCGACGCCGATCAGGAAGGAGTAACGCAGACCGACCAGTGAGCGGACGAGCATGTCGCGGCCGATCTGATCCGTGCCGAGCGGGTGCGCCCAGCTCCAGTTTCCGCCCAGAAACAGCGGTGGCAGAAGGCGCGCCTTGACGTCCATCTTCGTCGGGTCGATGCCGCTCAGTTCAGGATAGAAGGCGGTCGCCAGGGCAAGGACAACGAACAGTCCGAGGCCGACGCGAAATCCCGGCGTCGATGCAGCCTTGTCGAAGATGCGTCGGATGACGGAGCGTTGGGCCGGCGTGTGCGCCATTGGTGCGCCGGTGGCGGTAGCGAGAGACATCAATATTCGAGCCTTGGATCCATCGTGGTGGCAATAAGATCGACAATGATGTTGATCAGCACAAAGATGGCGCTGGTTACGATGGCGATCCCTTGAATCAACGGGAAGTCGCGCTGCAACACCGCGTTGATGGTCAACAGACCAAGCCCGGGATAGTCGAAGATGTATTCGACGATGATCACCCCGCCGAGCAGGCTCGAAAACTGCACCCCGAGCAGATTGAGCAGCGGCACCGAGGCATTGCGAAGGGCATGGTTTGCAATGATGCGGCTGCGGCCGAGGCCACGGACATGCCCCACCGCCACGTAAGGCTCCATCATCTGCGCCGAGACGGAACTGACGAGCGTCCGGATCAGGACCGGCGACAATTCGACCGCAAGCACGATGGCTGGGAGAATCGTGTAGGCAAACCCCTGATATCCGATCGCCGGCAGCCAACCGAGCTTGACTGAAAACAGCAGCGCGAGAACGATTCCCAGCCAGAAATTCGGCAACGATATGAACACCGACGAGGTGTAGAATGCCAGCTTGTCCGGCCAACGCCCGACCGCGAGGCCGCCAGCAATCCCTACGATCCCGGAGAAAACGAGGGCAATCGCCAACGTCACTGCGGCAAGCTGCAGCGTCATAGGCAAGGCTTCGAGGATCAGGCTTAGCACCTTGGCCCGTTCACCGCGCGTCGTATCGTTGAAGTTCGCGCCGCCTGTCGCAGCGCCGTTCGCGGGACGAACGAAGGACTGCCCGAGATTGCCCCGAACGACGCTGCTCATATAGCGACCGAACTGAACGATGATCGGGTCTCGCAACCCCATGTCGGTCGCGATCTTCTCGATCAGGGCCTCGGGAGCCATGCCGCCGGCCATCAGTCGCACCGGATCTCCCGGCACCACCCTCAGCAAGGTGAAGATCAGCAGCGAGACAAGGAATATGATGATGACGCCTTGAATCAGGCGCCGCATCAGGAAGTTCAGGACGAACATTCTTCAGCTCCGCGTCGGAGGACATGTCGGACCGCGCACCGCCTGCTCGCGGCGCGCGGTGACCGTCCATGGTCAGGCAACGGGCCTCGAAGCATCCATCGAACCATCCGGATAGATATAGAGACCTTCGAAATTCTTCTGCATCGCGTGAATCATGACGGACGTGAAGAGCGAGAGCGCCGGCATCTTGGAGGCGATCAGGGGCATCGTCTCGGTCTGGAGGATCTTCTTCCGTTCCTCAAGCGTCGGTGCGCTACGCTCCTTGTCGAGACTTGCGTCGATCGCGGTATCCTCGATGCCGCAAATGCGATGCGACGAGGAGTGGAAATGCGTGCGGAGAATCAAATCGGGCTCGGGCGAGCCGGTAGACCATCCGCAGTCCACCATATGACCGGGTCCGCCGCCGGGACGATGGTACAGGCGTTCATTCCAGGCGGCTGGCTCGAGCACGGTCAGGCTGACATTGAAGCCCTGCTCGTTGAGCATCGCGGTGATGATCTCGCCGTATTCCTTGGTCTTGGGATAGAAGCCCACGGACGTGATGTATTCGAGCGGCGGCAACCCCTTGCCGTTCGGGAAGCCGGCCTCGGCGAGCAACGCCTGGCACTTCTTTGGGTCGAACTTCGGATAATTCTCGAGATCGATGTAACCGAACTTGACCGGCGACACGAAGTTGGACGACGCGTGCCCCGCGGATCCAAGCACTTCGAGGATGACGTCACGGTTGATGGCGTGACAGGCGGCGAGGCGGATACGGGGATCATTGAACGGCGGCTTCGAGCAGCGAAACCAAAGATACTTATTCTCGACCGAAACGACCTGGTTGATGCGGATGTTGGGATTGCCCTTGACCGCATCCACCTGCTCTGGCTCAAGGCGTTCGACGATCGAAGCCTGACCATTCATGAGGGAGAGCATGCGCGTCGTGGAGTCGCCGGTGAAAGTGAAATTGATCCCCGCAATGGCCGGCTTGCCCTTGAAGTAGCCATCGAACGCCTTCATCACGGTGTCGTTGCCGCGCTGCTCGACGAATTTGAAGGGACCAGTGCCATTCAGCCGCTGCGAGAGCACGCCCCCAGGTCCGCCCGCGATATCCTTTGCCGACATGATCGGCAGGAACGCCGCAAGGAACATGAAGAGGTGCGCCGGGTAACCGCCTTTCGACGTATCGACGATCACCGTGTAGTCATCAGGCGTCTCGATCTTCAGGGTTTCGGTGGGACCAGGATACCATTGCGCGGGGCGATCCGGCTTGGATCCATATTCGAAAGTGGCCTTGACGTCCTCCGCCTTGAACGGTTTGCCATCATGGAAGACGACGCCTTGACGCAGCTTGATTTGCAGGCGGTTCGGATCGAGCAGCTTGATGTCGGTTGCCAGTTCATAGACGACCTCGCTCGGGTTATCGAGCTTCATCGGTGTGCGGGTCAGAAAACCCATCGCGAAGCCTTCGATGTTTTTCTGCGAAAGCGTGGTGTGAGCGGTTGGATCCCAATTGCCCGTGATGTTCTCGGCCGACAGGAAGGTCATGGTCTTCCCGGCCTGCGCGCGCGCCTGTGAGATGAAAAAGTCTGGACTGATCTGCATGTAGCCTGCGGCGACCGCGGCTCCCGCCGCCCCCTTTAGAAAGTGGCGACGGTCAAATTTCGGATGCATCGACATTCCCCTTTTCCACATGAACCGACAGATCGGTCACAACGGTCATGCAGGAGGCGTGCCATGCGCTTTTCGAGCTATTTTTGACTATCCATGTGTGGATTTTGACCGATTTGACAGCAGATACGTCTCGGCTGCGATGAGCCTGGACGAGATACTTGCCTCTTGGTGAGCGGTTCGCCTACGGCGCAGGCAAGCGGATTTGCCACCTAGCGTGAGGTGCACGACGGCTGCGGTCGCGCTGACTGTTCAGTCAGCACCGATGATGCCTTATGGCGTCACGCTCGGCAGATCGAGCCCATTCGAGCGGGCACATGCAATCGCACGCTCATAGCCCGCGTCCGCGTGCCGCATGACGCCGCTCGCCGGATCGTTCCAGAGCACGCGTTCAATGCGGTGGGCGGCCTGCGGGGTTCCGTCTGCAACAATCACCATTCCGGCGTGTTGCGAATAACCGATGCCGACGCCCCCGCCGTGATGCAGTGAGACCCATGTCGCGCCGCTGGCACAATTCAGAAGCGCATTGAGCAGCGGCCAGTCTGATACCGCATCGGAACCGTCGCGCATCGCTTCCGTTTCGCGGTTCGGACTTGCAACCGAGCCGCTGTCGAGATGGTCGCGGCCGATCACGATCGGCGCCTTCAGTTCGCCGCGCGCCACCATCTCGTTGAAGGCGAGACCCAGCCGGTGGCGGTCGCCGAGACCTACCCAGCAAATCCGCGCCGGCAGCCCCTGAAACTTGATCCGGGCTCTCGCCATATCGAGCCAGTTGTGCAGGTGTTTATCGTCGGGCATCAGCTCCTTGACTTTGGCATCCGTCCTGAAGATGTCATCCGGATCGCCTGACAGCGCGGCCCACCGAAACGGCCCAACGCCTCTGCAAAACAGTGGACGGATATAGGCGGGGACGAAGCCCGGAAAATCGAATGCGTTATCCAGTCCCATATCTTTCGCCATCTGGCGAATGTTGTTGCCATAATCCAGCGTGGGAATACCCTGGGCGTGGAAATCCAGCATGGCCTGAACGTGATCGACCATCGACGTCTTGGCCGCGGCTTCAACCGCCTTCGGATCGCTGGCGCGTCTTGTCTCCCACTCGGCAAACGACCACCCCTTGGGCAGGTAGCCATTGATGGGATCGTGCGCGCTGGTCTGGTCGGTGACGATGTCCGGCCTCACGCCACGCCGCACCAGTTCCGGAAAAATCTCAGCCGCGTTGCCGAGCAAGCCGACCGAGACCGGCTTGTTACCCTGCGCGCTCGCCGCCACGATCGAAAGTGCCTCATCAAGCGTGTTCGCTTGTCGATCAAGATAACCCGTGCGCAGCCGCATCTCGATGCGGCTCGGCTGGCATTCGATCGCCAGCAGCGAGGCGCCCGCCATGGTCGCGGCGAGCGGCTGCGCGCCGCCCATGCCGCCGAGCCCCGCCGTAAGGATCCACTTGCCTGCAAGACTGCCGCCGTAGTGTCGTCGTCCGACCTCGACAAACGTCTCATAGGTTCCCTGCACGATGCCCTGGCTGCCGATATAGATCCAGGACCCGGCCGTCATTTGCCCGAACATCATCAGGCCTTGCCGGTCGAGCGCGTTGAAGTGATCGAGCGTCGCCCAATGCGGCACCAGGTTCGAGTTCGCGATCAGAACGCGCGGCGCGTCCGGATGCGTGCGGAAGATCCCGACCGGTTTGCCCGACTGGACCAGCAAGGTCTGGTCGGCTTCCAGCTTGCGCAAGGAGGTGACGATCCGGTCGAAGCTATCCCAGTCGCGCGCGGCACGACCGATTCCGCCGTAGACGACGAGTTCGCTTGGACGTTCCGCGACTTCCGGATCGAGATTGTTCATGAGCATGCGGAGCGGTGCCTCCGTCAACCAGCTCTTGGCACTGATCTCGCCGCCCCGGGGCGCGCGGATCGTACGGTCGTTGTCTACTCGACGGTTCATGACAGATCGCCCTTATCGGCAAGATTCGAAACAAGGATCGGGAACGGGATGTCCGGCAGCGCGGAGAGCGCCGCAGCCGGCAACGCACCGGATTCGACCAGCGCGGTCGCCTTCGCAAGATCATCGGCCATGTAACGATCAGCGCTCAAAGCCGGCACATGCGCGCGCAATTCAGCAATGACCGCCGCGAGCGGGGCGCTGGTCGAATGCGGCGTGCGAAGCGTGATGCCTTGCGCTGCGACCGAGAGCTCGATACCTAAGATCGTCGCCAAATTGTCCGCCATATCGGACAGCCGGCGCGCGGCGTGCGCAGCCATCGAGACGTGATCTTCCTGATTGGCGCTGGTGGGGGTTGAGTCGATCGAGCAGGCCGACGCACGCTGCTTGTTCTCGGCATAGAGCGCGGCCGCCGTCACTTCGGCGATCATGAAGCCGGAGTTGATACCCGGCTCCGGCGTGAGGAACGGCGGCAAGCCGAAATTCAGCGCGGGATCGACCAGCGTCGCAATTCGCCGTTCGCTGATCGCGCCGATCTCCGAAAGCGCGAGCGCAATTTGGTCCGCGGCAAAGGCCACCGGTTCGGCGTGGAAGTTGCCGCCCGAGACGATCTCGCCAGTCTCGACCAATACCAACGGATTGTCGGTGACGGCATTGGCCTCGATCTGCAACGTTCGCGCCGCTTGCGTAAGCAAGTCGAGCGCGGCGCCAGCAACCTGCGGCTGACAGCGCAGACAATAGGGATCCTGCACCCGCTCATCGCCCTCGAGATGCGACTGGCGAATGTCGCTGCCGGCAAGCAGCGCCGTCAGGGCGGCGCCGGCAGCAGTTTGGCCGGCATGTCCGCGCAACTGCTGCACCTCCGGCCGGAACGGCGCGGTCGAGGCCATGGCGGCATCGACCGAAAGAGCGCCTGTCACCAAAGCCGCGCAGGCGAGGCGATGGGCGCGCAGCACGCCGGAGATGGCGTAAGCCGTCGAGAACTGGGTGCCGTTGATGAGGGCGAGCCCCTCCTTCGGCCCGAGCGTCAGCGGCGCAAGACCGGCGGCGGCGAGCGCGTCGCGGCCCGGAACAAGCCGTCCATCGAGGATCGCCTGCCCCTCCCCGATCATGACGGCCGTCATATGCGCAAGTGGCGCCAGATCGCCGGATGCGCCGACCGAACCCTGCTGCGGCACCAGCGGACAAACGCTGCGTGCCAGCATCATCTGCAATTGTTCGATGACCTCGCGGCGCACGCCCGAAGCACCTCGCCCGAGCGAGACGATCTTCAAGGCCATCATCAGACGAACGATCGGCTCGGACGTGGGTCGCCCTACCCCGCAGCAATGAGAGACGATGAGATTGCGCTGAAGCAGCGCCGTCTGATCGGGCGCAATGCGTGTCGATGCCAGTTTTCCAAATCCGGTGTTGATGCCGTACGCCGGCACGTCCGCGCGAGCGGCCCGCGCAACAATAGCGGACGCTGCTTCGACCCGCGCCCAGAACGATGGCTCGAGCACGACTGCGGAACCTGCGAGCACCTCTGCGCAATCATCGAGCGTGACCTTTCCGGGCGTAACGACGATCGGCGCAGCAGGATCGCTCATTGCCCCCTCCAGACCCGGCCATGCAGCGGGTTAAAGCCGATCCGGTAGACGAGCTCGGCAGGCCGTTCGATGTCCCAGATCGCGAGATCACACCATTTGCCAGCCTCGAGCGTGCCCGTTTCACCCAGGAGGTGCAGCGCGCGCGCTCCCTCCCGCGTCACGCCGGCAAGACATTCGGCAACGGTCATCCGGAACAGCGTCGCACCCATGTTCATCGTGAGCAGGAGCGACGTCAGCGGCGAGCTGCCGGGATTGCAATCGGTCGCCAAGGCCATTTTGACTCCGTGGGCACGGAAATGCTCGATTGGTGGTTTCGTTGTCTCGCGAATGAAATAGAAGGCCCCTGGCAACAGGACCGCGACCGTGCCCGCCGCCGCCATCGCTTGAGCGCCGGCCTCATCGGCATGCTCCAGATGATCGGCGGACATAGCTGAATACTCGGCCGCAAGCGATGCACCGCCGAGATTCGACAATTGATCGGCGTGAAGCTTGATCGGCAAACCCAGGGCTTTGGCCGCCTCGAAGACGCGCGCCGTTTGATCGCGCGAGAACGCGATGCCTTCCATGAAAGCATCCACGGCGTCTGCAAGCCCCGCCTCCGCCACCGCAGGCAGCATTTCCTGGCACACGAGATCGATGTAACGATCCTTGTCGCCGGAAGCTTCCGGCGGAAGTGCATGTGCACCAAGAAAAGACGTCCGGACCGCGATCGGTCGGACACGGCCAAGCGCACGCGCGGCCAAAAGCTGCCGCATCTCGGTCTCGGTGTTGAGGCCGTAGCCGGACTTGATTTCGATCGTCGTGACACCCTCGCGGATCAGCGCGTCGAGCCTCGGCAGCGCACCGGCGACAAGCTCGGCCTCGCTCGCGTTGCGAGTCGCCGCCACGGTGGACACGATGCCGCCGCCGGCACGCGCGATCTCTTCATAGCTTGCGCCCTTAAGCCGCAATTCGAATTCGTGGGCGCGGTTGCCGCCGAAAACGAGGTGGGTGTGACAATCCACCAACCCCGGCGTGATCCATCGACCGGCGCAGTCGATCCGCTCGGTCGCGTCGGCATCACGCGGGAAATCGGATTGCGTGCCGGCATAGACGATCCGGCCATCGCGAGCCGCGATCAGGCCGTGCTCGATGACGCCGAGATCCGGCAGATCCTCGCGCATCGTGGCGAGCCGCGCATTGTGCCAGATACGATCGTAGCGCTCTGCCATGTGCCTTCCCCCGGGTGCCGGAAGCTTGACATATATGTCTAGACATATAATCGTGTTGACGCTCTGTCCAGCCGGCACGAAACATGACAAATCTGCACTTCGCATCCGCGCTGCTGCCGTCGGGCTGGGCCGATGACGTGCAGGTGGTCATCACGGATGGGCTCGTCGCCAAGATTGCGGTCGGCGTGGCGCCGGGAGCGCGGGATGAGCAGCATCGGCTGGCAGTTCCGGGGATAGCGAGCCTGCACAGTCACGCGTTCCAGCGCGCCATGGCGGGGCTTGCCGAGACGCGTGGCAACACGTCGGATACCTTCTGGACATGGCGTGAGACGATGTATCGCTTTGCGCTCGAAATGACTCCGGAAGACGTCGAGAGCGTCGCGACCCTGCTTTATGTCGAGATGCTCGAGCAGGGCTATACGCGGGTCGGCGAGTTCCACTATCTTCATCATGATCGTGACGGCACGCCCTATGCCGACCTCTCCGAGATGGCGACACGAATTGCTCAGGCTGCCGAGGGCGCAGGCATCGGCCTCACGCTCTTGCCGAGTTTCTATGCGCACAGCGCCTTTGGCGGCGCCGCGCCGCATGCAGGCCAGCGCCGATTCATCTGTTCAATCGACCAGTTTGCTACGCTGCTTGACGCCACGCGCAAGGCGGTCAGTACGTTACCCGGAGCTAATGTCGGCATTGCCCCGCACAGCCTGCGCGCCGTGACCCCAACCGAACTATCTGCGATTGTGCCGATGGCCCAAGGCGCGCCGATCCATATCCACGCCGCCGAGCAAGTCAGGGAGGTCGAGGATTGTGTTGCCTGGTCGGGCCAGCGGCCGGTCGAATGGCTGCTTGACCACGCGCCCGTCGATCGACGCTGGTGCCTGATCCATGCGACCCACACATCGCCGACGGAAGTCGCCTCGCTCGCGAGTATCGGCGCAGTCGCCGGCCTCTGCCCGGTGACCGAAGCGAGCCTCGGCGACGGCATTTTCCCCGCGCGCGAATTTGTCGATTCCGGGGGCCGGTTCGGCGTCGGCACCGATTCCAATGTCCTGGTTGGCGTTACCGATGAATTGCGCCAGCTCGAATATGGTCAGCGCCTGAAGCACCGCGAACGCAATGTGCTCTCCGGCGGACTCGGCAACTCGACTGGCCGTGCGTTATTCGAGAGCGCGCTCGCGGGCGGTGCGCAGGCGCTGGCGCAGACCGGCGCGGGAATAGAACGAGGCGCGCGCGCCGATATCGTGACCCTCGACATCACGCATCCATCTCTGGCCGGACGCCGCGGCGATGCCATCCTCGACGGCTGGATTTTTGCGACCGGCGGCGGAGCCATCGATTGTGTCTGGGCAGGAGGAAACAAGCTCGTCGAGGGCGGACGTCATCGGCTCCGCGAGCGAGCGCGCGCGCAGTTCAACGCGACCGTTCGGAGGCTTCTGGCATGAGTCTCCACGCTCACGACAACGAGCTTCCGGCCGCGGACAAGCTAACACTCTACAGGCAGATCCGACACGATATAGAACGTCGGATCCTGACTGGTGAATGGCCTCCGGGTCATCGCATTCCCTTCGAGCACGAGCTGATGGCGCGTTATCGCTGCTCGCGAATGACCGTGAACAAGGCGCTGTCGGAATTGGCGCAAGCCGATCTGATCGAGCGAAGACGGCGGGCCGGCACATTTGTACGTCGCCCGCAGCATCTGTCGGCGGTGCTCAAGATCGCCGACATTCGCGCGGAGATTACCGCGCTTGGCCGCAGCTATGCTTATCAGCTTATCCATTGCTCCCGCCGCGCCGCGAACGCCGCCGATCGCGCGCGTCTTGGCGTTCGTAGGACCGGCAAGGTGATCGCGATCGCTTGTCGTCACAGCGCCGACGACGTGCCGTTTGCCATTGAAGACAGGCTGATCGATCTCGACACAGTGCCGGAAGCCGCCGCGGCGGACTTTACGACCGAGCCACCCGGCTCATGGCTGTTGCACCATGTTCCTTGGACCGAAGCCGAGCACACCATCAGCGCCACGGTGGCCGATAAGGGCACTGCAGCCGAACTGGACATTGCCGTCGGCGCGCCCTGCTTAGTGATCGATCGATACACATGGCGCAGCGCACGAACGGTCACCGCCGTGCGCCTGCTCTATCCGGGGGATACCCATCGGCTGGTAGCCCGTTTCAAGGGCGGCTGAAAGAATGTCCGGCACGGCACAATTCATGCAACGCGATGCACACGTGACTGGTGCGGGAGCTCGTCGCAGCGGACGTGAAGCAACCAACGGGACGCAATCCATAGTACGGCAGGAGGGAAGAGCATCATGCGTAGTTTAAGAGCATTCACAGCAGTTTTTGCCCTGCTGGTATCCGCACCGGCGGTTGCCGACGATGTGAAGGTCGGCATCGGCATCTCGGGATGGACCGGCTTTGCGCCGCTCACGCTTGCAAGCCAGGCCGGCATTTTCAAGAAAAACGGGCTCGACGTCACGCTGAGGAAAATTCCGCAGAAGGATCGGCATCTCGCCATCGCGTCCGGAGACATTCAATGTGCGGCGACCACAGTCGAGACCTGGATCTCCTGGAATGCGAACGGCGTCGCGACCAAGCAGATCTTTCAGCTTGACAAGAGCTTTGGCGCCGACGGCATGGCCGTGCGCAACGACATTGCCTCGATCAAGGATCTGAAAGGCAAGACAGTCGCGGCGTCCGCGCCGGGCACCTCACCCTACTTCGCACTGGCTTGGATGCTTCGAAAGAACGGCCTCTCGGTCAAGGACGTCACGATCGTGAATCTGGAGCCAGCCGCGGCGGCACAGGCGTTCGTTTCCGGCCAGAACGATGCGGCAATGACCTATGAACCCTACCTCTCGACGGTGCGTGCCGCGCCGGATAAGGGCAAGATCATCGCCACCACGCTCGACTACCCGATGGTGATGGACACGTTCGGCTGCACACCGAAATTCCTGACCGACAATCCGAAAGCCGCACAGGCCCTGGCCGACAGCTATTTCGAAGCCCTCGACATGATCGCAAGGGATCAAGCGAAGGCGTACGAGATCATGGGGGCCGACGTGAAACAATCGGGCGAGCAGTTCGGCAACTCGGCAAAATATCTGCGCTGGCAGGACAAAGCAGCGAACCAGAAATTCTTCACGGGCGAGTTCCTGACCTTCAACAAAGAGGCGGCAGACCTGCTGCTCGAGATCGGCATCATCAAGTCTGCCCCGAAGATCGAAGATCTTTTTGACGCGAGCTTCATCAAATAGAACCGCTGCGCGCCCGCGCCAGTTCCGCTTCGTCGCTTGTGGAGCAAAACTGGCGCAGGATCGACACGTCGCCTGGAAATACCGCCGTGATGCGTCCTCTAAGTCCTGTAACGTCGAAGCAACGCGTGGCCTATGGCCTGGCATTCTTCGTGCTGTTCGTTGCCCTGTGGGCCTGGGCGACCTTCGGCGGCTATGTTTCGAAGACATTTCTCGCCAACCCACTGATCATGGTGCAGGAAGGCTTCGAGCTGCTCACCAGGCATGGATTTCTGTTTGATATCGGCATGACGATCTGGCGTGTTGTCGGTGGCTTCGTGCTGGCGGCTCTCGTTGCCGTGCCGCTAGGTGTTCTCATGGGCGCTTACAAGCCGATTGAAGCCTTTCTCGAGCCGTTCGTTTCGTTCGCGCGTTATCTCCCAGCCTCTGCCTTCATTCCCCTTTTGATCCTGTGGGCCGGCATCGGCGAACTGCAGAAGCTCATGGTGATTTTCATCGGCTCGGTGTTCCAGATCATCCTGATGATCGCCGTGACCGTGGGCAGCACGAGACGCGATCTGGTCGAAGCGGCGTACACGCTGGGAGCCGGCGACGGCGGCATCATCCGCCGCGTGCTGCTGCCCTCATCCGCTCCCGAGATCGCGGAAATTCTTCGATTGGTTCTAGGGTGGGCATGGACCTATGTCATCGTCGCCGAACTCATCGGGTCCTCGTCAGGGATCGGCCACATGATTACGGACAGCCAGGCCTTGCTCAACACAGGCCAGATCATCTTCGGCATCATCGTTATCGGGCTCATCGGCCTGATCTCCGATTTCCTCTTCAAGGCCTTCAACGCATGGCTGTTTCCCTGGAAATTGGCATGACCGCGCTGAAGATCGATCAGGTTTCACGTATCTTTCCTGCGCGCCCGGGCCATGCGCCGACGCGGGCTCTCGAACCGACCGATCTCAGTGTCGGCGACAATGATTTTGTCACCATCCTTGGTCCCTCGGGCTGCGGAAAGTCCACCCTGCTCCGCATCATCGCCGGGCTCGATCGGCCGACCAGCGGGCGCGTCATGCTCGACGGGTGCGAGGTCACCGGACCTGGCGCGGATCGCGGCATGGTGTTCCAGTCCTATACGCTCTTTCCCTGGCTGACGGTGCGGGAGAACATCGCATTCGGCCTGCGCGAGCGCGGAATTTCTCAAGCGGATCGGTACAAGATCGCGGACGGTTTCATCCACCGAGTCGGACTGTCGGGCTTTGAAAATCATTGGCCGAAACAGCTCTCCGGTGGCATGCAACAGCGCACGGCGATCGCACGTGCCCTCGCCAACGATCCGAAGATCCTGTTGCTGGATGAGCCGTTCGGCGCCCTGGACAACCAGACCCGGGCGCTGATGCAGGAGATGCTGCTTGCGATTTGGGAACGCGACCAGAAGACCGTGCTGTTTGTCACGCACGATATCGAGGAGGCGATCTTTCTCGGCAGTCGAGTCATCGTCATGAGCGCGCGTCCCGGCCGCATCAAGGCAGCGATTGCGATCGACCTGCCCCACCCGCGTTCCTACAAAATCAAAACCACGCCCGAATTCATCAGACTGAAGGAACGGCTCGTGGAAGAGATACGCACCGAGGCCCTGAAGGTCGCTGCTGACGCCTGACAAACACGGGCTGGCCGCTAGTTTAAGCCCGTCGTAGCGATGGGGAGCCCGGCACTTATGTCATGCACGGACAGCGGTAAATACCCGTGCCTTCCGAGTCTTGCTCTAAGACAGTTGGGTCTTAGGCTGCTCCTCCTCATCATGCGCGCGGAGGAGTTCAAGTAGTCGCTTGCGCATGATCATGCCTGGCCGGTCCGACGGCATGTGCATCTCGATCTTCCGGCTCATGTCCACGATGGCATCAGGATCGGTCGATTCGAGCATGTCGCGGTCCTCGGCGATGATCGCGGCGTCCCAGTCGATCAATTCCTGGGTTGAGCAGTCGGTCTCGGTATCGTTACGGAAGAGGATCTGAATGACCTGTATTTGGCCGTCGGAG
The DNA here is from genome assembly GCF_059512365.1 of Bradyrhizobium sp. Ses1. Lineage (NCBI taxonomy): Bacteria > Pseudomonadati > Pseudomonadota > Alphaproteobacteria > Hyphomicrobiales > Nitrobacteraceae > Bradyrhizobium > Bradyrhizobium sp. Ses1. The sequence goes on from NZ_JCAMOQ010000002.1 coordinate 488,612, forward strand.
ATCGGCGTCGCGCAATTAAAGATAATATGCCGGATGCCCGATGGATACTCCATGTCGAGCCGCCGACAGAACGGCATGAACCATTTGTTGCGCTGGTGCCGCTTCGTGCTCGGATCGGTCGTGCCGCTGATCCGATACGCATTCGGCGGATTGCGGACGGTGATGATGGTCTCGGCGTCGAAACCGTCGTCGGTCTCGACGATCTCGTATTTCTCCGGCTTCGGCTGATTGATGTCGCCGAAAGTACCCTTATGCACGAAGGCGAAATGGGCGTTATCGAACGAGTTTTCCATTAACCTGAGCGCGGCTGTGTTCCATTTTTCGTAGAATTGATGGATACGGCGATAGCCCGGCCGGGTCTCCTCGGGGATTTCCGGGATGTCGCGCAATGGTTCGTCGAGCGCGACCCAGACATAGCCGTATTTTGCCTGGGCCCGGAATGAGCGCGCCTTAGCGTCGGGTACGGGTTGCTCGAACGGAAATTGCGGGATCATCACGAGCTTGCCGTCACGATCATACTCCCAACCATGATAGCCGCAGACGATGTTGCCGTTGTTGCACCAGCCCTTCGATAGTTTCGCGGTGCGATGACAGCAGCGGTCTTCAAGCGCCGCCGGCTGTCCCTCTGCATCGAGGAACAGCACGATCGGTTCACCGAGCAGGGTGAATGGTCTTGGACCATCCTTCAGATGCTCGAGCGGCACGGTCGCATACCAGAAGCGGCGAAGTACCGGTTGTTTGGTGCTAAGCACGATTTCCTCCGCTGTCAGGCCGCCATCCGCTCGACCACGCGGAGCGCATCGGATCTGAGTTTTGCGATATCGAGGCCCGGAATACCGCCGTCCTCGACCACGATGCGACCGCCGACCAAAAGGTAGCGCAAATGCACGCTGCCGGCGCATGTGACCGGCGCGATCAGCGGATCGTGCATGCCGAAGTGCCGCGGCTGGTTCAGGTCGAAGATCGCGATGTCGGCCTGCTGTCCAGGCGCAAGCGTGCCGATCTCGGGGAAACCGAGAACGCGGGCACCGCCGGCCGTTGCCCAGTGCACGACGTCTTCGGCTGTCACCGCATGCGCGCCCTTTACGGCGCGATGGGTGTGCCAGCAGCTATGCATCTCGCTGATCATGTCAGCCGCCTCGTTGGAGGCCGCGCCGTCGACACCGAGCGACACCGCGCCGCCGAGCCGCGCCATGTGATCGGCCGGCGCGACACCGGAGCCGAGGCGGCAGTTGGATTGCGGGCAATGCGCCATGCCGGTACCCGTGCTTGCGAGTATCTCGACCTCCCCCGGATCGAGATGGACGAGATGCGCAAACCAGATGTCGGGCCCGAGCCAGTCGTGGTCGGCGAGCCATTCCACCGGTCGCTTGCCGTGGACCGAGAGGCAGAAATCGACATAGTCAGCGGTCTCGGAGAGATGGCTGTGCAGCCTGAGCTTCATCCGCCGCGCTGCCGCGATCACTTCCTTCAACTCGCCCGGGTCGAGCGACCAGGTCGGCGTGGTCGGCGCCAGCGCAACACGTGTCAGGCTTCTTGGCGACGGATCATGGAAGCGCTGCGCGCTGGCCTCGACCGACTTCAGCATGGAGTCGAGCGTTTCCACCGGCATCGGCGGAAAGTCGTCAGCGTTCATGTGACGGTCCTTGGTGGCGCCGCCGCGGCAGAACACCAGGCGGATGCCCAGGCTGCGCGCGACCTCGAAGATCACATGCGCGGGATCGAACCTGAAGGTGTCGCTGAAGAGATAGTGGTGATCGGCGGCCGTCGTCGTTCCCGACAGCAGCAGTTCGGACAGCGCAATTCTTGCGGCGACCGCCAGCGCCTCCTCGTCAAGCTTCGACCAGAGCCTGTAAGGCGCCGCGCGCAGCCAGCCCGCGAGCGGAAGGTTGATGCCGGCGGTGACGCCCTTCATCACGCTCTGGAACATGTGATGATGGGTGGAGATCAGGCCCGGATAGATGACGCAACCGCGCGCGTCGATCCGCTGCTCATCCGGCTGCGGCTCGAGCGCGCCGATCTCGGCAATAACGCCGTCGCGGATGCGGACGGCGCCCGTCGCGCGCATCGCGGCACCCGGCAAGCCGGTGAAGATCCCGACGGCGTTCTCGATCAGCATCGCAGTCATGTCTCGGTCCTTATTTCGCTTTCGTGCCAGTTCGACAAAGCGAGCCTGGAGAGCACCACCATCGCGGCGAACAGCGCAACGCCGGTCAGCGTGATCAGGAACAGCGCCGCGAACATGCGGGGAATATCGAGCGTGAAGCCGGCATCGAGGATTTCGTAAGCAAGCCCCGACGAGCGGCCGCCGGTGCCGGCGACGAATTCGGCGACCACGGCGCCGATCAAGGCGAGCCCGCTGGAAATCCGCAGGCCGCCAAAGAAATAGGGCAAGGCCCCGGGGATTCGCAGCTTGACCAGGGTCTTGAGCCGGCTCGCGCGGTTCATCCGGAAATAATTGGCGAGCCCTGGATCGACGCTGCGCAAGCCGAGCGTGGTGTTGGAGATGATCGGAAACAGTGCCACCAGCGTGGCGCAGATCGTAAGCGAGAGCTGCGTGTTCTTGACGAGAATGATGATGAGCGGCGCGATCGCGACGACCGGCGTCACCTGCAGCAGCACCGCATAGGGAAACAGGCTGATCTCGATCGCGCGGCTTTGCACGAACATGAACGCAACCAGCGTTCCGATGATGACCGCCGCGGCAAACGCCTGCAATGTCACGCGCAACGTGACCAGCAATGCGCGGAACAGCGACGGTCCATTGTTGACGAAGCTTGTGAAGATGTCGCTCGGCTTCGGAAACAGATAGACCGGCACCGAGGCCAGCCGAAAACCGACCTCCCACAATACGAACAGCGCGATCCCCACCCCAAGCGGAGCGGCGATCCGCACAAAAGCCTCCGACTGCAGCAACGGCTTCATGAGACACCTGCCGATGCGGAAGGCAGCGACGCCTCCGCGAGCCAGGTCGAAAGCTCCCGACAATACGCCGCAAATTTCGGGCTGTCGCGAAAGCCATCGCCGCGCGGCTGCGGCTCGTCGATGGTCATGGTGCGAAAGATGCGGCCGGGGTTTGCCGCCATCACGATGATACGCGTCGACAGGAACACGGCTTCATAGATCGAGTGGGTGACGAACACCGTCGTCAACTTGCCTTCCCACCACAGGCGGATCAGGTCGGCGTCGAGCTTGTTGCGCGTGAACTCATCCAGTGCGCCGAACGGCTCATCCATCAGCAGCAGATTTGGCTTCGTCACCAGCGCACGCGCGATCGAGACCCGCATCTTCATGCCGCCGGAGAGCTGGCGCGGGAAATGCCTGCTGAAAGCGGACAGGCCCACCCGTTCGAGCGCCTCGGCCACCCGCGGCCCCGCCTTGGTCTTAGCAATGTTGGACAGCTCCAGCGGAAGCCGGACATTGGCCTCGACCCGCGCCCAGGGCATCAAGGTCGGCTCCTGAAAGACAAAGGCGAACCGCCTGCCCTCCTGCCCGACCTGCGAGAAATCTCCGCGCCACCACAACAGCCGGCCGTCCGATGGCTCGATCAGGTTCGCGATCAGTTTCAGCAGCGTACTCTTGCCGCAACCGGATGGGCCGATCAGCGTCAGGAACTCGCCGTCGGCGATCGACAGATTGATCGGCGCCAGTCCGCGCGTGCCGTTCGAGAACACTTTCTCGGCCGACAACACTTCGACCGCCGGCGGACGTTCGCCGCCCGTCACCATCCGCTGTCCGCCTTCATCAAGCGGGGTGCCCGGCAAGAGAGCGTTCATCGGCCCGCTATTGCACTCCGATCTTCAGGTCCTTGACGAAGCGATCATCGTAGGCCTTGTGCCAGTTCACCTTCGGATCGAGCAGACCACCCGCGACCAGGAAGTCGTAGATCTGCTTGTAGCGATCCTCCGTGATCACGCCGATGCCGCGCTTTGCGGCGTCACCGCCGTCGACCGCCTTGTTCTCCTTCAGCTTCTCGATCGCGAACGCGATCTGCCCGTCAGTCATCTTCGGGTTGTCGGCCTTGATCAGCGCATTGGCCGGCGCCGGATTCTTCAGATAGTCGCGCCAGCCCTCGAGCGAGGCCTTGACGAAGCGCGCTACGACGTCGGGCTTCTCGGCGATCATCTTCTCGGTGGTGACGATTGTCGAACCATAGGGCGGATAGCCGCCGTCGGCGAGCAAGAAGAACTTCACCTTCTCGTGCTGCTGCTCGGCCTGGTAGGGCTCGGAGGACGGATAGGCCTGCTGGGCCATGCTCTTGTCGGCGAAGAAAGGCTGCAGGTTGAACGTGTAAGGTCGGATCTGGTCGTCGGCGAATCCGTATTTGGCCTTGAGCCAAGGCCAGAACGTAACGCGGGAGGAACCTGCAATCAGGATCGGCCTGCCCTTGAGCGCCGCGATGTTGGCGACATCGTCGTGAGTCATCAACCCCTGCAGGTCGAACTGGAAGGACGAGGCGACTGTGACCAACGGCAGGTTCTGCTCCCGCCCCTTCAGCACCTGGATGTCGTAGCCCATCAGGAAATCGGTCTCGCCGGCGAGCAGGAGCTGCGAGCCGTTGACCTGCGGACCACCCATCTTGATGGTCACGTCGAGGCCGGCCTTCTCGTACAGCCCAGTCGCCTTTGCCTCATAGAAGCCGCCATGTTCGGCCTGCGCGAACCAGCTCGTCAGGAACGTCACCTTATCGGCAGCGAACGTCGACGCCATTGAACAGAGCAGCGCACCGACGCTGACCAGGGTCACCGCGATCGTTCGCGGCAGGAATTTGGTGGCCATTGCGGCTTCCCCGTTATGGCCGGCGTTGCGCCCGGCCCCACAATCCGGGAACGGAATTGCAAGGTGACAATTCGTCCCCAGTAGCACCAAGGATGCACACCGCCTTGTCGCCTGAAAGCATTTTTATTCGAGCAATCCGTTGCCTTTGAAGCAACAGCAGCGATCCGAATTTTTCCAGTGTGTGTAGTGGAAGTGGCGGACGATCGGCGTTACGTTTTGCGTTTTCATATCAGTCGTCGGGGGTGACGTTGCGTGCGCTTTCTCCAGCTTCGATCAGGGCGCCCTTTGCGCGCTACAGCCACGGCATCGCGGTTCCGGCGAATCACCGGCTCGTCGTGACCTCGGGGCAGCTCGGCATCGCTGCCGATGAAACGATCCCCGAGCAATGCGAGCAGCAGGCCGATCTGTGCTTTGCCAGTATCGCCGCCATCCTCGCCGAAGACGGCATGACGCTCGCAAATGTCATTCGGCTCAATGCTTACGTGACTGCCCGCGAGCATATGCAGGGCTATATGCGCTCACGCGACCGGCACTTTCAGGGAACCCCGCCGGCTTCAACGCTGGTGATCGTGTCCGGCTTCACGCGTCCGGAATTCTTCGTCGAGATCGAGGCGATGGCCGCGGCGCCCGAGCGCGGTTAAAACCGCGCCATCTCACGCCGTATCTTGGCGAGGAACCGGCCGCGCTGTGCATCCGTCGCGACATTCATGTGATAGAGCGCGTAGTAATTGACCGACGCTTTCGAGCCAGTGAACCAGCGCAGGTAGCGCTTGATGATCCGCCGCGGCGGGTCAGCCATGCCGATCGCCTGCCAGCGCGGGCGGCCATAGGTCGAGATGCCGGTGATACGGCGGATATGCATCAGCATTGGTTTGGCATGCGACGGATCCGACAGATCCAGCGCAATGCCGGGGCCGAACATCCGGTCGAACCATCCCTTCAGCATCGCCGGCGGACCGAAGGACCAGGTGGGGAACTGCACGACCAGCGCGTCCGCGGCCATCAGCCGGTCGGCATAGGCCTGGTTGTTGGCGCGGTTGCGCGCGGGGTCGTGATAGTCGCGCCGGCGCTCGGCCGTCAGCACCGGATCGAAGCCCTCCGCGTAGAGATCGAGCAGGTCGACGGTGTGCCCCGCTTCAGCCAGCCCGGCCAGCGCCTCTTTCCGGATCGCGGCGTGAAAGCTTTCGCTCAGCGGATGGCAATAGACATAGAGCACCCGCATCTCACGGTCGCTCCGGCACGAAGCTGCGCATTTTGCCGGGGTTGAGCAGCCCGTACGGATCGACCTCGTGCTTGAAACCGAGCTGATCGGCATCGGCGCGCTTATAGCGGCTGCCGTCCTCCACCGTGAAGACATGCGGATTGGCGATATGGACGCCGTGCGCCTCGTGCAGGCTGATGATCTCGTTCAGCCTGTCTGCATTGGTATAGCGCACGACGGGCAGCCCGCTGCAGGTGACGCGGCCGCCGAAGCGGATGAACTCCAGATGCTGCAACACTTCGTCTGGAAACAACTTGCGCATCTCGACCACCTTCTCCATCAGCCGGTCATCCGGATAGAGGCATTGCAGATAGGTGACCGAACGGTCGGTCTTCAGGACCTGCAGCGTGGTGTGGTTCCAGGTGTACTCGTAGAGCGGCACCTGGCCCGGGCTCTCGTCGGTCGGCGTCTCCAGCGTGATGGTGCCGCGGCCGGCCAGCAGCGACTTGAAACTCTCGAGCGAGGGCTCTGCGATCATCGCGATCAGGATGCTCTTGCCGTCGGGACAGTACGGCTTCAGCGCACCGAAATAGGACGGCAACGGAGCGGTAATCGGCGACAGCAGCTTCTTGACGATCCCGTCCGCCAGCGCGGCCTCGTAGCCGAACGCCGCAGCGTCGACGAAATCGTCGAACGCCACGACGACATCGATCCATCGCCAGGCGGGCGCGAGCGGCATTTCGAGTTCGGTGATGATGCCGGTGGTGCCGTAGGCGCGGTTGATCTTCTGCGCCGCGTCGCCACGCAACTCGATGACGCGCGGCTCTTCCTCGACCGTGACCACGCGCGCGGCGAGGATATTGCCGGGCTCGCGCAGGCCGCCATGAACGACCGAGCCGATGCCGCCCGATCCGCCCGCCACGAAGCCGCCGATCGTCGCCGTGCGCTTGGTGGAGGGGTGCATGCGCAGCTCCCAGCCGCGGGGCTGCAGCTCGGCATCTATCGTGTTTAGCTTCGCGCCGACACCGACCCGGATCAGGCCGGGCTTGACCCATTTGGTACTGTCGAGCGCCAGAACGTCCAGCAGCACGCCACCGCGCAGCGGCACAGCCTGGCCGTAATTGCCGGTGCCACCCGCGCGCACTGTGATCGGCACGCGATGCCGCGCGCAGGCGGCGGCAACGCGGATGACGTCGGCTTCGTCCCGCGGCGAGGCGACGAGATCGGCCGACATGCCGTTCAACTGCTCGTTCAGCACCGGGCTGTACCAGAAGAAATCGCGCGAGCGCCGGCGCACGACCTTGGGATCGGTAACGACAGGAACGTCGCCCAAATCGTCGATGAGCCGTGCGAGGGTTTCGGACGAAAGCTCGTTCATGGCATAATCTTCGCTGCTTGCTGCCCGCCTTCGCCGAGCCCCGCGACGATCGTCTGCGAGCTCAGGACGAAGCCGAAGCATTGGCGCACATTGTAGAGGGTCGCCGCGAGGCAATAGTCCGGCGATGTGGTGGCCACGCAATCTCCCAGCAGCAGGCAGTCATAGCCGCGGAAGTTGGCGTCCTGTAGGGTACACAACACGCACTGGTCGGCATTGACGCCGGCGAACATCACCGTGGTGACGCCGAGATTGCGGAGGATACTCTCAAGCTCGGTGTCCTGGAAACCTGACATCCGATACTTGGCAACCTGGATATCGGACGGATCGACCTTGAGCTCGTCGACGATCGCGGCCGACCAGCTTCCGCGCTCGAGCACCCTTGCGCCGGAGCCAGGCAAGGGATCGCCGAGACCGACGCTGCGGCCATCGGGATTATAAACGTGCAGAAGCGCCGGGCTGAGATTGAGTCTATCTGGTCGGTTACCCCAGTTCACCCAGATGACCGGTACACTATGAGCCCGCAGCACGGGAAGCAGCCGACGTAGCGGCGCGATCGGCCGCCGTGCCGGCGCGACATCCACGCCAACATGTGCGAGCCAGCCGTTCGGATGGCAGAAGTCGTTCTGCATATCGATCACGATCATCGCCGTGCGAGCGAGATCGACAGTGATCAGCTTGCCGTCTGCCTGCAGGGTGACCGGCTCTGGCGGTATCGGATCGCGCACCAGGTCGGCGCGGGCCGCTGACACGCGCCAGCGATTGCGCGCGCTCGATCCGAGCGGCCAAAGCGCGTCGTCCTCGCCGGTGTGGCGTGGCACCGAACTCATCGGCTATTGCCCCTGCAGGATGCAGATATCGTCGGGCTCGAGTGCAACGCGCTCGCCGCCACGGATCAGTTCGGCGAAGCCCTCGTTCGGGGTCATCACCGTGAGCGTGTACAGCTTTCCGGCGCCGGTGTTCTCGATCACGTGCTCGGAGCCCGGATGCAGCAGCAGCGAGTCGCCCTTCTTGATCGGCAGCCTCTTGCCGTCGCAATACGCGACGCCCTCCCCGTGCAGGACGTGGAAGAATTCGTGCGCCCGGCTGTGCTCGTTCGGCGGCGTCGCTCCACCGACCTTGAATATCTCGATGACGAAAATGTTGTCGATCCGGTCGGTCTCCTGATCGAACAGCATTACGAAGTAATTGGTGTCCTTCGGTGAAATCCGGAAAGCTGTCGCCTGTGCAAGGTCTACGGCACTGAATGCCATATGTTAGAGCTCCTTATCGTCATCCGCGCCGCGATCCATCGAACGCCGTGTGGGTCGCGATACGCGACAATGGATAGCGGCTGATCTCCTCGATCAGCTTGATAAGCCGCGCGGCAGAGCGCTCGACGGCGAGCCGGCCAAGCTCGGCAGTAGCCTTGGTGGCGTCGCCGCAGGCGCCCTTTGGATGCAGATCCTGCGCCTGCCAGCCGAACCTGGCGCCAGCTTCCGGACCGAGCATTTGTGACTCGCGTTCGATCTCGACCGACAGCGGGACGAAGTTCTCAGCGTGATGCATCTCCACGAGCTCGGGATGCAGATGCAGCATCACACTGGTCTCGCTCTGACCGCCATGAATGCCATGCCGATTTTCCTCGGGCGGAAACAACGCATCCAGATCGATCAGCCGCGGCCACATCACGCTGACGGCGAACATGCCGAGCTTGACGCGCAGATCGCGGCAGACGATCTCGAGTAGCTGCGGCTGACCGCCATGCGAATTCAGGAACAGAATCTTGCGGACGCCAGCGCGATGGACGCACTCGCCCAGTTCGTACCAGACGCGCCCGAGCGTTTCGTGCGACAATGTCAGCGTGCCCGGAAATGCCAGATGCTCGTCGGATTTGCCGACCGGCATCATCGGCAACACCAGCGCCATCAGATCCGGCGGCATCAGTCCAACGGTTCGGGCCACGATGCCCGCATTGATGGCGGCATCGACCCTGACGGGCAGATGCGGCCCATGCTGCTCGACGGCGCCGACGGGCAGGATCGCAACCACCCTCTCCGCGTCCAGCTCGGCGAAATCCTTCGTGCTCAGATCCCACCACCAATGCGACTTCAGCTCCATTCTTTCATTCGGCTCCAACGGCTGATTGCGCCGGCGGCCTGCAAAAGAGCCCGGCGCCGTTTGCCTGCTATTCAGGCTTGCGATTGTGCACGCGCCACGATCACTTGAAAGCGCTTTAATTCGGCAAGTCCGTTGCCTTTTGGGCAACGCGAGTCATCTGCTCCGAAGGCGCAACAAGGTAGAAGGGAAATGCTTCACGGTCGGCTGTTGAACTATATCGACGAGGTTGCGCGGACGGGCTCGATCCGGAAGGCCGCCAATCATCTGAACGTTGCCGCTTCCGCCATCAGCCGCCAGATCCTGGCGCTGGAAAGCCAATTGGGAACGCCAATTTTTCAACGGCTCCCAAAGAAGCTGGTCCTGACCGCTGCCGGAGAGATTCTGATCGGCCACGTCAGGCAGACCCTGAAAGAACTGACGCGCGCGCAAACCAAGATCGAGGAGCTCAAGGGGCTGCGGCGCGGCGAGATCACCATGGCGATGATGAGCGGGCTCGCGTCGAACCTGGTCCCCGGAACGGTAAAGGCGTTTCGGATCGCCAACCCAAGGGTCAAGCTCAACCTGACGCTGTTCAACACGGGCGAGGAGATTCAGTTCGCTGTCGCCAACGGCGAAGCCGATCTCGGCATCGGATTCGACTTTACCAAGGACGGCAATCTGAAGGTCCTGGCGCGCGCCGGCGCCAAGCTCGGTGCCGTCATGGCGCCGAACCATCCGCTTGCGAAGCGAACCGGCATCCGGCTGAGCGACTGCATTGACTATCCACTTGTCGTTGCCGACGACACGAGCGCGATCAGGCCTTACTTGAACACCGCGTTTACGCGCGTCTCACTGGATCTGCAGCCGATCATCGAGACCAATGCCATCGAGATCATGAGGCACTCCGCGATGGTCGACAACGGGATTACCTTTCTCACGCCGTTCGATATCGAGTTTGAGCGGCGGGCGGGACGCCTCGTCTACCTGCCGGTCCGCGAACTGTCGCATGAATCCCAGACCTTGATGCTGATCGGTCACGAACGGGGAAGCAGCGCGATCGCAAGCGTGCTGGCGGAATTGCTCAAGACGATGATGCGCGAGGCGAGCGGATGAAGGCTGTCTACGCCGGCCCATCGAGGACGAGTTGGCCCTATCGGCCGCCCTACAGCGCGAAGTGCAGGTGGTCTCGCCGCGAGACACCTGCACTTCGTTCGCTGACCTCTCGCCCGACCGATGGCTAAGGCCTTATTTTGGAACGGTACCCTCGACCCCTTCAACGTACCAATTGAGCGAGCTGAAAGTGGCCTCGGACATCTTGCCGCCGGCGGGAACCATCTCCTTGCCGGTGTTGTCCTTGATCGGTCCGGCAAATGGATTAAGCGTGCCCGCGATGATCGCCGCCTTCTTTTCCTCAAACACCTTGACGACTTCTGGCGGGATATTGGGATTGAGCGGAGCCATCACCACCAATCCTTCCTTGAGTCCCCAACGGATGCGCCGATTACCGGTCCAGGTGCCATCGAGCACCTTCTTGGTCTCGTCGATGTAATAACCGCTCCAGTCCTCCGTCGAACCAGAGAGCTGGGCTTTCTTGCCGAAGCTCGACATATCGGCATCGATGCTGAACGCATAGGTGCCCTTCTCCTGCGCCGCCTGGATCGAGGCCGGCGAGTCCGTGTTCTGGGCAACGTTGTCCGCACCCTGCGCAATCAACGTGTCTGCCGCCTGGCGCTCCTTGCCGGGATCATACCAGGTGTTGACCCAGATCGGCTTCACCTTGATCTTCGGATTCACGGCTTGAGCACCAAGGGCCATCGCGTTGATATTGCGCATGACGCTCGGGATCGGGAACGAACCGATGAAGCCAAGCGTGTTCGTCTTCGTCATCAGCCCGGCGATCGTGCCGATCAGGTAGAAGCCTTCCTCGAAGCGCGGCTCGTAGACCGTGATATTGGCCGCTGTCTTGAAGCCGTTGACGTGCTCGAACTTGACGTCCGGAAACAGCTTGGCGACCTTCTGAAGCGGCTCCATGTAGCCGAACGAAGTCGCAAAGATCAGCTTGTTGCCGTCGGCTGCGAGCTGACGGAAGACGCGTTCGGAGTCCGCGGTTTCCGGGACGTTTTCCACGAAGGTGGTCTTGATCGCAGAGCCCATCGCCTTCTCAAGCGCCAGCCGGGCCAGATCGTGCTGCTGCGTCCAGCCTCCGTCGCTACGCGGTCCCAAATAGACGAAAGCGACCTTCAGCGGCTCGGCAGCAGGAGCCGCGGCCGGTGCGGCCACTCCCAAGCCCACCGCGATCGACATGGACCACACTTTCAGAAACGTTCTTCGTTGCATAACGCCTACCTATGTCTGGAGCTTGAATTGTTGAAACCGCACCGCGAGGCCCCTGATCACGCGGCCGAATGGAAACTCCGGCCAAGGGAAGCCGGTTGGTTCAACAAGATGGTCTTGGGATCGCGGCAGATGATCACCAGCACGATGATCGTCGCCGCGTAAGGCAGCATCGACAGGAACTCGGTCGGGATCGGCAGACCGAAGCCCTGCGCGAACAGTTGGAATTGCGTGACACCACCAAAGAGATACGCACCGACAACGATGCGTGTCGGCTTCCACGTGCCGAAAACCACGAGCGCAAGCGCGATCCAGCCCTTGCCGGCGGACATGCCCTCGACCCACATCGGGGTCTGGACCAGCGACAGATACGCACCCGCGATGCCAGCCATCGCTCCGCCGAACATCACAGCTAGGTAGCGAGTCTTCAGGACGGACTTGCCGATCGAATGCGCGACACTCGGCGACTCGCCGATCGCCCGCAGCGTCAGGCCGGTGCGCGACTTCGTCAGAAACCACTGCACGCCCACGAACAGTGCAATGGAGAGATAGACCATGATGTCGTAGTGAAACAGGAGATCGCCCACCACGGGAATGGCGCTCAGCCCGGGAATGGTGATCGGCGTCAGCCGGTTCACCGGCAGGCCGGCGTAGTTGTAACCAACGAAGGCCGACAGGCCGATGCCGAACAAGGTGAGCGCGAGGCCGGTAGCGACCTGATTGGTCTGCAGGTTGAGCGTGAGAAAGCCGAAAAGCAGGGACAACGCGACAGCAGCGCAGGCCGCAGCGAGGAAACCAAGCGCAGCGCTGCCGGTCGCATATGTCGTGGCGAAGCCGGTCACCGCACCGATCAGCATCATGCCCTCGATGCCGAGATTGAGGACGCCGGACCGTTCGACGACGGTTTCGCCAAGAGCCGCGTAGATCAGCGGCGTGGCCGCGACCACGGTGCTGGCGATCATCGGGACAATGGGATTCATGCGGCGGTCTCCGCCTGTACCGGTGGTTTCAAGGTATTGGCCTCGACCGGCGCAACGCGTTTCAGCCGGAACGTGATGAACAGATCGGCGGCCAGGAGGTAGAACAGCAACAAGCCTTGGAACAGCCCGGTGATCGCGGACGGCAAGCCCATGCCCATCTGTGCCGCCTCGCCGCCGAGATAAAGCAGCGACATGAGCAGCGCGCCGAACACTACGCCGATCGGATGCAGGCGGCCGATCCAGGCCACGATGATGGCGGCGAAGCCGTAGCCGGGCGATATCTGCTGTTGCAGCCGGCCGATGGGACCGGCGACTTCGCACACGCCGGCGAGCCCGGCGGTGGCGCCACAGATCATCAGCGCAATCCAGATGTTGCGCTTTTCCGAGAAGCCGGCATAGGCCGCCGCGGCAGGAGCCAGCCCCGCGACCTGCATGCGGAAGCCGGCAAAGGTCTTCTGCGAGAATATCCAGGCCACCAGTGCCAGACCGAGCGCATAGACAATGCCCCAGGTCACCCGCGTTCCGCTGATGAGGATCGACATCGTCTCGGCATCGCCGAAGCCTTGCGATTGCGGATAGTTCAGCCCCTGCGGATCGCGCCATGGCCCGTGCACGAGCCACGACAGCACCAACTGGGAAATGTAGACCAGCATCAACGTGACGAGAATTTCGTTGGTGTTGAACCGGGTTCGAAGAAAGGCGGGAATCGCGGCCCAGGCCATCCCGCCGAGCACTCCGGCCAGTAGCATCAATGGCAACGCAAACGCAGATTCGCTGTCGCCGAACCAGAGCGCGACGCCGCCGCCGGCGATCGCCCCCATGGTGAGCTGTCCTTCGGCGCCGATGTTCCAGACATTGGCCCTGAAGCCCAAGGCGAGGCCCAATCCGCAGAGCAGCAAGGGCGTCGTTTTCAGGAGCAATTCCCCGATGCCGTAGGTGGTCGACACCGGCTTGACGAAGAACAGATAGAATGCCTCCACCGGATCCTTGCCTAACACCTTGAACAGCACGAATCCGGTTATGAGCATACCGACCGCCGCCAGCAGCGGCGAAGCGACGCTCATGATGGACGACGGCGTCGCGCGCCGCTCAAGCTTGAGCATTGGCCGTCTCCAGATGTGCGTTTGCGGAAGCCGCGCGGTCGTCCGCCCGATCGCCGAACTTGCCGCTCATCCATGTCCCGATCTGCTCGATCGATGTCTCCGCAGGCTTGACCGACGGCGAAAGACGTCCGCCGGCGATCACCGCGAGGCGATCGCTGATGGCGAAGAGCTCATCGAGTTCCTCTGAAATCACCAGAATCGCGACGCCCTGATCGCGCAGATCGATCAGGGCCTGCCTGATCAATTGCGCCGCGCCGACATCCACGCCCCAGGTCGGTTGCGCCACGATCATCATCTTGGGCTGCAGCATCGTCTCCCTGCCGACGATGAATTTCTGCAGATTGCCGCCGGACAGGCTGGAGGCGACCGATTGGTCGCCGCCGCATTTGACCTTGAAACGCTCGATCACGTTCTTTGAAAAAGTCTTCATGACCGACGGATGGATGATGCCCCTCTGCACCATGCCCTTTCGCGCTCCGGTCAGGAGCGCGTTCTGAGCCAAGCTCATCGGAGGCACAGCGCCGCGTCCAAGCCGCTCTTCCGGAACAAAGGTCAGACCAACCGCGCGCCGCTGCGCCGGATTGAGATTGCCGGCCGGCTGCCCCAACAGCTTGATCATGGAAGCCGGGCTCAAGCGCTCGCCCGAGAGCGCCGTCATCAATTCCTTCTGGCCGTTGCCTGAGACACCCGCGATCCCGAGGATCTCACCGCTGCGCACCGTCAGGCTGACATCCTTGAGCGACGTCCCGAAAGGATCCGGCGAAGTCAGCGACAGATGTTCGACCTTCAGCCTTTCTTCTTTGGCTTCGCGCGGCGCAAGGCGACATTCCGCCAGCTCGCCGCCGATCATCATTCGCGCCAAGCTTTCATTGGTCTCGTTGCGCGGAATGGCCGTGCCGCTGACCCGTCCGCCGCGCAGCACAGTTGCGGTATCACAGAGGGCGCGGATTTCATCGAGCTTGTGGCTGATATAGAGGATGCTGCATCCTTCCGCCGCCAGACGGCGAAGCGTCTTGAACAGGATGAGGACGGCCTGCGGCGTCAACACTGAAGTCGGCTCGTCCATGATCAGGAGCTTCGGCTCCTGAAGCAGGCAGCGAACGATCTCAACCCGCTGTCTTTCGCCCACCGACATGCTGTGAACCAGCCGGTAGGGGTCGATGGGCAGTCCGTATTTCTCCGATACTTCTGTTATCTGCGACGCCAGCTTCGCGGTCGGAACGGCCTCATCCAGCGCAAGCGCGATGTTTTCCCAGACCGTCAGCGTCTCGAACAGCGAGAAATGCTGGAACACCATGCCGATGCCCATCCGCCGCGCCTGCGCCGGCGCGGCGATGGTTTCATACTGCCCGTTCCACATGATGGTGCCGGCGTCCGGCTTGGTGACGCCGTAGATCATCTTCATGAGCGTGCTTTTACCGGCACCGTTCTCGCCGAGCACGGCGTGGATCTCGCCGGGACGGATGCTTAGCGAGACATCGTCGTTGGCGACGACACTGGGATAGCGCTTGGTGATACCAGTCAGCACCAGACGCGGCTTCAGATCGGCAAATCCAGACTGGTCCATGTCTCCAATGAGCCTCGATCCGGTAAAAGCACGGGGGTGGCCGCGCTCCTAGTGAGCACAAGCAAGCCGCGCGCCAAGTCGCCGCAAGGGGCAGTCCGGAGAACGGCGGATCGACAACCGACAGGCGCCTCGCTTACCCACCGCCGCCGCGAGGTTGACGGCCGGCACCACATTTCGCTGAGCGATGTCGCGGCGGTGCCTTACCGCGGAATGAGCTCGATAGTGTCTGGCATCCGTCTTGCTCTCCGACCAATCGGATTTGCGGAGGTCAAGAATGCCCTGTGTCGAACGCCGAGCTGTTTCTCGTAACGGAATCAAACCGCTCGCTCGCGCACAAGAAGCCGGTCTAGCGGTGCAGACCCGATGAAAACCTGGATTCGCGATCCGATTGCCATGCTGGCGGATGGCGGCAAGCGCGGGCTTGTCATTGAGGACGGAAAGATCATCGAACTGGTCGGACCGGACGGCCCGACAACGCTATGCGATGAGATATTCGATGCACGCCGGCACGTGATCATTCCTGGCCTCGTCAATGCGCACCACCACTTCTTCCAGACACTGACGCGCGCCCATCCTCAGGCGATCAACAGGCCGCTGTTTCCGTGGCTGAAGCAGCTCTATCCGATCTGGGGGTCCTATCTCGACCGCGACCGCTTCCGGCTCGCGGTTCGTGTGGCGCTGACCGAACTGTTGATCTCCGGCTGCACCACCGCGTCCGACCATCTGTTCGTTTTCCCGCAAGACATGGCTGACGCCGTCGACATCGAAGCGGAAGAAGCCTCCCGGCTTGGAATGCGGATGACGCTGACGCGCGGCGCCATCAATCTCGGCTTTGCGAACGGAGGCATCGCCGACGAACGATTGATGCAGGATCACGATACGGCGATCGCCGATTGCGAACGGGTGCTGGCGAAGTATCACGATCCTCGCGAAGGCTCCCTGCTGCGCGTTGCGTTGGCGCCGTGCGCGCCGTTCAACGTTACGCGCCAGATGATGATCGACACGGCAGCACTTGCTTCGAAGCATCACTGCCTGCTCCATACTCATCTCGGCGAAACGCATGATGAGGATGATTACTGCCTCCACCATTATGGCTGCCGTCCGCTCGATTATCTCGAACAGGTCGGCTGGATGAATGAACGCGTCTGGCTCGCACACGGCATCCACTTCAATGACGCCGAAATCTCGCGACTGGGCGCACACGCCATGGGCATCTGTCACTGCCCGACCTCCAACATGGTGCTGTCATCAGGCATTTGCCGGACCAGGGATCTCGAAGCTGCGGG
Organism: Bradyrhizobium sp. Ses1; assembly: GCF_059512365.1. Lineage (NCBI taxonomy): Bacteria > Pseudomonadati > Pseudomonadota > Alphaproteobacteria > Hyphomicrobiales > Nitrobacteraceae > Bradyrhizobium > Bradyrhizobium sp. Ses1. Next base: position 505,316 of record NZ_JCAMOQ010000002.1, read on the forward strand.
CGCGACCGTCGGCCTCGGCGTCGACGGCTCTGCCTCGAACGACAGCTCAAACCTGATGGAGTCGGTGCGCCACGCATTCCTGCTTGGACGGCTCGCCTACGACGCATCCGCGGTCACCCACCTCGATGCGTTCAGGTGGGCGACAGAAGGCTCCGCCCGATGCCTTGGACGCAGTGATATCGGCAAGATCGAAGTTGGCCGTCAGGCCGACCTTGCCTGCTTCACGCTCGAAGAACTGAGATTTTCAGGAGCCGGCGACCCGATCGCGGCTCTGGTTCTCTGCGGCGCGCATCGGGCGGATCGCGTCATGATCAAGGGCAAATGGCGCGTCACGGACGGAGCACCGGTCGGGACCGATATCGCACAGCTGAGATACGAGCATGGCAGGGCTGCGGCGGCATTTCTGACCAAAATCTAGCTGTGGAATAGCGACGCATGAAGGAGCTGGCCGCACGCAACTGCACACAATTTCGCGTCTTCATGCTCAATTCCTGACCACACCATTCGATAGCGCGCGAAAAACTCTGGAAGAGTCGGCTATCGCACTGCCCAACCGTTCAGCTTGACCACCGATCTTCGCGAACACTAGTGTCAACGACGCTTCCGGCTGCAATGGGTAAATGCCTGGCGTCGGATTCCAGCACAATTTTGCGGAGTCCTTGCATGGCCAAAGACGGAAACGCTTATCTTTCTAGTTTGCGCGACGATCGCTCGATCTACATCGACGGACGAAAGGTCGCGGATATCACGACCGACCTCAGCTTTCGCAACGTCATCGAGACGGTCGCCGGACTGTACGATTTCCAGGCCGCGCCGGAGAACCTTGATCTGATGACGTTCCAGTCACCGACCAGCGGCGAGCGGGTGAATCTGGCGTGGCAGCTTCCGAAGACCTATGGCGACCTCGTGAGGCGGCGACACGCCATCGAGACTTGGTCGACACTGTCGTGCGGCATGATCGGCCGATCGCCCGACCACGTGGCGTCCACGCTCGCAGGCTTCCGGATGGGACTTGCCGCCTTCCGCGATCATCATCCCGCCCGCGCAGCCGCACTGGAATCCTATTTCCAGCACGCCCGGGACAACGATCTCTTCCTGTCCTACGTCATCATCAATCCGCAATCGGACAAAGGCAGATCAGCGGGCGAGCAGCCGGATCCACATCTCGTGGCTTCCGTCGTCGACGAGGACAGCGGAGGCATCACCATCCGTGGCGCCAAGATGCTGGCGACCAGCGGCGTGATGGCGAACGAGCTTCTGATCTCGGGCTTTCAGGCGTTGCAGGCCGGCGACGAAGCCTACGCTTTCACGGCTGTCGTGCCATTGGGCGTCAAGGGATTGACGCTGATGTCCCGCCGCAGCTACGAGCAGAATGCCACTTCGACGTTCGACTATCCACTCTCTTCCAGGTTCGACGAGAATGACGCCGTCGTCCATTTCGACGACGTCAAGATACCCTGGGACCGCGTCTTCGTGTTCAAGGACCTGAAGATGGCCCAAGCCCAGTGGCACGACACCCGCGCGCATGTCTTCCAGAACTATCAATGCATGGTCCGCCTGATGGTGAAGCTGCGGTTCCTGCTGGGAGTGGCGCGCAAGATCGCCGAGACCAACAACATCATCAACTTTCCGCAGGTGCGCGACACGTTGGGTTCGATGGCGGCCAAGGTGAGTAACATCGAAGCGCTCGTGATCGCGATGGAGATGAAGGGTGAGACCTTCGGGGAGTTCTACGTGCCGGACCGCTCCCTGCTCTGCACGGCCCAGGTCATCGCGCAGAACACTTATCCGGAGATCGTGGAAGCGATCCGTTCGCTCTCGGGCGGCGGCTTGATCATGGTACCTTCATCCTATGCCGATTTCGTAACCCCTGAAACCAATGCCATCATTCACAAGACGCAGCGTTCGCCCATCACGACGTCGGAGCAGCGCGTCAAGCTGATGAAGCTTGCCTGGGATGCGGTCGGGTCCGAATTCGGCTCGCGCCATCTGCAATATGAAATGTTCTATTCCGGCGCGCCGTTCGTGACGCGCGGAAACAGCTTCCGGTTTTTCGACTGGGATAGTGTCAAGGGCCCCGTCGACCGGTTCATGAGTTCCTATGATCTGCCGAAAGGCGATTTGAAGCTTTCGGATGCCGCAGAGTAGCCGGGCAGTGCGATCGATGGTCAGCATGGAAGAGATCAGGCATCTGGCATTCGTGGAGCATGGCCCCTCTTCGCTCAGGCTGGTCCAGCATGGACCGCTCTCGGACCTGTCTTTTGCGGCCAAGGATCTGATGGATGTCGCCGGATACAAGACGGCGTGGGGAAATCCGGATCGGCTGCGGGACGCCGATCCGGCCGTCGCGACCGCGCCGGCCGTGCTGGCCCCGTTGATGGCTGGCGCGCACCTCGTTGGAAAGACCCACACCGACGAACTCGCCTGCGGCATGTTCGGAATGAATCCGCATTTCGGGATACCGATCAATCCAAAGGCACCGGCGCGCGTACCCGGCGGATCTTCCAGTGGTTCGGCGTCTGCCGTCGCAGCCGGCTTTTGCGACTTCGCGCTTGGCACCGACACGGGCGGTTCGATCCGTGTGCCCGCAAGCTTCTGCGGCCTCTATGGCCTGCGGACAACTTACGGCCGTTTGTCGGTCGCCGGCATCATGGCGATGGCGCCGAGTTTTGATTCCGTCGGCTGGCTCGCGCGCGATGCGGCGACGATAAAACGCGTCGGCGAGATCTACTTCGGAGCGAGCGGACCGTTCAAGCCGGCCCGCCTGCTGCTCGCGCGCGACGCGTTCGACGTCCCCGTGCGCGAGATCGGCGAGGCGCTTCTGCCCGTGGCAAAGTCGCTTGGCGAGGCGACTGAAGTTACGTTGTTCGAGGAAGGTGCCGAGTTCTGGCTTGACACGTTCAGGCCACTGCAACTCCAAGATCTCTGGTCGACGCTCGGCGCGTGGGCCACAATGCCGCGCCGAGCCTTGAGTCCCGCAGTGGCCGACCGGATCGAGCTTTCATCGCGCGTCGATTCCGCAAAGTTCGCAGTCGCGGTGGCGCGCCGCGAACAACTGACGGACCGGCTGGTATCGCTGCTCGGAAACGACGGCGTGCTGATGATTCCGACCGCGCACGCTCTTCCGCCACTTCGCGAGGCGCCCGTTTCGGCACAGATCGAATTCCGGGAAAGGACGCTGGCCCTCACCTGTGTCGCCAGCCTGTGCCGGCTGCCACAGCTCAACATCCCGGCGATCACCGTCGATGGCTGTCCGGTCGGACTATCGTTCATCGCAGGTCCGCGCGGTGATCAGTTCTTGCTCGATCTTGCCGCCAAGATCGGCGATGCCTTGCCGGCAGCTTCGGGCGGACAATGAAAGCCCACGACGACCGGGATTTCGTCGGTTACGGCAGAGGGCCGCCGAGGCCGCGTTGGCCCAACGACGCACGGCTGGCAATCGTCATCGTCCTCAACATCGAAGAAGGCGCCGAACCATCGATTCCCGATGGCGACGGCGCAACGGAACTGGCGCTGACCGACGGCATCGCGCAGGAGGTCCCGACAGGAATGCGGGATTTTGTCGCCGAATCGCTGTTCGAATATGGTTCGAGGGTCGGCTTCTGGCGGATCGTCGACACCATGGCCGAACGCAGCATCCCGCTCACCGTCAACGCATGCGCGCTGGCCTTGTTGCGCAACCCCGAGGCCGCGGAGACGATCAAGGCAAACGGCTTCGACCTGTGCTGCCATGGCAACCGTTTCGTCCGGCATTTTCTGATGAGCGAAGCCGAAGAACGAAGCGCCATTGGCCGGGCCGTGGCCGGCTTCGAGCAGGCGGTCGGACGCCGTCCGCTCGGCTGGCAAAGCCGCTATTCGCCGAGCCGGCATACCCGCGCGCTTCTGGTCGAGCATGGCGGCTTTCTCTACGATTCCGACAGCTATGCTGACGACTGGCCCTACTGGGTGAAAGTCGGGGAACGTCCCCATCTCGTCATTCCACACAGCTTCACCAACAACGACAATCGGCTTGCGACCGCAAAGCTCGGAACGGCGAACGATTTCTTCGACCATCTTTCGTCGGCCATGCGCGTGCTCCATGAAGAGGGCCGCCGCCATCCGCGCATGATGACGATCAGCCTGCACAGCAGAATTTCCGGCCAGCCGGCCCGGTTCGAGGCCATCACCCGGTTTCTCGATTTTGCGGCGAAGCATGAATCCGTCTGGTTCGCCGGCCGTAGCGACATCGCCCGGCACTGGATTGCGACCCATCCCCCAGGACAAGGTCAATGACGGCGCAGGAACGTCTCTTGCTATCGGGAGGCCTCGTCGTCGATCCGGCATCCGGAACGGTCGATCGAAAGGATCTGCTGATCGAAGACGGCAGGCTTGCCTGGATCGGAACAACCGGCGCGACACCTGCGCGTTCAGCAACGCGGCGCGATGTCAGCGATCGGCTGATCGTCCCCGGTCTCGTCAACTCCCACACGCATGGCCACGCCAATCTGATGAAGGGCATCGCCGAAAGGTGGACACTCGAGGCGTCGCTGACGAACGGACCATGGCTCGCCGGCCCGCGCGATCCGGAGACGATCTATCTGTCGACGCTGGTCGGCGCCATCGACATGCTGACAAAGGGCTGCACCGCCTGTTTCGATCTCGTCTACGAGTTTCCGCGGCCGACCGTGGAAGGCTTCACGGCGGTGGCGCGCGCCTACGCCGATGCCGGGATGCGCGCCGCGCTCGCGCCGATGATCGCCGACCAGACCTTGTTCCAGTCGATCCCGGGGCTAGCGGACGCGCTGCCGCCGGATTTACGCGCGTCGGTCGGCAACTTCTCGCTTGCAAGCGGCGATAGGACGCTTGCGGCCATGGAAGAAATCGTGGCCGCGCAAGCGCAGCTCCCCAACGGCATCTCGATCGCCATCGCACCGACGATCCCGCATCACTGCTCGGAGCCTTTCCTGCAACGCTGCATGGAGATCGCCGAACGCCACGGGCTGCCAATCCACATGCATATCGCAGAGTCGCGGCTGCAGGCGGTCGCCGCCCGCAAGATCTATGGCCGCTCCCAAGTCCGCTATCTTGCCGACCTCGGCATGCTCAGGCCCAAATTCACGGCCGCGCACGGCGTCTGGCTCGACGATGACGACCTCGATCTGCTCGCGGAGCACGGCTGCTCGGTTGCGCACATTCCCGCAAGCAATTTCCGACTCGGATCTGGCATCGCCCATGTCAGGCCGATGCTGGCGCGCGGCATCAATGTCGGGCTGGCGACCGATGGCGCAAACTCCTCCGACTCCCTGAGCATGCTGCACGCGATGCGGCTTGCCTCCTTCTCAGCCCAGGTTTTCGCCGGCCCACGTGACGAGTGGCTGCTAGCCAGCGAAGTCGTCCGGCTCGCGACCCGGGGTGGCGCGCAGATCCTGGGCCTCGAGGCATGTGGGCGGATGGAACAGGGAGCGTGCGCAGACCTCGCCCTGCTTGATCTGAACCACATCGATTTCATTCCCGCCACCGCCCCCCTCAACCAGTTGGTGACGAGCGCGGACTCCGCCGCGGTGACGGACGTCATGGTCGGCGGCGAATTCAAGGTCGTCGATCGGAAGATCGTTTCGGTCGACACGCGGGAACTGCGCAGCCGGGTCGCCGAAAGCCTCGCGAAGCTCTCGGCCGCGACGCGCGACGCCCGAACCCTTGCCAGCAGGCTCGAACCCCATGTCGTGGCCTTCGCCCAATCGAAGGCGCAGGAGCCGCTTCCGATCGAACGGCGTATTCCACTGAAGACGAGATAGCCTGATGCTTGCAACGAATAAAGCAAGTGACGCCCTGATCGAGCTCGAACGGCGCGTTCGCTTTGAGCTAGATTGCCTCGGATACCCGGCCCGGCAATGGACGATTCCCCATAACCACGAGGGCGAGCCCGTGCACGACGCCGTCATCGTCGGCGGCGGCCAAAGTGGAACGTCGATCGCGTTCCGCCTCCTGCGCGAGCGGGTGACCACCGTTCGCGTGCTCGACAGGAATCCTGCCGGTCTCGAAGGTCCGTGGCTGACATTCGCCCGCATGCACACGCTGCGAACGCCAAAGACCGTGACCGGCCCGGATCTCGGTCTTCCCAGCCTCTCGGTCCGTGCCTGGTGGGAAGCGCGCTACGGCGAGACTTCCTGGGCGGAATTGAACAAGATCCCGCGCGAACTCTGGCAGGCCTATCTGAGCTGGGTACGCAACACCATCGGTATGGAAGTGAGCAACGGGGCCGAGGTAACCGATATCGAACCACTTGCCAACGGCCTGCTCGCGGTGCACGCGCGCGTCAACGGGGCGGCCGAGAGGCTGTTTGCCCGCAACGTCGTGCTCGCCACCGGGATCGAAGGGTCTGGCCGATGGGCCGTGCCCGACGTGATCGCGAAGGCATTGCCGCGAGAGCGTTATGCTCATACCGCAGAGCCGATCGATTTTGCCGCACTGGTCGGAAAGAAGGTCGCCGTGATTGGCGCCGGCGCTTCGGCCTTCGACAACGCAGCCATGGCGCTCGAAAATGGCGCGACGTCGGTCCATCTGTTCGCTCGGCGAAACAAGCTTCCAACCGTCAATCCCAATCGCTGGATGGAGTTCGCGGGCTTCCTGCGCCATTTCGGCGACCTCGATGACGCCCACAAATGGCGCTTCATGAAGATCATCTTCGACATGAATCAGCCACCTCCGCAGGACACGTTCGACCGCTGCGTTCGTCACGGCAATTTCTTCGTGCAGCTCGGCTATCAGCTTGAGCGCGTCGGCTTCGATGCCGGGAAGATTTCGCTGAACAATTCGGGGCGAACGGAGAGCTTTGATTTCCTGATCGTTGGCACCGGATTCACCGTCGATCTCGCCACGCGGCCGGAATTGGCCCGCTTCCATGACAAGATCGCGCGCTGGTCCGATCGCTATCAGCCGCCGGCCGGCGACGAGCATCCGCAACTCGGCGCCTACCCTTATCTGTCACCCAGTTTCCAATTCACCGAGAAGGTCACGGGATCGGCGCCGTATCTCGCCAACATCTTCAGCTACACGTTTGCGGCGATGCCGAGCCTTGCCTGCTCCGCCGGTATCTCCGCCCTCAAATTCGGCCTCGATCGTATCGCTGCGGGCGTCAGCCGCAACCTGTTCGTTGAGGACGCCGACGCCTATCTCCAGTCGCTTCTCGACTACGACGAACAAGAGCTTGACCCCGCTGCTCTGCTTAAGCGCGAAACTCGGGGAAACGTCGCATGAGTGATACCCGCCCCTGCAAGGCTGCAAGGAATACATTGCCATGGTGAGCGTCGAGGACCGATCCAAGCGCATTCTGGAGTCAACGCTGAAGATACAGAGCCCCTTCGAGCTCGACCGAACGCTTTGTCTTTACAGTCCGCAGGACAATGTCGATTCGCTGAAGCATCCACGTATCGCCGAATGGCTGCAATTCATTCAGAACGAATATGAGCCCAAGCTGCCGTCGGCGCGCCGTCACGTGCTGCTGTTCATGCCCTGCACCAAGACCAAGCCGTATCCATTTTCGACCGAACATATGGCGATCAACCAGCGGCTGCTGGATGAAGGCTTCCGTCCGACGAAGCGTACATACCTTCCACAGGAACTGCAGGCTCGCCTCGAACCTCCATTTTCGCCGGAGGTCTTGAATCTCTCGCCGCTCGCCAATGACAGCGGCACGGTGCTGCACCGAATGGTGATCTCGGAGCCCATGGCCGTCGTCCCCTACGAGCATATCGTCGAATATCGCGGAAAACCTTCGCCGGCGGTAGCCTATGACGATCCCGGCCTGTTCGAGAACAGGGGCAACGCCGTGTCGCCCTGGAGGGCGGACTCGACCGCAGTGCAAGTCACGGCGACCCGCTGGAAATGGGGCGACGAAGAGCGCCGGCACTATGTCATGATGCACAACGAAATGGCACGCATCCTGGCTGACGTCGTCGCGCGGATCGGCCATCACTATAGCGACATTATTTCATGGGTTGCGCCGGGCCTCACCCATCGCAGCTTCGTTCTGTCGCGCGGCGAGCGCGCCGCTCACCGCGTCACGTCCTCGCGCAAGGTCGGAAGCAGGCGCCTCGAACTGATCGGTGCCAACGATCATCTTGCCGCAGGGCAGAAGATCGCCTGCCTGCCGATGCCGGACGACTGCAAGCTGGCCGTTCAGCGCCTGTCGCAGCGGCTGGGGATCGACATCTCGAAGGCAACCGCCATCTACGCACGCGGCGGCGCCAATGCGACGCCGCTCGCATTGCCGGAGCTGCTCGACGTTCTCGTCAAACGGCTGGCCTCCAACCACCTCGACATCGAAGAAAGCAAAAAATATGGCAGCCTTGTCTCTTAAAATAGGGCTCAGCGATTCCGATCGCACCCGACCGATCGCGAACGGTGAAGTATCGATCGCCGGCGTCGAAGCCGACGTGACGTTGATGGGCGTGCAAGCGCTATTCAACAAGCAGTTGACGGAACACACCTTCGACTGCTGCGAATTTCCGATCACTTCCTATCTGAGGTCGCTCGAACGCCCGGAGCGGCCTTATGTGGCGGTGCCGGTGTTTCCCTCGCGACACTTCCGCTTCTCGAACGTCTTCGTCAACACGTCAAAGCGGATCAGGACACCAGCCGATCTCGCCGGCAAGCGCATCGGCGTGCCCGTGTTCGACATGGCCGCCGCCGTCTGGCTGCGCGGCATCTTTCAGGATTATTTCGGACTGCCGCGCACCTCGCCGATCTACGTGTCGGGTGGCCTGGAAAGCGCCCGCAGTGGCGACGAGCATCCGCAATTCTATCCCGACCGCTTCAAGCACGAGCAAAGGAACGACAAGAGCCTCGCCGTCTTGCTGGCGGAGGGCGAGATCGACGCTTTATACACCGCGCGGGCACCGAGCACCTGGCGCACTCCTATGGTGACCCGCCTGTTCGAAAATCCCATGGAGGCAGAGCTCGCGTATTTCTCCAAGACCGGGATTTTTCCACCTATGCACCTCATCGCCATCAAGCGAACCATCGCCGAGTCCAACCCGGGCCTGGCGATGGCCGTGTTCGATGGTTTCGCCAAGGCTCAAGCGATCGCCAGGGAGCGACTGTTCGATTCGGCGGCGCTGAGTACGATGCTGCCGTGGCAGCTCGAGAACCTGATGTTCGCTGAGCAGCAGCTCGGCAGCGACTACTGGCCGGCTGGCCTCGCAAAGAATCGCTCAACGCTCGACGTTGTCAGCCGCTACATGTTCGAGGATGGCCTGATCTCCAGACAGCTTTCGCCCGAGGAATTCTTTCCGCAACCAGATATCCTTACCACTTAGTAATTCGTAGAGGGACGCATCGGGATATTGCCCGCGCCACTCGCCTCGGAGCACGCCTTGCACTGAGCACGCCGGATGGCAGAACATCGTCGTTTGGCAGAGGATGTAGCAGAGGTCCGTCCGCCACGTCGCTAAACCCACTATTTCGGAAGCCTGTTTTCCTACCGGAGGGTAGCTTTGCTCGCGAGGCGGCGCGTTGAAAGACCGCCAAGAGCCTCCGTTCCTGCGCGATTCATCGCCGCTCAAGATAGTTCGCGGGTCCGAATCCCGGACAGGCAACCACCGCCACCGACATTCGATCATGACGCGATTTGAGGCGTGATTTCGCCCGGAGCGTATCGTCGCGGCTGGAAGAAGCCGGGCGGATGACCTGCTGATCTCGCGCGCGCGTCAGTTCTGCGATGAGCTCGAAGCAAATCCCGCGAGCGCTGATTCGTGTGGTAAGTGACTGATTGACGCAATCCATGCTCAAAGATGACCCTCGCTCGGGACTTATGCCCTGCATTTACGAGCGAGCTTTGTTCGAGCAAAGTAGCGGCGCGCGGGCTTGTTTCGCGCGTTGCCGGTTCAGTCTTTCTTGTCCCCATTTCGAGAGCATTTCGACGAGGGGCCTCAGGCTTTCGCCTTCCTCAGTCAAGCGATACTCCACTCGTGGAGGGACCTCGGCATAGACGGTCCGTAGAACCAGCCCGACCTCCTCGAGCTCACGAAGCTGCTTGGTCAGGAGCCGCTGCGTAATGCCTGGCAGGCGACGATGAAGCGCGTTGAACCGCAGGCATCCCGCATCAAGCAGATGGAAGAGCATGACGCCTTTCCAGCGCCCGTCGATGAGATCGAGGGTCACCTCCACCGGGCACCCCGGCACGTCTGAATAGTGCTTGATCTTCATACCGACAGTTCCCTTTCGGAAACCTAGTACGCCAAATGACCGTACTAGCAAAGACGAGCTACGTAACGATTTCTCCGACAGATCAGCGTCGAGGGAAAATCACATGCAAGCTATCACTTACCGTCCAGGCGCCGCCCTGTCCGATCCTCAGTGCTTCACGATCGCCGACAAGAAGGATCCTGTCCCGGGTCCTCGTGACCTCCTGGTCTCAGTACGCGGCGTCTCCGTCAACCCTGTCGACACCAAGATCCGTCTCGGTCAGGTCTTGATGGGCGATGCCGTCGATATCCTTGGCTGGGACGTTGCTGGTATCGTCGTCGATGTCGGAAGCGAGGTCACAATTTTTCGCCCTGGCGACGAGGTCTTCTATTCCGGCAGTCTGAGCCGGCCCGGCGGTAATGCCGAGCTCCACGCCGTCGACGAACGCCTCGTCGGCCGCAAGCCGGCGCGGCTCAGCTTTGCGCAGGCGGCGGCTCTGCCCCTCACGTCGCTCACGGCGTGGGAATTGCTGTTTCACCGCCTTGGCGTTGGCTTGGGAAAGCAACACGATGCGGGCGGATTGCTGATCATTGGTGGCGCCGGTGGCGTCGGATCGATGCTGATCCAGCTCGCACGGCGCCTCTCCGGACTAACCGTGATCGCCACTGCCTCACGTCCCGAGAGCCGTGACTGGTGCCTCTCGCTTGGCGCCCACCACGTGATCGATCATTCGCAGTCGATGACAGACGAGCTCGCGAGAATTAACGCGCCGGATATCACCTACATCGCCGCCCTCAATCAGACGGACCTGCACTGGACTGCGATCACCAAGATCATTGCACCAGGGGGCAAGATCGGCGTGATCACCAATCACGCATCCCTCGACGCCGCGCCTCTGCGGCCCAAAAGCGCATCGTTGCATTGGGAGGATGTGGTGACGCGGCAGCATTTCGGTGGCGCCGACATGATTGCCCACCATAAGATCCTTGATGAAATCTCCTCGCTCGCCGAAGCCGGCGTCCTGCGCTCGACGGCAACGACGGAGCTCGGCCCGCTCACGCCCACCTCACTTCGGGAGGCACACGCGCTGGTTGAGAGCGGCCGCATGCTGGGAAAGGTTGTTCTCGACCGACTTTGCGCCCGATGACCCACAGGGCTAGGCAGAGGTCAGAAATTTTCTTCGTCAGCAATGAGAAGCATCGAAGGACCAGTACAGGCCGGTCTGGTAGTCGATCGTCCAACTTCACAGTTTCTGCCTTGCTTCGTCATTCAGGGAGCGTTTCTCCTCATCAGTCAGTGGACCGACACCCAGTATTCGGACCGCTCCCCTGGGATCATAGGCAGGCACCCCATGTGTCACGCTGGGGGCATTTTTTCGAATTTCGGAAGAGCTGAATCGAGATGGTCCCAAGCATAGCCAGCTGCCGTCCATGTGACCTGTTGCGGCCTATACCGACTAGGATCATCAAGACTCCCGGCGCGCACAACTACGTAATCCGGTATGTCGCGAAACGTCGCGTAGACCGGTGATCCGCAGGTGGGGCAGAAGGCGCGTATTTTGACGGTGCCACTATCACCGACCAACTCCCAATGCGTCGCTTCTCCTTGGATGCTCGTAGCCGAGCGCGGAAAGATCAGGTGCGATAAGTGCCCCGTGCCGCTTTCACGCTGGCATTGACGACACTGGCAATCGGTCATCATTACGGGTTCGGCGAACATTTTGTAGCGGATCGCGCCGCAGGCGCACCCACCGGTATAGGGCTCGTTCATGTCTTCTCACCTTCATAGGATGGCCGTTGGCGCAAACAAAATTTAAGCAGCATCAAACCTCCTCATCCGTTCTGGGGCGCGAGGACGATTGCCTTCTGCGCACTCAAGCCTGCTCGTCGGCAGTGCTGCCGATGTTCTTGAGAACCTTTTTCCAGCCTTCGCCCATGTTCTTGTAAGCCGTATCATTCCTTGGCAGGACGAAGCCGGAATGGACAAGTCGAAGGCGCGTTCCGTTCTCGACCCTCGAAAGCGTCCATGTGACCACTGTATTCAACAGTGAGCCGTATCCGACATTCCCCTCGTGCCCGCCCTTCCAAGCATAGGTGAGGCGTTCGTTGCGCTTCACCTCCAGCACCTGACAATGAATGGTACCATCCCAGGCACCGGCCGGTTTTGTCCGGAATGTAAAATGCTTGCCCTCTACCGGCTCGAATCCCGTCGGCGCCATTATCCAGCGGCTCATCAGCTCGCCATTTGTCAGCGTCTTCCAGATTGTCTCAGGCGCATGTGGGAAAACCTGGTCAACCACAATCTCCTGCGTGTCGGGTTTCAATTCGGCGCCAGTCATGGATCAATCTCCTTCAGGAGGGTACGAAGATTGGCGAACCGATTGCGCCAGAAGACGCCGTAATGGCTCATCCAATCGAAAAGTGGGGCGAGGCCCTCCGGTTGGGCGCGATAGTAGACCTTTCGACCCTCGGGTCGTTCGGCGACCAGACCAGCCTGCTTCAAAGCTTTCAGATGCTGGGAGACGGCGCCCTGCGTTACCCCGCTCTCCCGCGTCAGTTCGACTACGCTAATCTCACCGGCGCTGATCACCCGCTCGAACACGGCGCGCCGAGTTGGATCAGCAAGGGCGCGCATCACCGTATCGATGGGGGTGGCGATATGCATAAAGAAATCATTAGCGAAGACTAATTCATTAGTCAATGCTAATTAATGGGACGATGCCTTCGGACAACGATCGCTCGCACGCGTTCTTCGAAGACGATATTCGGGGACTTCCCGCCCAGTTCGAGCGACACGCGCTTCAGACTGCGCGCCGCCGTCTCGTAAACTTTCGCACCTGTCGCATCCGAGCCGGTAAACGTGATCTTGGCGACGCCTGGATGCGCGATCAATTCGCTGCCGATCTTAGGTCCAAAACCTGTAACCACGTTGAAGATGCCGTCGGGTATACTGGCCTCCTTCGTCGGCAGCGAACAGGTTTGTCTCGCGAGTGACGCCGGCGAAATGCCTCAGCGCATCGCTGCGCCAGTGCGGGCGCGAGCCGTTGGAACGGTTCATCCAATATAACACGTAGCGTGCCGAGGATCAGCGCTCGTCCAAGCGCCACCTTCTTGCTCTGACCGCCCGGCTGATCTCGTCGGCCGCCTAATACGGGTTCTGGTCTCGATTCGGAAAATCATCGGTTACGATGGGGATGATGTGAGGAAGATCGAAAACCGGAAACAAACTTTGCGCTAGGGGCTTTGCGAAGAGCGTCAATGTGGAAATGGCGCCGCTCTCGACCGTAAGAACATGGATGGAATGTGCGGTCCAAGGCGTTTCACTGCTGGCACGAGAGTATGCTGCGAACGCGGGCTGATTGTTAGCGGCCGTTGGAACTAGGCGAAAGCTCTCGTAGGCTCTCCATGCCCATTCGAAGAAATTACCGATAGCCGCGCGACCGGCGTACCATTGTGCTTTCGGCGGCATCGTGTAAGTCGCGTCCTCTTTAAGCAGAGCCACAAGACCGTCGACGTCGAGCCGCTCCCAGGCGTTCAAGTAACGACTTAGAAGTTCCTGCTCAAACGGATTGGGCGAGCGCGACGCTGCTGGGCGACCATCGGGGTAGCGCTTGGAAAGCGTCTCGCGCGCCCGCTGCAGGATACTGTTGATCGAAGCTGTTGAGCCGCCAAGGAGAGTAGCAGCCTCATTCGCAGACCAACCCAGCACGTCACACAACAGAAGCGCAGCTCGCTGACGGGGAGGCAAGCCCTGTATTACGGCAACGAACGCGAGTTGGACAGCTTCCCGCGATAGATATCGCGCCTCGGGATTTGCCGTCTCATCAATGCCTTCAAGGAACGAGTCCGGATACGGTTCTAGCCACGGCACGTCCGTAACCGACGTACCGTCCGGCATGCGCATGCCCGCCGCAGGCAGCAATTCGTTAGGGAGGAGGCGCGGAGCATTCTTTCGAGCTGCGAGAGTATTCAGGCATACGTTCGTTGCAATTTGATACAGCCACGCTCGGAAAGATCCTCGCCCCTCAAATCGATCAAAGCCGCGCCAAGCCCGCAAAAGTGTATCCTGGACTGCGTCCTCGGCTTCGTGGACGGACCCAAGCATCCGATAGCAATGCAATTTAAGCTCACGGCGAAAGGGCCCAACGCGCCGTCCAAACGCATCGTCGGGGCGATTCGAATCTCCTCTTGAGTTTGGTCCTTCAGCTGCTGTCATTGCAGCTCGATATTTGCATTCGGACAACATCCTTCAAGTCCTGACAGCCAGGATACACTTTTCGAAGACTGTGCCAGCGCAATGAACGCTGATATCGAGCGCCAGCCGGGGTCATTGAGGCACTGCTTCGAGCCCCCGGCCTGACACGATGAACGTATTTCCCTCGATAGGCCCAGTATTTGCGGCTAACTCGATAAATGCGGTCGCCACGTGCGATGATGTCGGCGGAGAGGCCATACTCCGCACGAAGTCCGCGGGCGATATGCCGAGATAGCGAGAATAACCAGCGATCGCATGCCTTCCTAAGTCCGTATCCGGCATGATGCGCGGCGCTAACGATATGAACCGCAACTCAAGCCCGAGACGGTTCGATTCCTTCTGTGCGTAGTTTGCGATAAACAGCTGCGTTCGCTTGGCGCCAGCGTATCCACCCGAGTTCGGGGATCCTGCGAGAGCAGCGCCGCTCGACACCAGAATGATCTTGGTCCCTAACGGCAATGGGCGCAATATTGCTGCTTTACAGAAGTTAAAAGCTATCCGGACGTCAGCCTCCCAATTTCTCCCGAACTCCTGCCAGCTCTGCTCATGGAGTGGGGCGGCGGGCGGGAAAGCCCCGGCGCAAATGGCAAGGACCCTCGGCTGGCGGACGTCGAATATTTTGCGGGGCGCGTCGTCGTCCGTTGCGTCGAGCGACATGATCTGGACGTCAGACAGTTCTTGTTGCAACTGCTTGAGGGGCCCCTCCTGCCGAGCGACAGCAAATACACGCGCGCCGTTGCTGTGAGCTGCCTCCACGATACGGCGCCCCACGCCTCGGCTACCTCCGATCACCACGACGTCCTTGCCCGTCAATGCAAGCATGCTACTCTCCTAGCGTTGGGCGTTTATGTCTGCCTGACGATAAATAAGACCGGCTCGACGACCGAAATTCATCGGTGAGGTCATCTTTTTTCGCAGGTGGGCCTACTGAGTGATACGCATCTCCAAGCCACCACGCCCTTGGGAGCTTTCCAAACAGCTCGCAGAAGAACTTCGGCTCAGGCGCGCTTTAGATTACCCACAGGCGGCCACGCATGCGTCAAGTGTAAGATAGACGCGTTGGCTTGGAGTCATTAACTCCCGCAGGCACCAGTTTTCTAGAAGCCTTCCAGAGCTGTCCGTTAATAAAATTCGGCGCGAGCCGGCGCATGAATGCGAGTTGCTTCGACTGCCCCGGCCGGATCTCGGGAACGCCTGCTTTGAACCCGTCAAATGATTGTTTCACTAGCTGTTCGGTTGTGATCATGGTGATGCCATCGTCTTCCCGAAGGTCAGCCGTCATCTCGGTCTTGACCGCCGGAGGCATGAGTTCGATGACCTCCACACCAGTCTCCTCCAACTGGAAGCGAAGCGATTGGGTGTACGAGTGGATCGCCGCCTTGGTCGCGCAATATATCGGCAAGCATGGCAGGGGCACGAATGCCAAGGCAGACGACACGTTGATGAGCGTACCTTTGTTAGCCTTTAGCATGTCGATGAAGGCGGAAGTCATCCTGATCACGCCACCCGCGTTGACGTTTAGCTCCACCGTCAAACCAGCAATGTCGGCTGCTGTGCCCTTGAGGTTCTTATAAAGGCTAATACCGGCGTTGTTCATTAGCACGTCAAGCTGCGGGAAATCCTCCTTCACGCGTGCAGCAAGTGCAGCAATCTGAGCTGGATCGGCGACATCGCTCTGGATCGTTTGTATTTTCGGATACTGTAGCTTCACTTGGTCGAGCGCGGCCTTGCGCCGACCCGTCACGATAACCTGGTTACCGAGCTCGACGAACTTAAGCGCGAACGCAAGACCAATGCCGGCAGAACCTCCGGTGATGAGGATTGTGCGACCAGTGAGTTTCATGGATACCCCTGAGTAAACTGTGCCCCGCTCGGAGGGGCGCGATACGACAAATCGCAGTCGAGAACAGATCAACCATCGTCCGCCGACCGCCCGGATCGAGCGGTCGAACGGCACGACCACGCTGGCAGATTCGAAGCAGGACGCTAGTCGTCGAGGGCTCCCAGACTCATGTTAACGATAGTACCAGTCATCGCGCTCGCCTGATCGGAGGCGATGAAAGCAGCCGCGTTTGCCATCTCAGCAAGGGTCGTCAGCCGACGCGTGTGGGTTCTGCTCGCGATCAAATCGTGGAACTGGTCCCAGGAAATTCCCCATGCTTTGGCATGAAGGCCGTAGACTTCTCTAATCGTACCAGAGTCCGGCATGCCGAGCGGTCGAAGACCAACCACTCGAACGCCATCGCGCGCAAGTTCGGCAGAAAAGTTCCGGGTGAGCGCTTCTACGGCGGCCATGGCCGGACCGACCCCGCCCATCATCGGAATGCCGGTTCGCGAGGGGGTTGAGGTGACCGTCATGATCACACCTGATTTTCTTTTAACCATCCAGCGGGCAGCCTGCCGCGCGGTCAAAAGGTACGTTTCCGTGTAAGTCACGATTGGCCGCGAGAACTGGTCCAGCGCGAGATCGACCAGAGGCACCCCCTGCAAATTCGTATTCGGGATCCCGACGGCATTGAAAGAGATGTCAATACGACCGGCCTCGTCAATGACCGACTGGAGATGACGGCTGATCGCCCCCTCCTCGAGAGCATCAACTTCTGCCGTTTGGACCGCGGCGCCATCAAAAGCGATTTCTTTTGCGACGGCTTCAACCGAAGCTCGATTGCGGCCGGTGAGAAATAGCTTGGCTCCTTCGCGTGCAAAAGCGCGCGCGACAGCGCCCCCAACCGCGCCTCCAGCCCCGTAGATCACTGCAACCTTGTCCTTCAGCATCATCTCTGTGTTCCTGCTTGTTCTCTTGTTCGCCCGTGATCCCGAGCGACCTCGTGCGTAAGACCGGAGTGGCAGGCAAAACTCATCGGTGCCGCACGATTATTTTTTGATCCGCTTCTTTGGCGAAGGGGCGATGGCGACCTAACAATCGCGAGCGCGGTCTCTCAAGCGGCAGCATCGCCGGTCTGCTTGCCGCCGCTAAGGAACATTCGAAAACCTTGATGTTCTCGGTTCTGGTGAAACTTGCTCCGCTCGGAGGAGCGGGGTGGCGAGCAAAATTCATCGGTGATCGAAAGTATTTTTGACGCCATATGACCATTGACAGCGGTACATATGGCTGCGCCCTGCCAGATTTGGTGGGCGGTGCTCAAAAGGTAAGGACGATTTTTCCGAAATGATCACCTGAATGCAGGCGTTCGAGCGCGGGGACAACATCGTTCCAGTCGAACGTGCTGTCGAGGACGGGCCGCCTCGAACTCGCGGCCATGGCGTTCAGCAGGCTTTCAAGCGACGAACGAGAACCGACCGGAATGCCCTGGACCGCAGCTTGCTTACGAAAGATATCCAGCGGATTGATACTGCCCTCCGCCCCTCCCAGATATCCAATCACGCTAATTCGTCCCCCGGAACGGACTGCCTTGAGCGATTGGGCAAAGCTGCTAGGTCCGCCAGTTTCGAGAATATGGTCGGCCCCCTGCCCCGCCGTCAACTCAAGGACCTCGTCCGACCAGGCTGGCGTTCCGCGGTAGTTAACTCCCGCAAAAGCACCTAGAGCCTTTGCTCGCTCCAACTTTTTGTCGCTGCTCGACAAAACGATCACCTTCGCACCGACCATCAACCCCACTTGAAGGCCGAATAGTGCGACCCCTCCCGTCCCTTGAACGACAACTACATCTCCCGGCCGGATCTGGCCGAACGAAACGAGCGCCTGCCAAGCGGTGGAGCCGGCACATGGAAAGGCGGCAGCCTCGCGGTCCGATAACGCGTCGGGAACCTTCACCAATCGCTGCTCGTCCAGTGTGACTTGTTCTTGCAGCAAGCCATCTCCGGGACCGCCCAAAGACTTCCCCGCCTTCGCGATATTGAACCCGCCGTCGTTCCATTCACCCCAGAAAGCCGAGCAGACACGATCTCCGGGCTTGAAGCGCGCGACGTCCTGACCGACCTCGACGACCTCTCCGACGCCGTCCGAGATCGGTATCAATGGCAAATTGTAAGCTGTTGCAAACGTCCCGGAGACGATTTCCAGATCACGATAGTTCAAACTGACGGCGCGCATCCGCAACCGGACCTCGCGTCGGAGAGGCGCGCGATATTCGCGCTCGACTGGAGCCAACCCCTGCAAGCCGTGACGTTGGATGGTAATCGCCTTCATTGATCGCTCCCGGTTCTGCCTGCGCACAAAGCGCAGCCGGCGACTACATTGACCGCGCCCCTTCTGTATGCAAATGCATAATCTGTACGATGATAATGCCGAGAGTTTATATGCTCGACGAAATGAGAGCTTTTGTTCTTCTGGCGGACACGGGATCGGTTAAGCGATCCGCCGAACGCCTTCGGCTCACCCAACCGGCCGTAACGCGGCAGATACAGCGGCTCGAGCATTTGCTCCGGACGGATCTTCTGGATCGACGCGTAAAGCCTCCAGCGCTAACTGCCTCAGGGCTAGTGGTTCTAAATCGCGCTCGCGCCGTGCTCGCTTCGATTGACGACCTCAAGCAAACCGTGGCCGCGGACGCCGATCCTTCCGGTCCTTTTCGAATCGGGGTGTCACATTCACTTGCCGATGCTGGTCTGGCCGAAATGATGCACCAACTGCGCCTTCGTTATCCGAGGCTCGAGCTGTCATTGGCCAGCGGGTGGACCCCCGAGCTTGTTGATCAAGTCGAAGGCGGCCGTCTCGACGCGGCTATTTTGGTGTTCGCCGGCAACGACCCGGATCTTCCGACTCCCGTTGGACAAGTCGTCGGTAAGGAGGAGATCGTGATCGTCGCTCCAAAAGATCTCCCTTTGCCGAGACATTCGAATCTAAAGCAACTTTCTCAATATCCGTGGGTTCTGCTCCCCGACAAATCATGCGGCGCGCGACGCGCTCTCCAGACTTTGATCGAGCGCGATGGAGGTCAGTTTCGCCTGGCGGCCGAGGTCTACGACGTCGAACTTCAGGTATCGCTGATCCACAAGGGAGCAGGTATAGGCATTCTGCCGCGAGGCAAAATCACCGCAGAATTCAAAGATAAGGTGAAGATTGTTCGCGCCCAACGTGTAAACCTTGGAATGATCGTATCGATCGCGCACTCGCCGTTCGTTTCGAACAAGGGCGCCTGCGTTGAGTTTCTTGGATCTCAGTGCGCTCGGCAATACGGCCCGTAGATTGCCCCTACCAAGCAAGTCTTGACCGCGGAAATATCTATGCAGGAAACCACAATCAATCATGCCCGGCTTGCTGAGATCGACTTGAATCTTTTGGTGGCGCTGGATGCTATCAGTTCTTGCGGTAGCGTTACGAAAGCAGCAGGCAAGCTCCGCATAAACCAGTCATCCCTCAGCCATCAACTCGGCCGGTTGCGCGAACTTTTCGGTGACGAGCTTTTTGTCCGAAACGGCGCAGGCATGTCTCCGACGCCCCGCGGGGCCGTAATCGCCAAGACTGCATCGGAGATACTGCGCCATATCGATCGAGACCTGCTCAATGTGATCGCCTTCTCTCCTTCCGAAACTACCCGGGTATTCAAGCTTGGCATTCCGGACTATCTGGAAAGTGTGCTTGTCCCGCCCTTGGCAAAATCTTGCCTAGAGGCGGCGCCTCATGCACGACTGGAACTTCATTCGCTCGAACATCAAAAGGCAACGGACATGTTGGATAGAGGTGAAATTGATGTCGCTGTCGGAAATGTTTCGGAAGGGGGTGTTGTGCACAAACGCAAGGTCTTGTTCGACGACAATTATGTTTGCCTGCACAGCTTGGCCCTCCTCGAAAAAGTCCGGTCAATTACCTTTGAAACCTACTTCGAGCTTCCACACGTAGCAGTCGACTTGAAGGAAAGAGCTTGCAGACTGGTCGACGATACGCTCGAACAGAAGAAACTGAGCCGGAAGATCGTAGTGTCCACTCCGCACGCTCACGCTCTTCCAGAGCTACTCGAATCTCTTGCGGCAATAGCGACGGTTCCACGGCTATTCGGGAGGAGTGCAGCCAAAGCGCACGGTCTCGCAGTGAGCCCGCTGCCGTTTCAGGTAGCGCCTTTTCAGATTTCTGTGGTGTGGCATGCCTCCAGTCATGTGGACCCAGGCATGATTTGGTTTCGGGGAGCAATTGCTGACGTTGCGCGATCTCTCCCGTAAATCCCGTCCCGAGCAAACGTCGTCTGATCTGCGCTGACTGATTTCTCATCCCGGTAACCAGACAAAGTAGCCGCTTTGCCGCACACTCCATTCTCAAAATGCGGTGGAATCACATTCTATCGTTCAACTTTGAAGACCCCGCAGCAGCGTCGTCAAGCGACGTACAAACCGCCCCCGCAACGACCTGCTCGATGCCGACAACGGCCAGTCCGTCGAGACGTCCCCGGCACCGCTAACTTTGGACTCCAACGCTAAGCACCGACTACAGGTCGCGCGAAGAAGGCAGAGGATATACCGGCACCGAAGCGCGGCTCAATTAGATCAAGCTCGGGCTCCACGGTTCATCGAAGATGGCGTAGGACTCGCCCGATGCTCGCACACGGGCAAAGCCGGGGAAATTCAGGTGCATGCCAGCAATAAGAGGATTCTCGGCGGCCGCCATAGCCAATACCGCACGGCGCGTCGCCGAAGCGGCGGCGGAGTCCACATCGAAGGCTATCGTTATTGCCGGCTTTTGAACCTGTATATTGGGGTAATGAACGATGTCACCCCAAATGAGAAGGGTCTCCGCCCCTGAACTTATTCTGTAACCGCTGTGTCCCGGCGTGTGGCCAGGTAGATGCACGAGATCGATACCGGGTATCACATCACCCGCAGTGACGGTCCGCCGCCGATTTCCGTAAGCGGCAAAGACACTTCTGGCGAGATGGAAAAATGGCTGCGCAGCCTCCGGCGCACGGCTCAAATTGCCGTCATCACTCCAGAATTTGTATTCTTCCTCGTGGAGGACGAGCTCTGCATTGGGAAATTGGACGGCCGACGGCGATGCCCCAACCAGGCCTCCGACGTGATCCGGATGCGCGTGCGTAAGAAACACGTGATCAATCTGACGCGGATCAATGTTGGCAGCAGCTAGCGCAACCTGGAGCCGCCCACCCCAACCGTTGATACCGCCGGCCCCTCCGTCTATGAGGATCGTCCTGCCGCCGCCTTCGATGATGTAAGCCGAAACCGTCATTGCCGATGAGCGCGGACGCCCTGCCGCCAGTATCATTTCTTCAGCTTCGGTCGGCGTGATCCCGGTCAACAGTTCGAACGGCACATCAATGATACCATCCACAACCGCGGTTACGGTGTAATCGCCAATTTGCCTTCTGTTCAGGCCGGGCGCCTGGACTTGCGCGACTTTTGTCAAGGAACTTCCTCACGAGAGCTTGGGAGCTGGTGTCGAGGAGTTAGTGACAGTTGAGCCGCCTAAACTCAAATCGGCAAAATCAACGTATCCGTCCGGTGAAGGCCGCCTTGCCGAATGAGGCGTGTTGTTGAGAACTGTCCTTATGGACAGTGATAGGCGCA